>CAYXKV010000008.1:0-23926 GCA_964464975.1 uncultured Candidatus Saccharibacteria bacterium | reverse complement strand
AAGAAAAATTCCTCAACAAAATATTTTTAAATTCAGGGGTGTGGGTGCCTTTGAAATCTCTACAGAAGCATTCCACATAAATATCCCCCAGTTTGAATACCCGAGATTCATATGACTTATCACTGTGCTTGAAGACCTCGTGATATCGATCCCGCCCCAATCATCTTCGTGCGGTGTCGTTGTGCTGCTGTCCCCGTTTGTGTCGCCGAGAGCAGAGTCGTCCTTTATCGAGGTGAAGTAAACGGGCTTTCCCTCAGTCCCGCTTATCACAAGATGGCCGCCATCAGCTTTTAGTCCTCTGTCGGAGGTAAATTTCACCACTGTTCCTGGCTCAATCGTCAAAATCGCAGAATTGGTAACGTAAACACTATCATAAATAACATATGGACTGTCCGCTTCGTTCCAGACAGTGTCGGCAGCAATGTATGAATTAGAGGAAGTTATCGGAGTCTCGGCCGAGACAAAGAAAGGGAAATTTAAGATTGAAGCAATCGCTACGGACGATGTCAGGAAAACTCTTTTTATCATCTGCCTGTTTATGCTTTAATCTTACCAACCACAAAATCCATGTCCAAACATTTTATTCCTCCCTGTGGATAACTCAACTCATGTACAAGGTCAAGCCTTGTATTAACTCCTATAATTTTCAATTTTATCTTTAAATTGGAGCCAGAAATTCACCTGGCTATCAAATTCTTTGAATTTATCGAGGTATTCTGGGAATACTGATCGGTTCAAAACAGCAGATTCAATTCTATTCCCCATTGAGTAATCAAGATAACTAGAATACCTGTATGAATTAAGAAATAACTTTGTTCCTTGAAAGCCTGTTATTCCATTTTCTTTCCACAATAGATCGATTAGCTTCACTGGGTTTAGATGAATATAAGAAAACAAGTACTTTAAATATTCGTCTCTATCAGCATGTTCGGCTTTGAATGGACCCTGGAAAAGGACTCCGTTCCTTTCGTATTTTTTGTTGAAATACATCGTGTAAGCTGTTTGAAGCTTTTGCATAAAAACGCTAGTCCCATTATCACTTTTAGCTCTTATCAAAAGGTGAAAATGATTTGGCATGAGGCAGTATGCACCAATATCAACCAATGTCTCTCCTCGTTCAATACTAAATCGTTGTTTTTTCGGCACAAGCCTAAATACAATCCTTTCGACTGAATTAAAGAGATATAAAGACTCGATAAACCTTAAATAATCATAATGGTTGGTAAATACATCCCTTTTATCAGATCCACGATTGTATATATGAAAATACTCACCTTCAGCAAAATTTATATTCCTCATAAATATATGATAGCAGAAAAGTACAAGGCTAAGCCTTGAATTGTGGACTGCTGTATTAAAAAGACGGAATGACTTTAATATGTACAAGGCTTGACCTTGTATTTTTTGGGATTGGTAGAGAAAGAAATAGATATAACAAAACCACCCCGTGAGGGGTGGTTTTGTGAGCATTCTCGCTAGACGACTTGCCAAGCGAAGCTTAAGCGAAGTTTGGATCCAGAGAGAATCATAAGTGCTCTTAATTCCTTTGGTTTACGGGAAGCTTACGTCAGCTGTCCTCCAATCGTTCTCGCCGTCCATGAAGTTGATAGTGTTTCCACTTGCATAGAGAGCGTTGATACCGAATGAGTAGAGACCGGAAGTAAGCGCAGTAGCTGTCGATGTTCTACCCTGTAGCTGGAAGGATACTGGGATTGTAATCTCCGTTCCTTCAGACAACAGACAGCTGTTGGTGTAAGAAGAGATGGTGCAGATCGAATCAACTGTGAATGAAGTTGATGTCGCATTGCTGCCAACATCTGTTACAACAGAGCCGTTTCTGTAGATATCGAAGCTTGTTGTGCTTGATACGAATGGGCTTGAAGTTGCCTGAGTAAGACCAAGCATCTGAGCCGCACCAATGGCCTTAACTTTGAAGTTAAAGTTACCTGTGATGGTAGAGGTGCTTGGGTTGTTAGCGCCACTTGTCTGTGGAACACCACTCGTAGTTATGCTCTTAGATACAAGAGTAACTTCGAGACCCTGGTTCTGGACACCTAGCGTATAGCCAGTTGCCGAACCGCTCTCAGTGACAGAGTCACCCTGAGTGTTCTCAGAAACAACAGCATTTGTACCCGTAGTTGAGGCTGAAGCCGCAAAGTTGGCTACAGTGCCGTCAGCGCTTCTTATGTCAGCTTTGACGGTCAAGGTCTTTGTTGTTCCCTTTGGAACTACGTAATCTAGGTCACTGAATGTGAACGTGCTGCCGTTAGCTCCAGAGTTGACCAGGCTTGCGTTATCCAGTTCTGTTGAACCTTCAAAGAGGTATACAGTAGTGGATGCATTGGCACCTCCTCCACCAGTCTTTGTGACTGCGATGTCCATGTCTGTAATTTTGACATCATCCTTTTCTGCCTTGAGATCGAAGACCATAAGGGTCATCTTGTCTAGCTCATTCTCGCTTGCTCCGGCTGTAGCAAATACTACATTTTTCTTAGGAGAAGACGGATTGAGAGACATGTTCAAGGTAGCGGTTTCAGCCAGCTCTGCGCTGAATGTTGTGGTTCTGCCGGTCAAAGCCGCAGTAGGACCGTATTGGTCGATACCAGCTCCGTCGACACCTCGAACGCCGTTAGCAGGAATTGTGATGCTGATCGATGTCAAAGTCGTTCTGTCAGTATATTCGATTGACGGCATGACGTCTGCCTTCAAAACGATCTGTTTCTTGGTACCCTTAGGAACAATCAGGTTGAAACCTGTGATTGTTATGTAGTAGGTGCTGCTCTCTTTGACCACTGTCGAAGAGTTGAGATCCATTGAAGCAAGGACGTTGCCGCCCTCGGTCACATACAATTTGCTGTAACCTTTGGTGTAGATTTTGCTGTCAGTACCTAGGTTTACTTTGACTCTCTGGATCGCAATGTCAGAGTTTTTGGCCTCAACGTTAAAACCGTAGATAGGAGCCATATCATCCCCTTCATATACGGTAGAAACCAAGCCTGCATTGTTGGTGGTAACTATAAGAGTACCCTCGGCTCCAGGAGTGGTGATGCCAGTTCCTGTGCCTGTACCAGTTCCCGTTCCTGTGCCTGTACCAGTGCCAGTACCAGTACCAGGAGCAGTCGCCATCGCGTTCAGACGAGCGCGAGTGATAGGACCGAAGTATCCGGCTGCAGGAGAAATACCTGCTTCTGCCTGATACTTAGCAAGTGCTGACTGGGTCAAGGTGCCGAAGTAACCGTAAGCAACTCCTGTTGGCATTACCAAGTATCCCTTGGAAACAAGCCACTGTTGGAGAGCTGATACCTCTGCTCCTGTTGAGCCTAGGGTCAGATCTTTGGTAAAGGTCATGCTTACTCCGCCTGTTGAACCACCCTGTGCTGCAAGTTGTGCTTGAAGCTGAGCGATCATAGCGAGCAAGCTGTTGATCTGTGCTGTGAGTTCAGCTGTAGTCTGAGCTCCGGCTGGAATAGCCGCAACGCTTAGAGCCATTGCAACGCCCACTGCACCCGCAAACAATTTTACTGTTTTTGATTTTAAATTCATAAATTTACTAATTCGCTATATATTATGTACACCTTTTACTTGTAAATTTTTGGCACACATAAAAGCGATTGATAAACAAATTTCGCTTCACTTACATTATTTTATTAAGTAAGCTCACAAAATCCGTTTAAACTAATAATTCAAGCTACTAAATAGTCCTGCTCTCCTCTTCTCCAGAGGCGAGCAAAACTTCTACAAAATGCCGTTGCATCTATTATCGACGAGAATACAATGGCACTTAGAGATAACTTTAAGTTGTCATTCTGATAGACTGAATTTAAGGGACAAAACAAGAGATTCGGAAATCTAATCCAATATTACGTTGTCAACGATCGACAAACCAAATTTTACCGCCTTAAAACACGCAGGTAAAACGATAATTGTGGATAAGGCGGTTTACAGTATCGCACACCTCGCCTTACGGTTAATTCATACAAAAACAAGACTGTGTGTCCAAAACCTAACCTACCCGGATTACATTTTTTTTTTTATGTTTTATTAATTTATTTTTTTTAAAAATAACGACTCCACCTTCTTTCGCCCTCCTTCCTTATTAAGCCCGCTTTTATAAGGCCCATGAGCTCCCTTTGCACCGTTTTCTCACTGCAACCTTTAATGTTCGGGAAGATGTCTTTTATACTCGCTCCACTATGTCTTTTAACGAAATCCAGAATAAGATCCTTTCTCACGTCTTTTCTTTTATGGCTTTTGTGTCCGGTAATGTTGGCTTCACTTTGATGAGCATCATAATCATTATCATTATTATTTGAGTTAAGTAATTTCATATCTGTAAGCGAAGAGTCGCCTCGCCTGTCTACGCTATGGGGCTTGGAAAAAACTGATTTTACATACCCAGACTTTAAATATTTGAAGTTATCTGAATAAGAAGTTATATCTTTAAGAAAGGAGTTGAATTCAGATTTTATGATCGATGAATTCATATCAGAGACCAGACCGGAGTTAGCCGCAATATCCAGAAGTGACATCAATTCAAGAGATTTTTTCTCAATGTTCCCTATAGTGTTTAAGACGTTCAAAGACTGCAAATCTTTCAGACTTACCGATAAAGAAACAAGATCAAGAGCAAGCCCCTTAATTCTTGTCCTTAACTGCTCACCCTCACAAATAAGGTTTGAAACTAGGTAGACAGCAGTGCATAATCTATATGATTTGTTATAGACGGCACTAAAAAAATCATCAGAACTTAGACTGTTAGCCCCCCCACCCGCTAAGTCAATTTCACTTTTTTGTTCATTGTTATAAGACATAATCTGTCCTTTATTTTAAATATTGTCCCATATATTATAATCTATTGGACACTAAATGTCAAGCTTAATATTCTAGTCTTTTATTGTCTTTGTTTGTGAGATACTATATATGTCCTATATAAATAGTCAACCCAGCACCAGAACAAATATACCCGGCATAATTATACAAAACCTTAATTCACCTAAGGGAAAAACAAAGGTAATGCTTTGTGTTATTATTTGAATGTATGGGTAGGAAAAAAGGTAGCAAGAATAAAGCAGAACCTGCACAGAAAACAAAAATGCTTAAGGATGAGACAAGAAGTGCTGTTTTTGCAGTTGTGTTTTTCGTGTTATTCACTTTTTTTTCACTTGCCGCGTTTGAAAAGGCGGGGTTTGTGGGAAATAAGGTCCACTCCGCTTTCTCCGTGCTTTTCGGTGTCGGGTATTTTTTAGTGCCGATACTGTGCCTTATACTTTCAATTTCTTTTGCGCTATCCATAAAGCACTCTATCAATAAGGCCAAGTTTGTCGGTGCGTTAATTTTCCTTGCCGCCTCCCTTGCTCTCCTTGACCTTTCTTTTGAGGGCAACGGCGGGTTTGTCGGAAAAATTTTTGAAAAACCTCTAGTTAGACTCTTTGACGTTTACGCGACATTCATAATACTTACCGCACTTGTAATTATAAGCATATTTATGATGTTTGATGCGTTCATTAACCTATCAGCCTTATTCAGCAAAATATTGAGCAAAAGAGAAAAAGAGGAGCCTCGCATGACCGAAGAGGAAAAGGAGAGCAAAATTAAAATAATTGGCGCCGAAGAACAAAAGACAGAGCTTCAGAGCAAGGCGGCAATGGATAAATTTGGAGAGCCGGCAGTGCAAAAAACAAGAAGTGTTCAAACAAAGGATACTGATGAAATTGGCATAAAAGCAGAAAGCTTTCTCATGAAGGACTGGTCCCCTCCCCCCATTCAGTTGCTTGAGAGAGACAGGGGCAAGCCGGAAGTTGGTGATATAAAAGCCAATGCAAATATCATCAAAAGAACTCTTCAGAACTTCGGCATCATAGTAGAGATGGACGAAATATCAATCGGACCTTCTATCACGAGGTATGCCCTCAAGCCTGCCGAAGGGGTCAAGCTATCAAAGATACTTGGACTTCAGAACAACCTTGAGCTTGCTTTGGCTGCTCATCCTGTGAGGATTGAGGCTCCTATCCCCGGCAAGTCTCTGGTCGGCATCGAGATCCCAAACATGACAAAGACAACCGTCGGGCTTGCATCCCTACTTTCAAAAGACGAGTACCAAAATTCAGATAAGCCATTGGTGATTTCGCTTGGTAAAGGCATATCTGGAACTTCGCATTTTGCCAATCTTGCCAAAATGCCCCATTTGCTTATTGCTGGCGCCACAGGAAGCGGCAAGTCAGTATCTATTCATACTATTATCAATTCACTCCTTTTCAGAAACTCCCCGGAAAACCTCAAATTCATCATGATTGATCCCAAAAGAGTTGAACTCACCTTGTACAACAAAATCCCTCACCTTTTAACGCCTGTCATCACTGACGCCAAGAAAGCTATCATGTCTTTGAAATGGGCCGCTAAGGAAATGGATAGGCGCTACGACATTTTGGAAAAAAGCAGGGTAAGGGACATAGAGTCGTATCATAAAAATATTTTTTCTCCCGCTGTAACAAAGGTACGAGGCAGTAAAGACCCCCAAGCAACCGCTCTGCCGGATTCAATGCCCTACATTGTCATTATCATAGATGAGTTGGCGGACATTATGCAGACGTATCCAAGAGAGCTCGAAGCAGCAGTGGTACGCTTGGCCCAAATGAGCCGCGCAGTCGGAATCCACCTTATACTTTCAACCCAAAGGCCGTCGGTAAACGTCATTACCGGATTGATAAAAGCAAATATCCCCGCGCGCATCGCCATGCAGGTAGCATCCCAATTCGACTCGCGCACCATCATAGACATGGCTGGTGCGGAGAAACTTCTAGGTGCCGGCGACATGCTCTATCTTTCAGGAGAAATGTCCAAACCTATCCGTTTGCAATCAGCATATATTTCTGAATCAGAAGTTAAAAGAGTAACGGAATTCCTCTACAAAAATTACGAAGAGAGCCTGCCTGGAGAAATAACTCTGGAGGCAAGCGAGAGCAAGAACGCGATATTTGAATCAATATCTGACGGTAGAGAAGATGAAGACGAACTTTATGATGAAGCCAGGGAAACGGTCATGCGTGCCGGGAAAGCTTCAACTTCCTTTTTGCAGCGTAAATTGCGCATAGGATACGCTAGAGCAGCGAGGCTTATGGACATACTTGAGGAAAAGGGAGTTATTAGCGCAGGTGAAGGGGCTAAACCGCGTGAGGTGCTAATGAGGCCTGAGGGCGGATTTTCTCCCCAAGATTTCGGCAATGATGACGAAACCCTAAATGAAACGAACTGATTTTGAAGCGAGCTTCAATATAAACAAGAGCCTTTCAATCGTAGGACTTTTGCTACTCATTGTATACGGGATATATAATTCCAGAAACCTTATTTTCGGTCCGGGACTTCAAATATTGACCCCTGCTCCCAACTCAACAGTTGATGAAAAAATCATAGAGGTCAAAGGGAGGGTGAAAAATGCCACAATAGTAAAACTAAATGACAGGCCGATCTTTATTGATAAGGACGGATATTTCACCGAAAAGGTACTGCTTTACTCCGGCTTCAATATAATTAAAATAGAAGCCAAAGACCGGTTCAAGCAAGAGGAGGAAGAAATTATTAAGGTATATTATAAGCCGCAATAAAATTTTTATGGCAAAAAAAGATAAGAAGACTAAAGACCATTTACAAAGAGGAGGCCAAAGTAAGGTCGAGGACGCAATCAAGGAGATAAAGACGAGATTCGGAGACGAGGCTATCATGACCTTAGGTGAGGCGCCTAGAGTTGACGTAGGAGTCGTGCCTACCGGCTCAATCGGCCTTGACGCAGCACTAGGAGTTGGCGGCATGCCAAGAGGCAGAATCGTGGAAATTTTCGGGCCCGAATCTTCAGGAAAAACAACCCTTGCATTGCATGTGATAGCGGAGGCCCAAAAACAAGGCGGGGTATGCGCCTTCATAGATGCAGAGCACGCCCTTGATCCGGAATATGCAAAAAAGATAGGTGTTAAGATTGACGAGCTTCTTATTTCTCAGCCCGACAACGGCGAGCAGGCCCTTGAGATAGTGGAATCACTAGTTCGGTCGAGCAAGATAGATGTCATAGCCATTGACTCGGTTGCGGCACTTACTCCAAAAGATGAGATCGAGGGAGATATGGGACAGAGCCATGTCGGCAAGCAGGCAAGGCTTATGAGTCAAGCTCTTCGGAAACTTACGGCGATTACCGCAAAATCAAAGACTATCGTGATTTTCCTAAACCAGATAAGAATGCAAATCGGAGTGATGTTTGGCAATCCAGAGACTACACCAGGTGGCAAGGCCCTTAAATTTTATACTAGTGTCCGCCTGGATATCAGGAGGATTGCCCAGATAAAAAAGGGCGAGGAAGTGATGGGCGGAAGAGTGCGTGTCAAGGTAGTCAAGAACAAAGTAGCGGCTCCGTTCAGGCAAACCGAGTTTGATCTCATGTATAACGAAGGCATATCAAAAGAAGGAGAGATAATAGCTCTCGGAGAAAAGATGGGCATAATACAGAAATCGGGTGCTTCCTACAAATACGAAGAAACTCCGCTAGGCAGGGGCTATGACGCTACCCGTCAGTTTCTCAAAGACAAGGAAAACAAAAAAATTGCCGAGCAAATACTAAAAAAAATCAGGGCCCAACTAAACGAGAACAAAGGCTCCGTAGCGCCAATTAGCGAGAGCGGATCTGAAGAAACGGACGAATAAATTTGAGTAATAAAAAGATTGTGATATATTATGCGAGTCTTGCAGGTGTTTTTATTTTGCTCAGATACATAATCCGGGCTCTAATCAAAACATCTGTATAGGCTTAAAACATGCTTGAATACAACGAAATCACAGTCGGGAAGTTTATTATTTTCCAAAATGAACCTTGGGAGGTTATCGCCTCGCATGTTTTCCGCAAGCAGCAGAGAAAACCTGTAAACGCCACCAAGTTGCGCAATTTGATCACAGGACGAGTAACTGAATATTCATTTCACCAGTCTGAAAAAGCCGAGGAAGCTGATATCGAGTCGAAAGACATCAGATTCATTTATCATAACAAGGGTGAGTATTGGTTCCACGAGGAGGGAGATCCTTCAAAAAGATTTACTCTCGATGAGGATCATGTCGGTTTCGGGGGAAGATTTCTGAAAAAAGACACCGTTGCCAAAGCGATGGTTTTCAATGACCCTTCCAGCTCTTCAGGCGAGAGCAAGATAATCGGGGTTAAAATGCCTATCAAAGTGGAACTAAAAGTGGTTGAAGCTCCGCCGAGCACCCGAGGCAATACTGCCCAAGGAGGAAATAAGGTAGTCAAAGTTGAAACCGGAGCCATGGTTAATGCTCCCCTCTTTGTAAACGAAAACGACACTATCCGCATCAACACCGAAACCGGCGAGTACGTCGAAAGGGTTTAGAGAGTATAAGCCTCACCTTAAAATTCCAGCTTACCTTGAAATATATGGCAGCAAGGCCATGTAACGAGCTCGCTTGACTGCCAAGGCTAGCTTGCGCTGGTATTCTGAAGAGACCCCGCTTTTCTTTTTGGAGAGAATCCTAGCATGAGGGTTAAGAAACTTCTTCAGAAGTTCAACATCCTTGTAATCTATGTGTTTGATTCCATTTTGCTTGAAAAAACAATTTTGTTTTGACATATAAGATATAACTTTACAAATTTTAGTAATAGATTCTATTTAGAACGGTATGTCATCTGCGTTTATCTCCTCTTCGGGATATTCGATAGCCGGAGTTTCGTCCTTTTTTTGCGGCTCTTCTGACGGTGCTTGGGTCGATGCCACGCCGCTCCTCGGACCAAACTGGATCCTATCGGCAATGACTTCGGTCCTATATCGTTTTGTTCCGTCTTGGGCATCCCAGCTTCTGGTCTGCATCCTGCCTTCTACGAAAACCCCGCTGCCTTTGTGCAAATACTGCTTAACCAGTTCCGCTTGTCTTCCGAAAACCACCACATTGTGGTAATCGACTGATTCCTGCCGCGTTCCGTTCTTGTCTTTCCAGACTCTGTTGGTAGCTATGGAAAATTCGCACACCTGCGACCCTGACGGGAGTGACTTTAGCTCCGGATCCCGAGTGAGATTTCCATAAATAATGGCTTTGTTGATGTACATGATATTTAGCTAATTACTAACTCATCGATGCTTTTATCAATTTCCTCTTCAGAAATCTCGGGTTTCTCGGCAGATTCCTTGGGTAACTCCTCCTTTTGATAATCCTTCCTGTGGACCGGCGCTTTGGGTGCATAAAGAGTGTTTTCTCTTACGGTCTTTACGACGATAAATCTCAAAACATTTTGGTCTGCCTGAAGAAGGTTTTCTATCTCCCCTATTTGGCTTCTATCAATTTCAAATTTGATCCAGCCGAAATAAGCTTTGGAGTAGCTGTGATACTTGGTATCAACCGCCTTTTTTATTTCATAAGCAAGCTGTCGTAATTGAGGAAAGCCCTCTGAAATAATCGCTCCGTTCCTCTCAGAGATTGAGGATTGGATTTTTGATACCTCTACTGGCAATTCAGCCTCAGAGACTGTCGGTAGCAGGTGGTATCCGACTTCATAGACCTGCAGATCGTCTAATACTTTGTCTTCATTCATAAGATAAAAACCGAACGGGTTCCGTGGGTTACGGGCAGAGGCGGCTATAATAATATGCCTCGGGTTCGGTTGGGCTATAATACCACGGATAAATTATTATGCAATTTCACCTTTTTGCCAAAGGCCGAAAATCTTTTGAGCGTTTTGAAGCACTGAGAGTCTTAGATTTTCTTCCATCTCTCCCCTGATTTCAGCAAGTTTTTTTAGCACCTCTATCACAAAGGCGGGTTCGTTGCGCTTACCCCTATGCGGCACGGGAGCAACAAATGGAGAGTCGGTCTCGGTCATTATGGAGTTTTGCGGAATGTATTTTATGACCTCATCGTAATCCCGCGTGAAAGTGCTGACGCCGGTAAAAGACATAGTGAAGCCGAGATCAAGGAATCTTTTTGCCTGACTTAAGTTTCCAGCAAAAAAATGGGCGTTGCCAAAAAGCCTCTCCCCTGATTCCCTTTTGTATGAAGCCAGGATACTCAATACCTCATCATAGGCATCCTTGCCTGCATCCACTTCTGAACCCGAGCGACAATGGAGCATCAGGGCTTTGCCGTACTTTATGGCAAGATGTATTTGTTTCTCGAAAAGTTCTGTTTGCCTCTTTCTTTCTTCTTCCAAATTTTCAGAATCGACTCTAAAGAAATCCAGTCCGCATTCACCCAAAGCTACGACTTTTGGATTTTGGACAAGCTTTTCAAATTCCAGCTCCACCATGCCCTCTTCTTCGGAAAGGGGTCGGGGTGAGGTTGGATGAATCCCGACACAAGCCCATACAACCTTTTTGTTTTCGGCAATCTCCAATGCCTTTTTTGAGCTCATGAGATCGGTGCCTATAGTAATCGCCCCGACCCCTAATCTTTTCATTCGCTCTATCACTTCTTCACGGTCATTATCATAATCCTCGAGATCCAGATGGCAATGTATATCTATGTATTTCATTTCAATCTTTTCTTGGGAAAAGCGGGCTTTCCGGTTTCTTGTTATCACGAATTAACTGCTTGAGCCTTGAGCTCGTCTCCGGCATCAAGGGGTTTAGCATCCTTCCGATATTGTAGAGTCTCAATACCATTTCAGAAATAATTTTTCTCCCCTTCTCGATATCCATCTTTACGATTCTAAACGGCTCTTCTTTCTGTATGTAGGAATCGAGCTCACCAATCTTGTTCCACACATAATCGCAGGCTTTTTTGATATCAAAAGTTTCGTATATAGCAAAATATTCGGCAAAGTCGCTTTTTTCAGGAATTTCAGGACACTTGTCTAAATATTTTTCCGACAAAGCTAGAACCCGTGATGCGAGGTTGCCCAGGCCGTTTGCAAGGTTTGCATTGTACGCCTCCTTAAATCTCTCGACAGTAAAGGGTCCGTCTTCGAACGAAGAAACTTCGCGAAGAAGAAAGTAGCGCAAAGCATCTGTCCCATACTCGGCGACTATGTCGCGTGGATCGACCACATTGCCTAAAGTCTTGGACATCCTGACACCACCCTCACCGGTAATGAATCCGTTTACCACTATCTGATGTGAATTCGGTACTCCAGCCGCAAAAAGCATTGCTTGCCAGGTCACAGCCTGAAAGCGGGTGTTGTCCTTGCCGCAGTACTGAGTTGGATTTCCATTGACCCAGTATTTTTCAAAAACCTCCAGATCATCTGGCCAGCCCAAAGTTGAAATATAATTCGTCAGGGCGTCAAACCATACGTACATCACATGATCCGGATCGTCCGGCACTTCTATACCCCACGGCATCTTTGATTTAAGCCTTGAAACCGAAAAATCCTGCAGGCCTTTTTGCACGAAATTTATTATTTCGTTCATTCTGAAATCTGGAACGACAAAATCCGGCCTCTCTTTGTATAGACGAAGGAGCTTATCTTGAAAAGCGGAGAATTTGAAAAAATAATTCTCTTCGCTTATAACTTCTAGCTTTCGACCCGGATGCAGGGGGCACTCGCCGTTTTCATCAAGTTCCGAGTCGGTTTTTTCGCTCTCGCACCCTACACAGTATTTGGCCTGATAATCCTTCATGTAAATATATCCGCCCGCCTTTACCCTCCTCCAGAATTCCTGAGCCGCCAGCTTATGATGCTTGTGGGTAGTGCGCACAAAATGCGCCTTTTGAGTTACCCCAAACATCCTGAGCTGTTCCTTGAATGTATTAAAACCACGGTCTACAAATTCCTGAGGACTAAGATTGCTCTCTAGCGCTCTGTCGTAATTTTTTTTACCGTGCTCATCGGTGCCAGTGTTGAAAAAAACGTCGTATCCGGAAAGCATTTTGTACCTTGCTATGGCGTCGGCTCGGACAAACTCAAGAGCATGCCCCATATGCAGAGGAGCATTGACGTAAGGCAGGGTGGTTGTCAGATAAAAATTTTTCATCAGTTGGACATCTTTTCAGCAGCAGCAATTTTTTCTTTTTCGATGTCGCTTAGAAATTCCAAAAGCATAGTAGCAAGCGGTACCGAAATAATGATGCCTACGAAGCCGGCAAGCTTGCCTCCGATAATGAGAGCAAGTATGGATACAAGTGGAGGAACTCCGACGATTTTTCTAACCACCAAAGGATAGATCAGTTGGTTCTCAAATTGCTGAATAATGACATAAAGGCCAATCACCAGGAGGGCAGAGGTCATGCCGTCGGTGATGAGAGCGATGGTCACGGCAGGGATAGCCGCAAGTATCGGACCGAACAGGGGTATGATCTCAAGAAGGCCGGCGAGCACCGCAAGCAAAAGCGCGTTCTCCACTCTTAGAAGAGTCAGTCCCAGAAAAACCAGCACGGCAACAATAAAGCAGAGAATAATCTGTCCCTGCATCCAGAGCCCTATTTTATGCTGCGAGCGCTTCCATAACCCGATTATGTATTTTTCGTGCTTTATAGGCGATACAATCCTAAGGAAATCCGTGACCCCGTCAGACTCAACGGAAAGGTAAAAAGACAAAACAACCACCAAAAGCAGGCTTAAAACTCCTCCAAATATGGTGCTCGCGGTTGAGAAGAAACCGTTCGACAGGCTGGATATGGTCTCATTTATATTGGAAACGATCTCGCCCAGAGAGAAATTTTTGGAGAATCCTTCAATAGCCGATCCGGAAGAAATCAGTTTTGAATTTTGCAGAGGATTCCACACCTGCAGTTCTCCCAAATACCCCGGCAAAGTGGATAAAAACGACACCGATTGATTTAAGAGTGGCAAGAATAGGAAATAAAATATGCCGGTTAATATGACAATCGTCGTAAAGTAAATCAAAAGCACCGATAAGGCCCTGGGCACGCCGCGTTTCAAAAACCATTGAGTCCCGGGCTCGATAGCCGATGCTATAACGATCGCGAGCACTACTACAAGTACGATATCTCGCAAAAAATATATAGCTGCAAACGACAAAAGTATCAGGACGATTTTAAGGATCGTTCCGGTGCTTATCTGTATTACCTTTTCTTCGGGTTTTTGAGGCATTTATATGTTCTTGGAGTAATATTAAACACCATTATAAATTAATTTTCTCTGAAAGATAAGGGATGAGGTCTTCCTCTTCCACTCTTTCTTGGACACCGCTATCCCTGTCTCGAACGGTCACTCCCTGCCCCTTTTCTAAAGTATCGAAATCAACGGTAACGCAAAACGGCGTACCAATTTCATCCTGCCTTCTATACCTTTTGCCAATATTTCCGTTGTTGTCAAACTCAGCCATGAAGTGTTTCTTGAGTTTGCTGTATATTTCCCTCGCCTTTTGAATAAGCTGGGGTTTATTCTTGAGAAGTGGGAAAACGGCTACCTTAATAGGCGCCAATTTGGGTTTGAATTTTAGATAAATTCTTTTTTCACCGTTCATTTCGTCCTCACAATATGCAGACAAAATTACGGCAAGCAGAGTTCTGCCGTGTCCAAATGTTGGTTCGATCACATGAGGAATAAATTTTTCCGCAGTGTTCGAATCGGTGTAACGCAAATCTGAGCCTGAATATTCCATGTGTTTTTTTAGATCATAGTCTGTTCTATACGCAAGGCCATATAGCTCCTTGCGGCCAAAAGGATAATCGAATTCAAAATCAATGGTGCGTTTAGAGTAGTGAGCCCTGTCTTCCGGAGCCACCTCAAGCTCATGGACCTTGTCCTTGTCAATACCCACACTTTCAATCCATCGCCACATTTCTTTTCTCCACATCTCAAAATTATCCTGCCAGTCTCTCTGGTTTACAAAATATTCGAATTCCATCAAATCAAACTCACGAACTCTAAATAAAAAATCTCGCGGTGCAATTTCGTTTCTATAGGCTCTACCAATCTGAGCAATCCCAAACGGCAACTTTGGCTGCATAGTGTCTAAATAATTTTTGAAATTTACGAACATACCCTGGGCAATCTCTCCACGAAGAAAAGCTGTATTTTTGCCACCCTCTACACTTCCGATTTCTGTACCCATAAGCAAATTAAAGGTTTTTTCTTCGCCAAGGGTACCGCCGCAGTCTGGACATTTTTTGTCTTCTCTTAATTTCGGGTCAAGTTGGTCAGCTTTGAAGCGGTGATGGCATTTTCGGCATTCCACCATGGGGTCTGTAAACCCTTCAAGGTGTCCGCTTGCTTGCCATACTGGTTCTGGCATAAGTGACGCGCTAGAGAGACCAAACATATCATCTCGGCTATTCACAAAATGATTCCACCAAAGTTCTTTTATGTTGTGGGATAGCATAGATCCGTAGTGACCATAATCCCAAGTACCAGAAAGTCCTCCGTAGATCTCGGATCCCTGAAAAACAAAACCCCTCCTTTTGCAGAGTGATACGATCTTATCCATTTTGTTTTCTTTTTCTGTCATATATCTATTTCTAGCACCTATAACGGTTGCGTACAAGTTCAATAAATTATCACTCTTCCACCCTGTCAAAGCCCATTTTGTAGGTCGGGTCGCCACTAAAATTGGTTGTTGCGCCGGGCTGTCTGGATTCCATCTTTACCCCGGTGACCTTGTCAATGCCGGTGAGCATCACATCTCCCATGAGACCGGGAGCATTCCCTATTTGGCTTACGCTCGGTAGAAGCTCGAGCTGGAAGTAGACCTGCTTAGGAGAAGCACTGATTCCTGTGCTAGGAAGCACAGTGCCGACATTCCAAACAACTTGATTTGTAGTCTGATTGTATGAAATAGCTTCGCTTGTTGGGCTGAAAAGACCTGTCCACCTGACATACGGAGGCAAGGTAGTCCTGGCCTCTACGTTGCTCGCCTGATTGAAAGTATTGGTAACCGCCCAAATAATAGTGTATGTCGTAGGTACTCCAGCCTTAGGCGGAATCGGTCCTGTATTCTCGATTGAACCTAGGGATCTCACCGACCTTGAAGAAAGTTCCAAATCAGTTGCCAGTATGATTTTTCTTTTCTCGGTCGAGCTCACGTTTTCAATGGATCCGGATTCAAGCACCCTTTCACCCTTTGAGACTATGGTAATTTCTATTTCCGGAGAAGTTTTGTTTGTAATCTTGGAGTAAACTAGCGGCGTAAGCGAGAAAGACAAGTTCTTACTCGATCCAGGCCCCATATCCGCAAATTCACCTACAGACCTCTTGTCCCACAAAATGGTATTGTTGAAAGATTGGTAAAAACCTCCACTACCTGCAGATACATTGAACGGGTCAAGGGCAGCGCCTTTAAGATAAACTTCGACAGTCATGTTGAAAATTCTTGTAGGCAGGTTATTACGAACTGATAGTTTAACACTTGCCTCTTTGCCGCCGCGTCCTGCATAATCTGAATCAACGTTTTCTCCTATTACCGAAGATATGCCGATAAAGGGCTTCTTCACAAGAATAGTTTCAGTGAGGTCCGATATAGGAACGGCGATCACTTTCTCATCAGTATCACTTTGGGTACCCGCGGTTATTCTAAATACTCTCTCCTCGTTATCCTGCCCGATGATAGTCCCGTTTATTGAAATTACTCTCTTCTCACCAGTGCCTAACCTTGAAAATTTCCATACATTGTCTCCGTAAGCAGGATCGATGGATGCGTTTTTGAATACAAAACCAAACGGATACTCGACCCTCACCAGAAACTCCCCGAGAGTATCTTTTGAATTGGATGCGATTTCGACACTGAAATTTATTTCCTGATTTGAATTTACCTCCTTAGGGTAAGTCGGGGTGATGATTATCGGAGCTGAGCTTATTGTAATTTCATGAATTTTCTCTTTATAAAAAACCGCGCTTGAGTTTTCGACTCTGTACTCCAGTGAAAACTTGAATTCCTTGGTGCTTTCTCTGTCGCCGAATATAACAGCGGATATTTGCTGACTTTTGGTATCCCCGGATTCTATGTCGCCGAGATTAAATCTTTCTCGGGACAGCTCCTTTGATAAGTCCGACGGCAGTCTGGTGCCAGACGGGTATTCCACAAGAATAGAAACTGATTTCAGGTCTGTTCGGTTAGAATTGATGACGTTTATATCGAAAGAGCTCTCTTGTCCGCCCCCCACCGAAAGGGGCCCGACCACCTTTATGTCTACATTTTTGGAAGACACTAAATTACCTCCACCGAAAAATACGAAAGCAGCCACCGCCGCAGAGATAACAAAAAGCACCAAGGACGCTGTGAAAATCCGTTTAACCGCTGTGTGCCTTTTTTCAGATATGCCGGAAAGTTTAGATATCATGGAATCGAATTTTCCCGGCTCCACATCGCCCCATTTTTCACTCACCTGAGGAATGTCTTCACCAACCCTAAGCTCTGTCCTGCCCTTGTCTAGGATTTCAGGAGAAGTTCTGGAATAAAGCTTCTTCTCAAGCTTTGACAACTTGTCTTTACTTTCTTCGTTTAGCATCACCATCAATTATACCACGTGAGATTCCTGTTAAAAAGTTTAGGCGGATTTGAGGGATTCGTTGATGAGAGCCACTATTTGAGCGCGATGTGGAGCGATAGCTTCAAGGTCCATGACTTCAATTCTGTTTTTTGATATCGGGATCAAGAGGTTGGGCGAGTGCCTCATGTAACCTAGAGCGCTTAGGATCTTTAAAAGAGTCAGGCATTCCGAGAGTGGCACTTCCTCCCTTTTTGCCCCTTTGAGAAAATCTAAAAAATTGATAACGATTTCAAAAACTTCTCCCCCTGATTCGTCTTCTGCAATAAGCCTGCGAACTAAAAAAAGTACGTTTTGAGCTACCCTAAGTTTAATCTCAGATAGGCGAAAATCTTCAAAAAAGTTTGCAATGGCTCCTACCGAAACAATCTTCCATCCCGACTTTCCGTGAATGAGCGAAAATTCGCCGTAGGAGAAATCCTGAGTGCCCGGCCGCATTTTTGATAGTGAGCCTCTCGCTCCTTGGATTTTGGCGCTGACTAGCCCGAATTTTTCGGTAAGCAAATCAACTCTGCGGCTATGGTCGCCTTCGGAACTGCCACCGATAACGATACCTCTGGTGTGGTGTTTGTGGTACATGGAATAAAAAACGAGAAACGAAAAAGTTAGATGATTTTGATCTTGAAAAACATGCTACCTATTTCAATTTTTTCCGATTCGGCCGGCCCAAATTCCATTCCACCGACATTCGTTGGTTCGCTTATTTTCTCAATATTTTCTTTCACAAAAGCTTCTCCTTTTTCGTCTGTCTCGATCATTACATTTATAGCTTCTGTTGGTGTCAATTTCAGAGATTTCCTCAAATCCTGCAGGGCTCTTACGAAGTCTCTGATGTTTCCTTCTTTCTGCAACTCCGGCGTAATCTTGGTGTCTAACTCAACTTCCGTCTCTAATTTTTCGTCAAAAATTATCTCCCTTACATTCACCTCTTCTTTAATTAATTGGGCATATTCTTTCTTTTCTCTAAGCTTAAAGCTCTTAACACTAAGCTTCTGAAGTGGCTGCCTCACCTTTATGCCGGCACTATTCCTTTTTTCAAGGGCAATCGAGACTAACCTTCTTGCCTCCAGCATATTCTCCA
Organism: uncultured Candidatus Saccharibacteria bacterium; assembly: GCA_964464975.1. GTDB lineage: Bacteria > Patescibacteriota > Minisyncoccia > Phycocordibacterales > WO2-35-19 > CAYXKV01. The sequence continues at coordinate 5,418 of CAYXKV010000008.1, read as the reverse complement.
AAATCTCACTGTCTACTTCTGATTTCTCAGGCCAATCAGCCAGATGCACGCTTAAAGGATCACTCTGATATTTCAATTTCTGATAAATATTCTCTGCAATAAAAGGTGTGATCGGTGCAATTAGTTTGGAAAATTCAACCAACACAAAACGCATAGTGCTTTCTGCATGTTTTCTGTCAGAAAGATCATCTCCTTTAAACCTCTCTCTTGATCTCCTTAAATACCAGGTTGATAAATCCTCAACAAATGGTTTTATAGCCCTCGCTGCTCTTACTGTATCGTACTGTTCAAGTGAATTTGTTATCTCTTCCGTAGCCATAGAGAGCCTTGAGAGTATCCACCTGTCTAAAATATTTCTGCTTTCCTGAGGTTTTGATGCGCTTCTATCCTTGTCAGAGTACATCTCAAAAAAAGTGAAGCAGTTCCACAGTATGTTTATGACTCTATTTAAGTTCTCCTTGTGTTCTTCGTCCTTGAAAGCCATGTCTTCAGCCTGCATAACCACGCTTCCCATGAGATAGAGGCGCAAAGCGTCTGCCCCGTATCTATCAAAGTTTTCCAGAGGGTCAGTATAATTGCCTTTCGATTTAGACATTTTGCTTCCGTCAGAGGCCAAAATATTTCCGGTGGTAACTACGTTTTTGAATGAGATGTTGCCAAAAACCGCAATTGCAATCACGTGCATGTAATAAAACCATGTCCTTGTCTGAGCGATATATTCAGCAATAAAATCCCCCGGGTACGGAAGGGTTTTTCCTTCAAAGGGTTTACCCCGAGCGAAGTCGAAAGGATAATGCCATTCGGCGAAAGGCATCGAGCCTGATTCTGCCCAGCAATCTACCACCTCCGGAGTACGCTTAAGAGTAGATCCATCCTTATCTACGAGCGTGATTTCGTCGATATACGGCTTGTGTAAATCAAGTTCGTAATCTCGGTTGTGCGGAATAGGCAAAAAATCAATTTTATCAAACTGGGCAAAATTGAACCTGTGCCTACTCTCTTCTCTCTCTTTTATTTTTTGGTCTAAGGTAAGCCCCGATGCGACATTGTATAGCGCCCTTATGATCATCTGGTGGCTCACTATCAGAATATTTCTGTTTCTGTATTTTGAATCAAGATCGTAGACAAGCTCTCCTACCCTTCTGTAGAGATCACGCAGGTTCTCACCGCCGGCAAAAGTTTTTTCGAACCGCTCTTTGCCATTTTCGAAACTATTATGAAAATCGCTCCAGCCTTTGCCTTCAAACTGCGAACCAGCCCTGTATTCCCCAGCCCTCTCGTCAATCGTCAAAGCGTCCTCACTGAGTCCAAGTGAAGCTCTTACGATCTCTGCGGTTTCCCTGCACCTCTGCAATGGCGAAGAAATTATCAGATCGATTTTTTCCTTCTTTATATCGCTTACCGCCATGTTCACCTGCCTTTTACCCTCCTCTGTAAGATGGAAACCATCAGTCTTCTCGAAATTCACTAGATCTTGGAGGTTTGCCTCGGACTCACCGTGCCTTAAGGCAAAATATTTGTTACCGGACTTAAAAGTAAGATCTTTAAGCTCATCTAGCGAACCAATTACCCGAACTACTCCGGTTTTCTCATTTTTCCAGATAGGCAAAGGCGATGCCCAGTACCTGTTACGCGAGATGGTCCAGTCAGGCGCACTTTCCAATATATTTTTGAATCTGCCGTGTTTGAGATGGTCCGGAATCCAGTTTATTTTTTCGTTTAGGGAGATGAGTTTTTCCTTTATTTTTTGTATGTTCACAAACCATGAGGCCACCGCGTTGTAAATAAGCGCCGTACCGCAACGATAGCAGTGGGGATAAGCGTGAGTATTTAGGAATTTGTCAAAAAGAAGCCCTCTTCTTTCAAGATCTGATTTTATTTCTGCTTCGGCCTTTTTTATGTAAACTCCTTTCAAAAAATCTGGGGCATCTTCGTTGTACCTGCCGGACGCATCAAGAAGAGGCACCATGGGTAACTCTTCTTTCAGTCCTAACTCATAATCCTCCTCCCCATAGATCACTGCCGTATGGACAATACCCGTACCCTCTTCGATATTTACAAAGTCGGCACCGTAAACCCTCCAGGCCTTGCCGCTTTTTTTGTTTATGGACGTTACTTTGGATATTTCGTATAACGGCTCGTATTCAATTCCCAGTAGTTCTCCACCTTTAATTTTTCTCTCGATTTCGAAATTTTCCTTAATTATTTTAGAAGCCAGAGCCTCCGCGCATATCAAGTTTTCTCCTCCCTTTTTTGCCACCACATAGTCGATATCTGCACCTACCGCAAGGGCCACGTTGCCTGGGAGGGTCCAGGGAGTAGTGGTCCAGGCCAAAAGAAAACTTGGTGCCTTGAGCCCGAGGCTTTCGGGATTTTTTATCTTGAATTTCAAGGTTACCGACTCTTCGGTGACATCCTTGTAGGAATTGTCCATGGCGATCTCGGCTTTGGCCAAGGGTGTCTCGCAGTGCGGGCAATACATTAAGACCTTTCTACCCTCATAGAGTAGTCCCTTCTTGTGCATCTCTCCGAGTGCCCACCAGACTGATTCTATGTAGGAGTTGTCCATGGTCTTGTAGGAATCTTCGAACTCTACCCATCTGCCGACCCTCTCGATATACTTCTGCCAGTCGTGGGCATATTCTAGGACCATACTTCTCGCTTCCTCGTTGAATTTGGCAACGCCTATATTTTCTATGTCTTTTTTTGACTTGAGCCCGAGCTTTTTTTCTACTAGAGACTCGATGGGTAATCCGTGAGTATCCCAACCCCACCTTCTGCGCACCCTGTACCCACACATAGTTTTGTATCTAGGGATTACGTCCTTGATTATCGAGGAAAGAAGGTTTCCGTAATGAGGAAGCCCCGTCGCAAATGGAGGCCCGTCATAAAAAATAAACTCGCCCTTAGGGGCATCTTTTTCCAGAGATTTTTCGAAAATTTTGTTGTCTTTCCAGAATTCAAGTACTTCCTCTTCCCTCTGGGCTGTCTGAGATTTTTCTGCCATAAAGAAAATATATCAGTTTATCCGGTTTTTTAAAAGGTTTAGGGTATTTCTGAATTGTTCCGGAAGTTCGGATTCTATGTTTATGTAAGTGTGATCAGGCAGTTTAAGCTTTATGGACAAGGCATGAAGGGCTAAGCGGTCAAATTTTAATAGTTGGATTTTTCCTTGGCTATTTATTTTTACTTCATTATCTGTTTTTCTGCCGTATAGTTTGTCTCCCAAAACCGGATGCCCAATAGCCTTCAGATGCACCCTTATCTGATGCGTTCTTCCGGTTTTAGGCTTTACTTCCAAATAAGCTACTCCTTCCCTAGATACATTGATCTTAGACGAGCGTTCAATGTCTGTGTATGTCTCTGCATCTTGTTTGGTTTGAGCTATTACCCTGTATTCCGTTATCGCCTCCCTCATTTCACCTTTGGCGCCGTATTCCGCCGACCACTTCCTAAAGTCACCTGCACTGCGGCCAATCGGTTTGTCTATAATCCCTGCCATTTTTTCTGCCGAAAAATTCCCCCAGACTACTGCGTTATAGGTTTTTTCAATTTCCCTATCCTGAAACTGTTTTTTAAAAAAGTCATAGGACTCTTGTGTTTTGGCAACGATTATCACTCCGCTAGTCTCGCGGTCGAGACGATGGACAATACCGGGCCGACTTATGACCTGCCCGTTCTGAAGCCTCTGCTCCTCCCCTACTTCCTTGATTTCCGGCCTGTTCTTAACGATCCATTCGACTAGGGTCTCTTCGGCGCTCTTGCCGTCCTCGTGCACCAATACCCCTGAGGGCTTATCGAGAGCCAGAATAAATTCATCTTCATACAAAATTTTAATTTCCATATATAAAAGAGAGTACTTTGCGCCCCCGGCAGGAATCGAACCCACATCAACGCCTTAGAAGAGCGCTGCTCTATCCATTGAGCTACGGGGGCATCTTCGAGTCCTGCCCTGAGCGAGCAGAGCGAGTCGAAGGGTGCGCTTTGCTTAACTTTGCTCGAACCTATTTTAGCAAGAATTTGAGATGATACCTAATCGCACGCTCCACGCGCCTCGTAGCTCTCTACAATGCCTTACGCTCGGAGAAAGTGCCAACTCTGAAAGAGAAGCCCCGCCACTGCCTCCCGCTGGTCGGCAACCCCGAAAGAAAAAGCACTCCTTGCTTTCCTGTTTTGGCGAGGGTGAATTTTTTAAAAAATGGAAAGGGTGTTCTTCTTTCGGGGTTCTGCCCTCATGCTTCGGGCAGTATGGCGGGGCAACGGCTCAAATGGCAGGAAATGAGCCGTTCCGAATTTTGGAAAGTTGGGCGGGAATGATAAAATACAAACAATGCAAAAAGATTTTGATTCTTGGAATCAAAGGAAGAAGAAAATTCATCAAACTGAATTTACAAGTTTTATCCACGAGAGGGAAATTTGGTGGTGTTCTCTTGGATTTAACATCGGAGACGAAGAAGACGGCAAAAATGATAATTTTGAACGACCAGTTTTAGTTTTGAAAAAATTTAACCGAAAAATTGTTTTAGCTGTTCCATTGAGTACAAAGATAAAAGACAATCCATATTATTTCCATTTCACCCACGAAGGAACAAGATTTGCTGTTATTCTTTCCCAATTAAGATTGTTGAGTACGAACAGATTTGCAAGAAGAATACGAAAAATAGACAATACTCTTTTTAAACAGATAAGAGAGAAAATTATTGAGAAATCGTTATAACGGACGAACCCCGCTTTCGCGGGGTTCTCAGGGGCCATGTGGCCATTTGTAGCTCTAGTATACAGGAGTGAATATGAATGTCAAATGAAATTTCCACAATAGTTTTATAAAAAGATAACCGGCCGTATTTCTACGACCGGCTTCGAGAGTATTATCGATGGGCAGTACGGCAAAGCCAGAGTGACTCGGCTGCTTCCCACGTACCAAGCTCATTAGTCTTGAGGCGGATGACTTCCACCTTTCCTACGAGATCTGCCTCTTTCGATAGATCTTCGACTATTCTGTCTGCATTCTCTTTCTTACCGCACGGGCCAAACAGCTTGCCATCGATCAACAAGAGGTAAATCTCCAGATCTTCACCAAACGAGCTGTGGAGCAAGCGTTGTTCCGGTGTTAGACCGAAGAGGTCTCTCCGTGTCACTTCCATCAGATCCATGATCTGGCGGTCGGTGAATTTCATTTTTCTCAAGGTTCTCCGATCTCTTGGAATTTGATCGCCAAACTCTATACCGTTTTCAACAAGACGCGCATGCGTCGTCTTGAGGAGAAACAGATGGTTGATGTGTTGTCTCATTTATTCATCTCCCCTTTCTAAGACCATCCACATTGCCGAGAAAAACATCCCAATTATACAGGGTGCAACTAGTCCCTTTGGATAATTAAAACTGTTACCAAGGGGTGTGCGGTTAGATAATAATTGG
>CAYXKV010000007.1:0-25799 GCA_964464975.1 uncultured Candidatus Saccharibacteria bacterium | reverse complement strand
TTACCAGAAGCGATATACTATGATTTCGGTAACACTTAATTATTATCTAACAAGGGATTGTCAGTTGGTTTTTGCGATGTGGCCCATCATATACTCTACCGACCCGTCCGGACCTTGGTCATCACCCGATGTTTTTTTTGATCGCACCTTTTTGCCGGGGTTGAAGATATACTGCGGGTCGAAAATTTCCTTTACTTCCTTGAATATATCGAGCACTTCCTGCTTATACATTTTGTGAAGATACGGGGTACGGACAATACCGTCATTGTGCTCGGCGGTGATAGTGCCCTCGTATTGGTTTACAAGGTCATATACCCTTTCTGAAAGTAGTGGGATTATTGCCCTATTGTGGGGATCTCGCATATCCATAAGCGGGATGATATGGAAGTTTCCGTTACCGGCGTGTCCGGCGATGGTGTAAACCAGTCTGGACTGATCAAGAATTTTTCTGAGTTTCGGAAGGAATTCAGGCAGAAATTCCGGCCTGACGCAGATATCGTCTATAAACGGAGCTGTCCTCTTGCCCTTTATATGCTTGCGGAGGAGATTGAAGCTCTCCCTTCTTATGGTCCAATATTTCTCCTCGTCGTTTTGGTTTGAGGTGGATCTCATTTTCAGTCCGAACGTTGTAATATCAGATTTGAGCCTATTGATCCTGTCCTGAAGCTCACTTTCATCATTGCCCGAAAATTCTACCAAAAGTACAAGTTTCGGCATCCCGCCTGTCAATACCATGAAGGCTTCCGGTATAAAGCTAAACAGCAGTTTGAAAAAGCCGGCTTTCATGATTCGCATCATTTCAGGAAGAAACTTTATGGCGAGCTTAAGTGTATAGTCATCGTAAGATTCTATGCTCTCAGGATTGTGCGGAAGTATCTTGTCAACTAATTCTCCAAGCCTGTTTAACTCATCCATAAAAATGACCAGAAGCCTCGATTTAGGCTTTACATCAACTAAGGAAATTTTTGCCTCCGTTACTATACCGAGGGTGCCCTGTGATCCGACCAAGACTTTCGTCAGGTCGAAAGTGCCGCTTCTTTCTATATTCCAGACATAATATCCGGCTGAATTTTTAGACACCCTGGGCTTGGAGTGGTTTATGATTTCCCTGTTCTTATCTATAAGTCTCATCATCCGCTCGTAAACCTCCCCTTCGAAATGATGCTCGTGCGATTTGCGCAAGGCTTCGACTCTCGGTAATGTCCTAAAGTTGTAAAGGTTGCCGTCTTTGAGGACGACATCGAGTTCAAGCACGAAATTCTCCATTTTGCCGTACTGCAGGGTCTTTTCACCTGCGGCATTGTTGCCTATCATGCCTCCGAGCGCGCAAAGATTTTTTGATGCCGTGTAGCATGGAAGTATAAGGTTGTGTTTCAGTGTTTCCTTCTCAAAATCCCGATAAAATGCTCCAGGCTCCACTACGGCCGTCTTTTTCCCCGGATCGATCTCTATTTTGTTCATGTGAGGGGTGACGTCTACGACTATCGATTCGGTAAGCGATCCTCCCGACATGCACGAACCTGCGGCTCTCACGGCGATCGAAAGGTCAGGATATTTGCGCTTGTTTTCGGAGACATATTTGACAAGATTTTTTATGTCCTCTGCATTTTTCGGCCAAACTACGAGCCTCGGCCATACTTCAAATAGACTCGCATCGCGGCTGTATTTCTTCAGAGTCTCGAAGTCATCAAATATCTCTCCTATTAATTTTCCCTTCAAATCCTCTTTGATTTGATGGTAGTCTGACATCTAAGTTAAGTTTGAATTTTGCTAAAAAGTGCTAGCCTTCTCTCGATTACCGCCTGCATAGCCTGGATTGCTGGCTTAAGCAGCTTATACGGCGCGATCTCGTCCTGCATTTCGGAGAAAGATTTAACCATCGCCTGTTTGTAAGCCAAGCGGATCTCCGTGTTTATGTGGATTATCCTGATACCGGCATCTATTGCCGCCAAAAATTCCTCGTCTGTTATGCCCGACCCTCCATGAAGTACAAGAGGGACTCCGACTGCATCGCTAATTTCTTTAATTCTCTCTGCATTTATCTTCGGGTTTCCACTTTTGATAAGGCCGTGAATATTTCCTACCGCTGGAGCGAATAAGTCCACTCCCGTTTTCTCCACGAAATCTCTGGCTTCATCCGGCTTGGTAAGGTTTTCCGTGGTCACCTCTGCGCCTGCCGGCAATTCGTCCAAAATTTTAGAAGACTTGCCGATAAAACCAAGCTCGCCTTCAACTAAAATGTTTTGCGATTTCCCTCTTGCATACTCGACCGACTCCCTCGTAACCTTAAGGTTTTCCTCAAAAGTGGTTTCGGCGCCGTCGATGATTACAGAATCAAAATCCGCATCCACTATCTCCTTTATCCTCTCGAAGGAGTAAGTGTGATCGGCGTTCAAAAAAACAGGCAACCCTTCATACCTAACTGTATCCACTAGTGCCTTCACCTGCCTTATGCCTATAAAATCCCTCTCCCCTTCGGATACGCCGATAACAACCGGCAGGTTTAGTTTTTTTGAAGCGTTTACCACAGCCCAAAAGCCCTCGATGTTTGAAATATTGAAATGTCCGAGTGCGATCTTTCTATCCTGCGCCTCTGCGATATGCTCGCGAAGAGATTTCATGCAAACATATTACCATAATCCACAGTGGATTATAAACATAGGGTGTATAATTGTAATAATGAATTTGTTTGCGACAAAAAATTATGATTTTGTTTCTATAGGCGACGTTACCACCGACGCTTTCATCAGGATAAAGGATGCTCACGTTACTTGCGATACCGACGGAAAGAAATGCGAGCTTAGTCTCCGCTTTGGCGACAAGGTGCCTTATGAATTTGTAGAAGAAGTAAGGGCAGTCGGCAATTCTGCAAATGCCGCCGTTGCCGCAAGCCGCCTCGGGCTTAAAACTGCCTTTGTCACTAACGTGGGCGATGACCACAACGGTGCAGAATGCATTGCTACCTTGCGCAAGGCTGGTGTATCGGACGATTTCATTGCTGTGCATCGTGACAAAGAGACAAATTATCATTACGTCCTGTGGTATGAGGACGACAGGACTATTTTGGTCAAACACCACGAATATGAATACAAGCTTCCAGATATTGACGAGCCCAGATGGATATACTTATCATCAATTGGTGAAAACACGCTAGAATATCACAAGGCTATCGCAGAGTATTTGCGCAACCACCCTGATGTCAGATTTGCTTTCCAGCCCGGCACCTTCCAGATGAAAATGGGCGCAGATACACTCAAGGAGCTCTACGATCGGTCTGACATATTTTTCTGCAATGTTGAGGAGGCCAAAAGAATTTTAGGCAAAGATATGGGAATTAACGATTTGCTCACAGGAATCCATAGTTTAGGCCCTGCAGTAGCTGTGATAACGGACGGCTCCAAGGGTGCGTGTGCTTATGACGGACGAGAGGCATACTTCATCAGGCCATATCCTGATCCAAAGCCGCCATACGACCGCACGGGCGCGGGAGACGCCTTTTCCTCAACTTTCGTATCGGCGATTGCCTTAGGCAAGTCACTTTTTGATGCCATGCTCTGGGCCCCCATAAACTCGATGTCCGTGGTTCAGCAAGTAGGTGCCCAAAAGGGCCTTCTGACGCAGCAAGAAATACTAAAATACCTATCGCAAGCTCCGCAGGACTATAGGCCTGTTAAGATTTTTTGACAAAAAATGAAACCGGCCGCCCCTCGGAGGAGGAGGGGGCGGCCGGTGTGCGGGAACGCGGTCACGGAGAAAAGTTTGAGGAGCTCGAGGGTAAACTGTTGGATCACCCCCTTTCTCCGCGTCCCCGTATGCTCTGAGTAAAATATATCAAATGTATTTTTGTCCGCAAGAGACCTGTGGATTATTTTTTTCGGCCTATTACTCTCTCCACGGCTGCTTCAATGTGGGATACTCCCATACCGTAATGCTCGATAAGCTCTTCCGGTTTGCCGGATTGGCCGAATTTGTCCTGGATGCCTACAAATTCAATTGGAACGGGACAGGTGGCAGCAAGGACTTCGGCAACTGCGGAACCAAGCCCTCCTGCAATCTGGTGCTCTTCTACCGTTACGATAGCACCTGATTCCTGCGCTAAACCAGTCAATGCATCTTTGTCTATGGGTTTTATTGTATGTAAATTGATGACCTTGACCGCTATACCCTTTTCGGCGAAGTTTCTTGCGGCAATAATTGCCTTATGGACAAGGGCTCCAGTTGCTACAATACCCGCTTGGGCTGTCATAGGCGGAGCGAAGAAAACTTGCGCCTTGCCGACTTCAAACGGAGTTTCCAGTGTGGTAATAACCGGAGTTTTTTCTCTGGCAAGCCGCAGGTACACAGGGCCTTTAATTTTTGCAGCCTCAACAGTAGCTTTCTCAGCCTGCAAGGCATCGCAAGGGGAAATAACAGTCATGTTTGGTATGACTCTCAAAATAGCAATATCTTCTATGGCCTGATGAGTGCCACCGTCGGGGCCTACAGATACCCCTGCGTGGCTTCCGGCTATCACTACCTTGCGGTCGTTGTAGCAGATAGTAGTCCTTATTTGTTCCCAATTTCGCCCGGGGCTGAACATCGCATACGAGCTTATGAAGGGTATCTTGCTCATGGCCGACATTCCCGAAGCCACAGCCGCCAAATTCTGCTCAGCAACACCGACTTGAACGAACCTCTCCGGAAATTTTTTGGCAAAAAAGTGCATTTGGGTCGATTCGGTAAGATCGGCGCAAAGGCCAACTATATTCTTATCCGCCTCTGCGGCTTTAAGCAATCCTTCGCCGAAGCCTTTGCGTATAGGCTCATGTTCGATGTCTGGATCAAAAATTTTTTGGTTTAATTTTAATTCTTGGTTTAACATAATAATTTATTCGTGTTCACTTCTTATCTTGCCTTGCAGTGTCCTAAGCTCCTTAAGTGCTTCAAGTCCTTGTTTTTCCTTCGGCACAATATCCTCAGGACCTTTGCCCGGAGGCACGCCGTGCCACTCAAAACGTCTTTCCATAAAGGAAACCCCCTTCCCGGGTATGGTATTTGCAATTATTACGGACGGCCTGTCGAAAACTGCTTGGGCCTCGCCTACTGCATTTACAATTGATGCAAAATTGTGCCCGTCGATTGTCTGGACATGCCAATTGAAGGCTTCCCATTTCTGCCTTAGCGGTTCAAGCGGCATTACGTTTTCGGTATAACCCTCTATCTGAATGTTGTTGCGGTCTACAATGACTGTTAGATTTTGGAGTTTCTCCTTTGCCGCAAGCATCATGGCTTCCCATACATTGCCTTCCTCGAGTTCCCCGTCACTTAATAGGCAATAAAACTGCCTGCCCGAATGTTTGCCCCTTTCCATTCTGTCGGCAAGACACATCCCAACTGCTTGGGACAGTCCCAAACCCAAAGGGCCGGAGCTTGTCTCTACCATCTTCAGATACTCACGGTGAGGGTGGCCCTGCAGCCTGCTTCCGAATTTCCTCAAGGTTTTAAGCTCGTCGAGCTTCATGTATCCGGCATGCGCGAGAGTTGCGTAATAAACTGGGCAGATATGGCCGTTTGAAAGGATAAGCCTGTCACGGTCCTCCCACTCTGGGTTTGTGGGATCGTGCCTCATTATAAAAAAGAAAAGCGCAGTAAAAATATCCGCCATACCCAAAGGGCCTGCACTATGCCCGCTTCCGGCTTCAATCAGGGATTCTATAACCGATTGACGTATTTCATTTCCCTTCTCTTCCATCCACTTAATTTTTTCATCAGTAAGCTGAAACATGTCTAAATTTTAAAACGAAACAACCGAAAAAAGAAATTTCTTTGTGAATTCATTCTTGAGTTAATTTTGAAGGCTCAAAATAGCCTGTTTTATATCTGTGGAATTGTAGATAGTGGTACCGGAGACGATGCGGGTGATGCCGGCCTTTTTGAGTAGAGGAGCTGTCTCAAAATTTACTCCGATGTCAATTTGCAGTGGCATATCGGGATATCTGTCATGGAAAGCGGATATTTTAGGCAATACGGAAAGATCGAGCTCTACGCCATTGTACCCCACCCTATCATTCCCCATAAACTGCACAAAATCAATTTTATTTACGAAGGACTCAAGAAGGGCAGTATCCTTTGACGGCCTGATGCCAAGACCAACTTCCGATCCGGCAAGCTTGGCCGTCTCTATGCAGGCGGTCATGTCTTGAGTTGAATCAATATGAAAAACGAATCCTCTGCCGCCTACTTTTATGAATTTATCAAGATATTGGATGGGATTGACGACAAAAAGGTCAAATTCAATTAAAAAATCATCATAATAAGGCATTTTACCGTCACTTTCGGCAATTCCCACAAAATCATCCTTAAGTCCGCCATTAAACGGCCAGGTGGTTGTCGGCGCATAAAAGCCGTCGACTACATCTATCTGAACTTTCTTTACAAGACCGAGCACCGCTCTAAACTTTGTTTTTATTTCATCAAGAGTATGCGGTACGACGGCTGGGATTACTTCAATCATTGAATAATTTACAATTTAAAATTTTCAAAAAGTTTTTAATTTTTCAATTTTCAAATTCAGAAATTCTACGCACATGCCTCTCCTCGCCTGAAAATTTTGTCTCAAGCCAGAGCTTCACGGCCTCTTTCGCTTCATCAAGTGTCAAAAACCTCGCTCCAAGGGAGAGTACATTTGCGTCATTATGCTCGCGGGAGAGCTTTACTATATCCAAATTTTTACCATAATACTCTGCTGATCTTACATTCGTAAACTTGTCCGCGACCATGTCCTCTCCCTGTCCAGAACCCCCGAGGATTATCGCTTTTGCATTTTCTGGATCTCTTGATACCGCTTCAGCCGCTCTTTTTACAAATTCCGGATAATCATCATCTGGATTTATTTCATATGCCCCGCAGTCTTCAGTGTCGTACCCAAGCTCCTTCACATAATCTAAAAGAGCGTTTTTCATTTCAAATCCGGCGTGATCACTTGCAAAAAAAACAGTCATTTTTGATTCTATAAATATTCACCCACTTTTATTATGTGCTTAATTAAAGTTGCGGTATATCCCATCTCATTGTCATACCAAGCGCACACCTTGACCAGATTGCCACCTATGACCCGAGTAAGCCCTAGGTCAGCGATCGAACCGAAAAGCGACCCTATAATGTCGGAAGAGACTATGGGCTCGTCTGTCGCGGCAAAGATACCCTGCCATCTCGGCTCTGAGCCCGCCTCTCTCAAAATTTTATTTACTTCCTCCGCGTTCGTCTGCCTTTTTGCGATAAAAGTCACGTCCACAATCGATCCTGCGACTACCGGTACTCTCATAGCCACACCGTCAAACCTGCCCTCGAGTTCTGGGATGGCTTTGGTAACAGCTATTGCCGCGCCAGTCGAAGTCGGCACGATATTTTGGGCGGCCGCCCTGCCTTCCTTCCAGTCTTTATTGTTGGGACCGTCAACAATCGACTGGCTTGCGGTATATCCGTGGACAGTATTTAGCACTGCTTTTTCAATGCCTATTTTTTCATTCAAAATCTGGATGAGAGGAGCGCCGGCATTAGTAGTGCACGATGCGTTGGAGCTTATAGTGCAGGTTTTAAGCTTCTCCTCGTTTATGCCCATAAGAACTGTTGCCTCACTTTCACCTGAAGGTGAGTCCTTTGCAGGAGCAGTGATAACTACCCTCTTAGCGCCGGCCGAAATATGCCCTTTGGCTTTTTCAAATGTAGTAAAGGCGCCTGTCGCTTCGACGACCACGTCAATATTCATTTCTTTCCATGGCAAGCCGGGGAGTTCTTTTACTGACAAAAATTTAATTTCCTTACCATTAACAACTAGACTCTGCTTATCCGGCGATACGGAAACTGGGAATTGTGATGGGCCGTAGGCAGTATCGTACTTTATAAGGTAGGCGATGTTTGAGATATCACCAAGATCATTTATTGCGACTACTTCAATCTGCGAATAATTTTGAGCACTTCCACGCTGGTCAGTGTAAACTAGCCTCAAAAAGGATCTTCCTATCCTTCCGGCTCCATTTATTGCAACTCTGATAGACATGATTTTGAATCTTAGTGATTTGATTATAACACTTAATGCTTGTAAAAAGAAAACCGCCTGTTAAAAAGCGGTTCTCCTTGATAATTAGCCGAATATTATTTGTTACAAGTCGATTTTTAAAGTGTTTTTGCCTCGGATGTTATAGCGATATCGTCAATAGCGCAGACTCCGCTTGCACAAGCAAGCTCCTGCTTGACGTCAGTCTCGTCTGCACCTTCATAAGTGACCACTTTTGCAAAATCAATGTGAGAAACGCGCTTCAAAAGATCGTTGTATGCCTTCTCGTCAACTTCTTCGTACGGAGCAAGCTGATAAACATGGTTGTCTCTCGGCAGGAAAGAAAGTCCGCCGATGATGTCCCAATTCTTATAAAGCCAGTTTGCTACCTCGATCCACTCGTCATCGCCAATTGAAATGGTGGTCGACGGATTGTGCTCGGTAAAATTCTCCTTGACCATTTTCCAATATTCTAGTTGGTCAATGGCGCTCTGATCGTTTTTGTAAACCGATGATTTTGGCGACTTAATAGGAAAGTCGACAACATACGTGGTCGCGTTATCCATTGCCTGTCCTACTTCCGGATGATAAGGTGTGCCATGATCTCGAAGCATTTTGAAAAGGGCGTCCGTCGATGCGATCCTCACCCTCCTTATGTAATATTGGGAGTGTCTGGGGTGAACGCCTGAAGAGCAGTCGACGGTTTGAGACAGGTTGCCAGAAGGTTTGACGCAAGTAATGCAGGTAGACTCGCTCACGCCGAACTTTTTCGCATACTGCTTATTTATCTTTATCGCCTCTTCACGCAAAGCTGTCATCACTTCCGGTTTCCTTACTGCAGGCGAGTCCCATTGTCCAGTTATGGATACGCCAAGCAATCTTTCCTTTTCGCAGTTTTCCTTCCATTCTTTTGAGAGGTAGGGGAAATTAGTCAATGTGGCCTGATAGGTGCCAAGGATCGCGGCAATCCTTATTTTTTTCTTGAGTGATTCAAGGGTATCCTCATGTCTTGCCACCACCTCTGAGAGATTGCAGAACTGCTTTGATTGGAGAATGATCTCACCGCATGGGTTTGTACCAACAGGCTTTTCAAATCTCCCGTCATCAGAAAGAACGCCTACTTCCTTAAACACCTTTATTCTTCTTTCGGGCAAGGTTTTAGTGAGTCCTCCACGGTTGAAAATGCCTCTCTCACCGGCCCCTGATTTCATAAGGGCGATCCACTCATCCATGAATTGCTCACTTGAAGGCTTCTCGTTATAGACTGCACTGTTGTTCGCGAGCATTCTTTGAGGATCAGTGTTCCAAAATTGACCTTTTTTGGCATCCCTAATATCGTCGTCTTCAAGGTCTGAAAGTGAAATCATGGCCGATCTCCTCACTCCTCCGGCCACTACACACTCGCCAATCTTGCATATGATGTCATGGGCATCGATAGTTCGAAGCCTCTTGCCTTGTCGTGCAAGCATTTTCGATTTTGTGAACTTAAGAACGTCCATGAGAGGCTGAGGCCCTGATGACTTGCCACCCATTGTCATAAGCCTAGCTCCTGCGGGGCGCAACTGTGAAAAATCAAATTCCACATCCTTGCCTTCTGCCCAGACTTTCATACCGTAAGACAGGGCATCTGCCCAGCCCTCCTTGCTGTCAGGGATGACGTAGGTAGGGGTCTTTTTGCCTGTTTGCCTATTGATTTGTGGAAGCTTTTCTATATTCTCGCTCTCTACCGACCAGCCGCAACCAGTGCCGCACATTGAAATGTACATGATCTCAGCGAAATCCTGGAATGATGAAGGAGCGATATATGAGCAATTGTAAGCGCAGACATTTGTGGCTCTTGCGGCCTTGCCCGCAAACTGCAATAGTCTCATTGAAGGCATAGCCTCCTGCTTGAGAATCGCCTCCCTGACCTCTTCATATTCGGTATCCTTAAGCTTATCCTTGAGATTCTCCTTCATGAAGGATATATATCTGTCTACTGTCTCGATCCAGGTTTCCCGCCTGTTCTCCTCGGGCATCCAACGCGAGTATGTCCTGTAATATATAAATTCACCGAGCGCATTCCTAAAGTACTTCTTGCTCTCTGCGGCAAGCTTCTGAACCTTCTCGGGTACTCTGATCCCTTTGACCCGGAGCTCTGACCTCTTCTGCCTATAAATAATAAAATTTTTAGCCGTTACGACATATTCGGAAAGTATAAGCTCCTTCTCAACCGTATCCTGTATACCCTCCACCGTAGGCACGAAATTTTTGAACTTCTTGCTTATCCTTACCAGATCGGCAAGCACTTTGTTTGCAACCATCCTGGCTTCGGCCTCAGAGCCCTCATTTGAGGCTATCATGGCCTTGTGAATGGCCACCACTATCCTCTCAAAGTCGAACCTGACTATCGATCCGTCCCGTTTTTGAACCTTTTTTATAAATTCCTCCATAGCATCCGCCTTCGACTTTTTTTGAGAGATTTTTGGCATATTTTTCAAAATTTTTTAATTTTTAATAAAAATTTTTGAAAAAATCCGCAAATTTTTTCAAAATCAATAGAATAATTTTACAATTTTAATTCAATCATTACCCTGTGGATAAGACTAAAAAACAGCAGAGCAAAATATTGCGCGGCCATTGTAAAGAAGCATGCCCAGATGGCCTTATTTTCAAAAGCAAAAGTGAATGGTAAATCAAAATTCCAGACGATCTCCGTTTTTTATATTTTTTTCAGCGAAAAAGTTTGCTCTAGTCTCTAGCACATAAAGAGCGGGAATGGGCGGGTAGTAGGATTTGGGGTAGCCTTCTGGCAAAACGTTCCTCTCAACATGCACAATGTGCTTCCCGCCGTCTATCCATGCTATATCGATCGGAAATTTCATACCTCTCATCCAAAATCCCCAATAACCTTCCCTTCCGAAAACGAAAAGCATGCCCTCGTCCTCGCCAATCCTGTCTCTTCCCGAAAGTCCTGTTGATTTTTCTTCGTCGGAGAGGGCTACTTGAGCTCTTATTTCTGTTCCGGAAACGCTTATGAGGATAGACTTATCAAAGCACTTCGTCTGGTCGTTGCATTTCTCTCCGCCTACTTTGTTATAAGCATAAAAAAGCACTCCGGCGATCAAAAACAGCTGGAAAAGTATCCAGATTTTTTTATTACGTGCCACAAACATACTCTGATCATACCACCAAAACAAAAATCCGGCTTTTTACCGGATTTTTGTTTTTTTTAGAGAAACCTTAGTCGGTTATCTCCTGAAGTCATCCCTTCGAGGTCTTTCCTCTCTGGGTCGAGCTTCATTTACTGTGAGCCCTCTGCCTTCAATTTCCTTGCCGTTCCACATTTCTATGGCGGCATCGGCTTCATTGTCATTGGACATAGTGACAAAACCGAATCCTTTGGAAACGCCTCTGTCCCTGTCCATGATCACTGAAGCTTCGGATACCTCGCCAGCCTTTGAGAACATGTCCCTAAGGTCGGCATCGGTAACCTTGTAAGGCAGATTGCCTACGAAAAGCTTTTTCATTGCGACTTAAATTATACTAACTAAAACGACCAAGCGAGTTCCGCTT
This sequence comes from uncultured Candidatus Saccharibacteria bacterium, assembly GCA_964464975.1. GTDB lineage: Bacteria > Patescibacteriota > Minisyncoccia > Phycocordibacterales > WO2-35-19 > CAYXKV01. The sequence continues at coordinate 14,209 of CAYXKV010000007.1, read as the reverse complement.
GTGTGTCCGCGAATTTAAGTCCGCAAAACAAAGCACCAAGAGAAACTTAACTTACATATTTATTGTATCACCTTTGTGGCCTTTAAGTCAAGTGTGATTTCCACAGTGTCTCTTATGACCTTGTCTCCAAGGTTTTTAAAGAAGGTGGCTGAGCCGTATTTTATCTCCCAATCCGCCCTGTTTATCACAAACCAGGCATTAATATTCAAGGTATTTCCATCTTCTGTGAATGAAGCCAAAAATGAAATTGGCTTGGTAATGCCCTTTACTGTCAAGTTGCCACCTACCACATACCTGCCTTCCTTTGCTCCTTCTTCGCTTGAGGGGGTCAGGCTTCTTAACTCGAATTTCGCAGTCGGAAACTTTTCAACACTGAAGAAGTCATCGCTTTTAAGATGTGCTATGAGTCTGTCTTTAACTGGGTCGCTTGTTATAGAATTCATGTCAATCACGAATTCGCCTGAGACAGAGCCTTCCGAAATCACTGCTTTACCAGAATTTAGATTTATTTTTCCGACTTCGCTAAATCCGGTGACGAACTCTCCCTTCCAGCCAACAAAACTGGATGCTGTGTTGATATCGTACTCGCCATCAATTACTGCCGCCGCAGTTTCCTGTTCTGACTCTGTAGTATCGACAGGAGCCTCGGATTTTCTTGCGAAGACAAACCCGATTATGGCTACGATGACTATGACCACGGCTATTAAGTATGAATTGTTCATATGCGTCTGTTAAATATTAAATGATTAGGCTTTTAATTTGCATTTGAGTGAACAAGTGTTATTATATACCTGCCTTGCCTTATGGCAAGCCTTATTAGCAAAGGACTTAAGCATAACCTCGGAAAACGGCAGATTATGGGATTTCCGAAAGCTTAAGTATTTTGTATTTATGCCAAACAAAAAAATAAAATCCGAGACTGAAACTAAAATTGAGGATAGCGACCAAAAAGGTGATAAAAAGGACCACCCGATGGTTAAAATTATAAACGAATTTCCGCTTCCTCCTGCCAAGGATTCGATCATTGAGGGCGAAGTTATCGCCATAGATAAATCGGCTGTTTATTTGGATGTTGCTCCATGGGGAACTGGTATCATTTTTGGGCGTGAATTTGTGAATGCCCGTGACCTAATAAAGAAAATTAACATAGGCGACAGAGTTACCGGCAAGGTCGTCGGCTACGATAATAAAGAGAATTACATTGAAGTAAGCCTGAAAGAGGCCAAGCAGGCGCTTATATGGACAGAGGCTGAGGCTGCGATCAGGGATAAGAAGGTTTTTGAACTGCCTGTTCAGGAGGCCAATAAGGGCGGCCTGATGCTTTCGTGGCAGGGAATAAGCGGATTCCTTCCGGCCTCTCAACTAAAGACGGAGCATTATCCGAGGGTATCAGACGGCGATAAGGACAAGATTCTTGATGAATTGCGCAAGCTTGTCGGGCAGAAACTTTCCGTCTCCATCATTGCTGTAAGCGCCAAGGAAGGCAAACTCATCTTTTCCGAAAAGGATCCGGACACCGGAGAAAAAGAGAAAATCATAGACAAATACACTTTAGGCGACGAACTCGATGGCGAGGTTACCGGAGTTGTTGACTTCGGCGTATTTGTGAAAATCGAAGAAGGGCTTGAGGGCTTGGTGCACATTTCGGAAATTGACTGGGGCTTGGTGGATGATCCGCGCAAATTCGCCAAGGTCGGAGACAAGGTAAAAGTGAAGATTATAGAAATAAAGGACAACAAGATTTCCCTCTCCATAAAAGCTCTTAAGGAGAATCCATGGATAGAAGCAGCCAAAAAGTATAAAAAAGGTGATTCTGTCTCAGGCGTGGTAATAAAATTCAACAAACACGGAGCATTGGCTTCAATAGAGGAGGGTGTCGCCGGATTGGTGCATATCTCTGAATTTGGATCGGAGGACAAGCTTCACGAGAAGCTCGGCCTCGGCAAGACATACGACTTCAAAATTTCAGTTTTCGAGCCCAAGGAGCAAAAGATGGCTCTCACCCTCGCAGACAAGTAGGAATCTATTCAATCTCGAATTCAAATTAATTGAATAAATTCATTGCCTTATCGCGACCTTCGACGATGAGGGTCTCTATTGCTTCTGACGCTCTCTTCATTACCTTATTTAGGATTTCCTTTTCACCGGGCTTAAAGCTTCCCAGAATAAAATCAAGAACTGCCTTTTCCCCATGGGGCTTTTTGACTATTCCCTTTGCGTTTGCCGGAGATACGCCGATCCTTATCCTTGTGAAGGCTGGGGTCCTCACCGCCTTCACAACCGACTCCAGGCCTTTATGCCCGCCGCTTCCCTTATTGAATGAGATTTTGAGGATTCCAAGCGGCAAGTCTATATCATCATAGATTACGACAAGGTTTTCGATTCCCTTTTTCTTTTTTGCCGCTGCTAATGGCTTCACGAATCTTCCTACAGCAGAGCCTGATTTGTTCATAAAGGTTTCTGGCAGAATTATGGATACTTTTTCCTTCTTTATTTTCACCTCCGCCACAAGGGCATTTGCCTTTTTATCAAACCTGAAATTCTCCATGCCCAAATCTTTTGCTACTCGCATAGCGGCCATTCTGCCCGTGTTGTGTCTGCTATTTTCATACTCATTGCCCGGATTCCCCAAGCCAAATACATAAAACATAAATGTATAAAAAATTTGTAAATTTGTGCCTTAACCGATTATATAATAAAATGGCGCAATGAACGAGCAAAATCAACCTGATACGGACAAAAAGACGTCATTTTGGGAGCTTGTAAGGTATGTAATCGTTGCGCTTGCAATTGTCATACCTTTCAGGGTTTTCATCGCTCAGCCATACGTTGTGAGCGGAGCTTCCATGGACCCGACCTTCAAAAACGGAGATTATCTCATAGTGGACCAGTTAAGCAAAAGATTTAACGAACCGGAAAGGGGCGCAGTCTACATCATTCGTTATCCTAAGGACCCATCAAAATTTTTTATAAAGAGACTCATTGCTTTTCCGCGAGAGAAGATCTCTATAAAGTCCGGCAAACTCACAATTTACAATAAGGATAATCCCGAGGGTTTTAATATTGTGGAGCCGTACGTAGTATTTGCTAGAAATGAAAACTTCGAGATGACCCTCGGCGAAAATGAGTATTTCGTGATGGGAGACAACCGCGCGGGAAGTTCGGACTCCAGGGCTTGGGGATCTCTGCCGAAGGAATACATAATCGGCAAGCCGGTGATCCGCCTTCTGCCTCTGACCAAATTATCATTATGGCCGGGAACAATCCAAGATGAACAAAACTGATTTTACCGACAGGGTACTCAAGGAATATACCGATGCGGGAAGGGCGGCTGTTTTTTATGGTTTTTCACCCATCCAGCCTCCTGAAGTGAAAAAGCTTCATGTGGACCAGACAAAGGAATTTGCTTTCGATGACCACACCGCGGAAAAGGCCGCATTGCTCGATATGTATTTTGAGGAAAGGTTTATAGCTCGACCTCAGCCGTGCATGTTTCTCTGTGAGAGGCCTTTTCCCGGCCTAAGGCCGGACAACGCAAGAAAAAAGACCAAGACTTATGAGTGTTCACTTGTAAGCTTAGGATCGTCAAAAAGCGTCTGCGAGTGTCTGTCCTTAGAGGCGGGAATCTCGCTTCTCAATTCGCTAGGGTACAAGAATTTAGAGGTGGAGATTAATTCGGTTGGAGACAAAGACTCAACATCCGAGTTCAACAAAAGACTCGTTGCCTTCATTAGGAAAAACATCGGAAACTTCCCTCCCGATCTGAGGCAGGCAATAAAGAAAGATCATCTCTCAATTTTGAGACAGGATAAACCAGAGTGGGAGCCAGTCTTCAACGAGTGTCCGAAGCACATAGATTATTTGTCCGAGGCCAGCAGGAATTTTTTGAAAGAAGTACTGGAGTTTCTTGAAATTTTGGATATTCCATACCGCATAAACTATAGGCTGGTGCCGGATACGGAAATCTCTTCCGAGACCGTATTGTCAATCGTTGACGGCGATTCCTTGCACAAGGAACGGCTTGCCCTGGGTACAAGGTTCAATAAGCTGTCCAGGAAACTCGGGCACAAAAAAGAGCTTCCTTCATGCATTTTAAATATTGAAGCAAAACTCAGGAAACCTTCAAGAAAAATAAAACCGCGTAACTCAAATCCAAACTTCTACCTGGTGCAGTTTGGGCCCGAGGCTAAGCTTAAAAGCTTCATTATCCTTCGCGAGCTCTATAAGGCCGGAGCCACAGTTCTCCATGCGATTGCGAAAGATAAACTCGGCACCCAGATGGGAGTGGCGGAATCTTCCGGAATTCCCTACATCATCCTTATAGGCCAGAAAGAAGCCTTAGAGAACTCGGTGGTTATAAGGAACACATCCACCCGTGCTCAGGAAATGATCCCCATCACCGCTATTTCATCGAGAATCAAGGAACTCACAGAGGACCTTTAATTTTGCATTTATAATCGGCTGTGTTATATTTATTGAACCATGGCAGTAAACGTAGAAATATCAAGAAGCGGTAGTGAGAATAATCTGAGCATCATAAGGAGATTTACCAAGAGAGTTCAAGGCTCCGGTATTTTGATGCGCCTTAGAAAAAACAGGTATTCCTCTCGCAAACCATCCGAATACACCAAGAAAAAAGGAGCTCTAAAAAGAATGTCTGAGAGAGCAAAAAGGCGCGAACTCATCAAAATGGGTAAAATGCCGGGAACATTGGATTAATCATGCATGGAGACATCTCAATCGATGTAAGATTGAGAAACCCCGCATACAATGGGGTTTTTTCAAAATCACATCTCGAGTCCATGAGGGACAAAATTCTCGGCAAAGGTTACGAATTATCACTTGTAATCGCAGGGGTAAAACTAATGCGTTCTCTTAACATGAAGCACTGCAAAATTGATAAACCGACTGACGTTTTGTCATTCCCTTTGAATAAGAGCTTGGGGGAAGTATTTATCTGTCCCGAGATTGCAGAGAGGAAAGCTCCTAATTTCGGCATGAGTGCAAAAAAATATTTGATCTACTTAGTTATCCACGCAATGCTTCATTTGAAAGGATTTGAACATGGTAGTAAAATGGAGGCAACAGAACAAAGATTTTTGAAAGTTTTTTCAAAATTTTAATTTGTTTCGTTGTTAATATTTTTATGAGTTCTCGCATAACAGCCGGTATAGACGTTGGCACGTTTGAGGTGCGGGTTGTTGTAGCGGAACAAGGAGCCGAAGGTGCACTGCCAAAAGTTTTGGGCACTGGCAAATCGGAATCCAAAGGGCTTCGTCATGGCTACATAATAAACATACCAGACGTAGAAAGAAGCGTTATACAAGCAGTCCGCCAAGCCGAGAAGACAGCCAGCATCAAGATACGCAGGGCTTACCTGTCAATCGGTGGCGTGGGTCTTTCTGGAATTACTTCTCAAGGTTCGTCGATTGTCTCAAGGGCGGATCAGGAGATTACAGAAGCAGATTTGGATCTGGCTGTGGCCGCAGCCGAGAGTGCCATCCCTCCGAGCCTGATGCAGAACAGGGAGATCATTTATTCAATTCCTATTTCCTGGAAAGTAGACGGCAAGCCGGCTTTCGGCAGGATTTTAGGCATGAAGGGGGTGAAAATTGAGGCTAAAGCTTTTTTTATCAGCTGTATCGAGCCGCATCTCGATGATTTGGTGGAAGCAGTCGAGGAGGCCGGTATTGAGATAATAGACGTAGTCGCATCTCCCATCGCGGCAAGTTTTGTTACTCTGTCTAAAAGCCAGAAAATCGCCGGTTGCGTACTAGCGAATATAGGAGCTGAAACCGTTTCTATAGTAGTATTTGAAAACAACATACCGATTTCCCTTGAGGTTTATCCCATAGGAGGCGCGGATATCACAAACGACATCGCGCTCGGACTTCGCATCTCTCTTGAAGAAGCCGAGTCTATAAAGCTCGGCGGAGTGACTGCCACTAATTATTCAAAGAAGAAGCTTGAAGAAATCATTTCCGCTCGGCTTTCTGACATATTCGAACTTATCGAGGCCCATCTGAAAAAAATCGGTAAAAGCGGGCTTCTGCCTGCGGGCATCATCATCACCGGCGGATCCTCATCACTTGGGCTTATTGAGGACCTTGCTCGAAGCTATCTCAAGCTTCCGTCTCGCATCGCTTCATTAAACATAGGCGGAAGCGTTTCGGCTTCGCAGAACGGCAAGTTCCAGATCAGGGATTCTTCATGGTCGGTTGCTTTCGGATTATGTGTTTTAGGCAACGTCTCTGAGGAGGATAGCATGGGTATCACCCGTAAAACAGGCAAAAATCTTCTCAAAGACATTTGGCGCTTTTTTTCTCAGTATCTTCCTTGAATTTAAGCATACTTAGAACACAAAAGGACTTTTTTACAAGCTTTGCATTTTTGGCTCCGTTTTTGTAAGCTAACACTTATGCCACAAATCAAACCTGAGGTAGAAGCGTTCGCAAGAATCAAAGTTTTAGGGGTAGGCGGCTCGGGTAAAAACGCCGTCAACCACATGATCAACAACAAAGTCCGCGGAGTGGAATTTATTGCCGTGAATACCGATGCCCAAGACCTCCACCACTCCCAAGCCAAGAGAAAAATACATATAGGCAAAAACCTTACCAGAGGCCTAGGCACAGGTATGGATCCCGAGCTTGGCAAAAGGGCCATAGAGGAAACAAAAGAAGAGATACAGGAAGCCATAAAAGGTGCCGATATGGTCTTTATAGCCTACGGACTCGGAGGAGGCACCGGCACAGGTGCAGGACCAGTAGTGGCAAGGACGGCTAAAGAGCTCGACGCCCTGACCGTAGCTATAGTAACAAAGCCGTTTTCATTCGAAGGCCAACAGAGAATGAGGATTGCCGAACTGGGCCTTGAAGACTTGAGGCAGTCGGTTGACGCCCTGATCGTCATTCCAAACGACCGCCTCCTTGCAACCATAGACAAGGAGACTCCTGCCAAGAACGCTTTCGCCATGTGCGACGATATCTTGAAGGAAGCCGTGGAGGGTATTTCTGACCTTATCACCATGCCCGGAACGATAAACATTGACTTTGCCGACATCAGGGCAGTCATGGAGGGCGCCGGAGGGGCCCTTATGGGTATAGGCAGAGCAAGCGGCGAAAAGAGAGCCGAGGAAGCGGCTAAGATGGCTATCAACTCTCCCCTTCTTGAGGTTTCTATCAACGGGGCCAAGGGAGTGCTATTTTCAATTGCCGGAAACGACGATCTCACCATGTTCGAGATCCATGATGCCGCAAGACTTATCACCGAATCAGTCGATCCTAACGCCAAAATCATTTTTGGCACTGTGAAGGATGAAAAGCTGAAAAAGGGCGAGATCAAGATCACGGTTATCGCTTCCGGTTTTCCCGATGGATCTATGCGAAAAGCGCTTTTTTCCGATACAGGAGAGAGGAGCGAGTCTAAAGGAAAGATTTTCAATACCGTTTTCGCAAGGGACACAGAGGACTCCCAAAAACAGGATCAGGAAAAGCCAAATGTCGTGGACGACGAAGACGAATGGGGCACAGTCCCAGCCTTCCTTCGCCGTTCAAAACTTAAATAATTTCTGGCGAAGATTTAAGATTTAAGATTTAAGAGGAGCAGAAGAAATTCTGTTTCTTGTTATAATATATTTATGACAGACGAAGGCAAAATTCGCGATTTTACTGATCTTCAAGCATGGCAATTTGCGCATAAGTTGGTTCTAAAAGTCTATAAAATTACTAATAAGCTCCCCAGGTCTGAATCATTTGGTCTGATTTCTCAGTTACAAAGGGCATCTGTATCTATAACTTCAAATATTGCAGAAGGCTTTGGAAGGCAAACGATCAAGGAAAAAATTCAATTTTACTACTTAGCCCAAGGTTCATTAACAGAAGTGAAAAATCAGCTCATATTAACGAGAGACTTAGAATATATTCCTATACAAGAATTTGATGATATAATGCTAATCCTTGTTGACAGCCACAGACTACTACAAGGCTTGCTTCGTAAGACGAAAACATTTCTAAAACCATAAATCTTTTTATCTTAAATCATAAATCTTAAATCTATTTTTTTATCTTTATCTTAAATCATAAATCATGAATCTAAATTTCGACTTGATAATCATCGGCGGAGGGCCTGCGGGAGCGGCTGCGGGCGTATATGCCGCGCGCAAGCAGATAAGTACTTTGCTTGTAGCGGAAAGTTTTGGTGGACAGAGTGTCGAGTCAAACGAAATTCAAAATTGGATAGGCACCAACACAATTTCTGGTATCGACCTAGCAAAAAAACTTAAGGAACACGTGGCATTTTATGCCGGAAATTTTGTGGAAATAAAAGAAGGAGAGAGAGTAGAAAATCTTTTAAAGTCAGCAAAAGCATTTAATGTAAGGACAAACAAGGACGAATACCAGGCTAAGTCTGTATTGATAGCCACTGGCGGATCAAGACGGAAGCTTGATATCCCGGGAGCCAAGGAATTTGAAGGAAAGGGGATCACCTACTGCGCTTCCTGCGACGGACCTTTTTTCGCCGGCAAAGATGTGGCTGTGATAGGCGGAGGAAATGCCGGCTTTGAATCCGCAGCACAGCTTTTAGCCTACTGCAAAAGCGTGACTCTTTTAAGCCGAAGTGATTTTAAGGCAGACCCGATAACGGTCGAGAAGGTTTTGGCTGATCCAAAAATGAAGGCCATAGCAAATGCGGTGCCGGTAGAGATCAAAGGGGATGGCTTCGTGACGTCGCTATCGTATAAAATATCCGGTTTTGACGAAACAATTGAACTTCCAGTTGAAGCAGTATTTGTTGAGATCGGCCATGTGCCCGCTACTGGTTTTGCCTCGGGACTTGTGGAAATGGATGGGATTAACAGGATTAAGATAGACCATAAGTCTCAGAGGACAAGTGTTTCTGGAATATGGGCGGCTGGCGATTGCACCGATACTCTCTACCACCAAAACAATATAGCCGCAGGTGATGCTGTAAAGGCAATTGAGGACATCTATCTCTGGCTTAGGATGAGTGTGTAGAATTTATACGAGAGAACCCGGGGGTTAGCCCGGGATCTTTTTTACTTTCCTCCTCTTGTGTCGAAATTTCTCTATCTCCCAATCAATATCTGGCTTGAAAAAAATCAAAGCCACCAACACAAGGAAGAGCAAACAACACATTGGAACTACGATACCTCTACAGATTTCGTACCACATAGGCACCTCCATTTATATAATACAACGATACAAAATTTTGTCAATTATTTTGCTGTTTAATCGGGGTACCGAACATTTGGACAACGAAGACCGCTTCCCTACCCTTGTAGATTCCTGTGGAGGTAGCAATACCGATTTCAGTATATTTGGGATTGATTATGTTCAGAAAGTGGCCCCGTGAGTTTGTCCACGCTCTCTGGACTTCTTCGCTGTCGCTGAAGTTAACCGCTAGGTTCTCCCCAGCATAACGATAATTGTATCCCACTTCCATAAACCAGTACCACGGGGTCTTGCCGTCGGGACTATTGTGGGCGAAGTAGCTTTTAGATGCCATGTCATCCGCCTTCATCTGTGCTGCCTTGATCAGAAGCTCATTTACCTTGAGTTCATTTGCTTTGTTCAGCGCTCTCTCTTTGTTGGTAAGGTTTACGAGAACCGATGCATAAATTGCCGAAAGCGACTCAACTGCACCCTCCCTAAGGGACGGGACGGACAAAAATAACACAAGAGCCAGGGAGACTACGAGAATGCCCAGTTTAAATGTTGTAATTCCGCTTTTAGGATTTTTCGCGACCATATTTATTATTAATAAAATATCATAATATTTTAACTTTGTCTATATTTTTTATGCACTTTTCTGGTCCACAATCATTACTTTATATTGTAATATATAAGTGTCTTTGCCAAAAGGCACTGCCCTTGGTGCAATGTACATATTATTAGTGTCTTGTGAATAACTTAGTTTATTAACAAAAAGCTTATGAACAAAAAGAAATTAATCGCAGTTGCCGTATCGGTCGCCCTGTTTATGGGTATAGCTTCCATGGCATCAGCGCAAACCGGCATAACCAACACTGATCTGCTGAAGCAGATCGACTCGCTCTTGCAGCAAGTCAGGACGCTTCAGGACCAGATTTCAGCTCTAAATACCCAAAGAGGTGCCCTACAGACGCAGTTGCAAAGCACACTTCAGCTCACGAGGTCTCTCTCGCTTGGAATGACAAGTGAGGATGTCAAAACCTTGCAAGAAATGCTTGCCGCCGACCCTACGGTTTATCCGGAGGGACTTGTAACAGGCTACTTCGGTCCTCTTACACAAAAGGCAGTCATGAAATTCCAGCAAAAACACGGTTTTGAGCAAGTTGGAAGTGTAGGACCAAAAACTCGCGCTAAGCTAAACGAGCTATTGAATCAGGGTACGCTTTCCGGTACTCTACCTCCGGGACTTGCTAAGAAAGTGGGGGCCATGTCTTCAAGCACTGCATCTTCGACTGTACAAGGACTAGGCCTCGGAACCATCAAGGTCACCCTCTGTCATAAAGGAGAAACCATTAACGTAGGCTCTCCCGCCTTCACTGCACACCTAGCACATGGAGATACCGTAGGAGCTTGCGGAACTGTCGTTCCCCCTACTCCTACATCCACCGACACTGTGGCTCCTGTGGTATCTAACCTGGCCGCTACCGGCACTTCCGCAACCACCGGATACGTGTCATGGACTACAAATGAGAACGCCACTTCCACGCTGTGGTATGCATCATCCACGCCTCTCAACATGAGCACGGCGGTGATGCTATCCGACAATACGTTGAAGACTTCGCACTCATACACCATCACCGGACTCACTGCATCTACAACCTATTATTACAAGGTACGCGTAGCTGACGCGGCAGGTAATGCCACAACGACTGAAGTGAAGTCGTTTATGACGGAGTAAGTAAAAAGGCAAAATTTTACGAAAAATAGCCCTTCAGCTTTCTCTGGAGGCTATTTTTTATTAAAATTTACAATAAACAGCTAATTTACATTCTCACTTGACAAAAAATTCATGGTATGTAGTATGAGTTGCGGTAGTACATTCTGGCTAGAAAAGGAGACCGAGCGATGCGCATCGCAAAAGTCCTGTTGATGAGTTTCGTTTTCCTGTGCCTGATCGTGGGTACAAACCTGTCGGCCGCGCTGGTCTCGCAGGCAATCACTTTCGCAGACTGTGACACCTGCCAGGGCAGTGTTTATCATCTGACCGTCACCCCCTTGAATGACAACTGGTACTCCGTAGTCCTCCAGATCGACACGGTCTGGTACGACGGTGATGGGGACTACATCGGCGACGTATCATTCAAGGTGTCGCCCGACATCAACCAACTGATTCTCAGGTCGGCCCCCGGAAGCCTCACCGACTGGGAGACCCAAAACGGGGGTCTCAACGCCGATGGGTGCAATGGGGCTGGCGCGGGGTTCGGGTGCTCAAACTCACTGGTGATCCCGCCCCCCTCCGCGGTTAACGGGACGCTCACATGGGAATGGTGGGTTGAGACTTCCTCTATTTCTGACGAGTGGTCGATCAAGGCTCGCTACGTCGACGTAGTCGACGGCGAGCTTGTAAAGAGGGGCGCTCTCGTCTCTGAGAGCGCCGAGGGTGAACCGTCTTCAGAGGTTCCCGACGCGCCGACTTTTGCCCTCGTCGGCGCGGGCCTTACGGCGCTCGCGTGGCGAAAGTTCCGCCACGCTCCGGTCTGATTTATCCGCTCACGCGGCAAATGCCCCGTCCCGACACAATGTCGGGGCGGGGCTCAACTTTTTATATTTCGTGTAGTACTAAAAATGCAAATCCCGCCTTGCGGCGGAATTTGCATTTTTATAATAGCACTGTTACGGAAGCGGCGGAATAGGAGTTGTGGATATCATATCCGGACATTTGAGGATGTTTATCCATCGCTTGGTAGTCTTGTAGACATAGCCAGTAGGTCCGTTTGTCGGATAGCCGGCTATTGCCCACGGAGTTAGCACTGCTGATTCCTCGTGAAGCTGGAATTTCTTGACCATTTCGTAGGTAATCGGTCCGTAAACTCCGGTTACAGGATTGTCAACTTCGAAGAATTGGTTTAGAAACACCTGAAGTTTCTTGACCTCTTCCGGATCATTGTTTGCTCCAAGTTTGATATAGCTTTTTAGATAAGGCTCGCACGCGAGGCTCTCTTCAGTCGCAGCACCAAGTACTTCTCCCGCACTTGCAAGGAGTCCGCTGATATCCCTCTGTCTGCCGCCGCTGAAGCTAGATCCACCGCCTCCTCCACCCGAAGAACTTGAGCCTGACGGAGGATTAATATCTACAGGGACACAGTTATTGCCTTCTTGCCTATAGCCTTGCGGTACGTTTGCTTGCACACCATCAATGTTTGCACATACGTCTTCAGATTCTTCGCCGTTCGGTACGCACTCACTGTCTTCAAGGTGGAAACCTTCATCGCAGATTATAGGGTCATCGCTTTCGTCGTTATCTTCTGAACTAGAGCATCCCGGATCGATAGAGTCAGTCTTGCCGTCCCCGTCATTGTCGGCTCCGTCTGCGCACTGAGCCGTGTCAGACACATTGATAGTAATTGTGGCGACATTACTCTCGTTGTTTTCGAGCTCGCTGTCATTAGCCTTGAAAGTAAACGTGTCAGTTCCTACAAATCCGTTGTTTGGAGTATAGACTACCTGATTGCCCAATACAGTTCCCAATGTACCGCTAATTGGAGCATCAACGACTGAATAGGTGAGAGTCTGTGCCGGCAAATCAGGGTCAGTCGAGTTCATTGTTGCTGTTACTGAGACGTTTTCTGAAGTGTTTAGCGTGCCGTCGCTTGCTACAGGAGCTTGATTGACTTCATTTACGGTAACTACAAATACCGTGGAATCAGACAAAGAATTATCTGAGACGATCACGGTGATTGGGTATATACTCGGCCCTTGCTCCTCAGTCGGAGTCCAGCTAAATTCGCCTGTGCTCGGGTTTATGGATGCACCTGCCGGAGGAGTCCCCCCGAGTGAAAAGGTAAGCGTGTCTTGATCAGGATCGTTTGCCGTGGCAGTCAGGTTCAATGGAACAAGCTCATCGACTGTCTGGTCCGGGATCTGGAACATTGTCGGGGCATTATTGTCCACGGTGACATAGACGGTCGCAGTGTTGCCGTCAATAAGCCCGTCATTTACTTTATAAGTGAAGGAATCGGATCCCAAGTATCCGGTGTTTGGCGTATAGGCGATTTCATTCCCGGAAAACATGGCGTCAAGATAGCCGTTTGTAGGCGCTGTCACCACGAAAAATGACAGGAAGTTTAGAGGCAAATCACTATCAGTCGCGCTCACCACTACCACCTTCGGAGTATTTTCATGAGTGGAAACGAAAATATCGAGGGCTACAGGGGCAATGTTTGCTTCATTTACAGTAATAGTCACGCTTTCGCAATCGCTAGCCTCACCGTCAGAAACACAAACATCGAAGGTATAAACTCCGAAGCCCTGGGCTTCAGTAGGCACCCAGGAAAATACGCCGCTTGTAGGGTCTATCGAAGCGCCTGAAGGGGCTCCGACAGTAGAGAAAGTAAGGGTATCACCGTCTGCATCCGTAGCGTTAGCGTCAAATTGAATTGAAGTCAGCTCGTCTCCAGAATGGCTTCCGATTGGATCCAGAATCGGAGGATTGTTTACCGGCACAATATCCGTCTCGTCATCGTCTAGAGGGTTATATGTGTCAGGATCATCAGGATTAGTCCAGCATCCCGGGTCGTTTGAATCAATAAGTCCGTCGCTGTCATTATCGACTTGGTCCGCACAAGCAGTTCCCGCTACAATGGCATCGCAGAGAGTCTCATCCTCTGCATTATAAATTATAAAATCGCCCTCGTGGCCTTTGTGTCCATTCCATGAATTTATTGGCTCATCCATGTGCTTCTGTGCCTTGTTATCATCTCTCGAAGGAAGATGACAGTAATTGATGGATCCTGATGAATTATTTGCAGTTGCAATAGCAGATAAGGGAGTCCCGTAAGTTGCTATCAAAAAACCTGCTGTGATTATGGAAAATAGTTTTTTCATATCGATTTTGTTAAATTTGATAATATTTTTGACAAAAGTAATAAATTTAGCCTAAAGAGGCATAGGCGCTAGTCTACATTAATTTACTTTTAAGTCAAGTGTCCCCTTTGGATAATTAAAACTGTTACCAAGGGGTGTGCGGTTAGATAATAATT
>CAYXKV010000006.1:0-31061 GCA_964464975.1 uncultured Candidatus Saccharibacteria bacterium | reverse complement strand
AATGCTAAAATGCAGACACGGAATTAGTGTCTAAAGAAAGGGGTCCACTACAAATTGAATGCGGTGTTTAGAAGGGTGATATCGGAAGCGTATTTGAAGTAAGGGGGTATATTGTTGAGTATAGTCTCTGACCCGATGATCGCGTTCTGCAGGAAATCTACCGGGGTGATCTCTGCACCAGCATGGGAAAGGAGCGAGATTATGCCGGGCAAAGAAAGCATCACAAACGCGATAATATACATCGTTATAACCCCAAGAATGGATCTTTTTAAGCTTCTTTCTGCAAAATAGATAAACAAAAATAAAGACAGGAGAACAAGCGCAACTTCAACCCTGATGCCTATAGTTATACCTTGGGAGACATTCGGTCCAAAAAACGAAAAAAGCGACCCGAGCATCTGGTTTGGAGCGTCAAAAAGATATGCCATTCTCAATCCTTCTCCGGCAGTAGCGAGCCAGTCTACGATCGGGGCGATAAAGACCGCGATCATGGCAACTGAAACCAATTTTTCGGCTACATTGGCGAAACTGGGTATGAATTCCTTAACGAAGATGATAAAGATGATAGTAAATGCGAGGAAAAAAAGGTAATAATGCATTAAGGTAGAGAAGTCCGCAGCGAACAGTCCGTCCAAAGTCGGACTTGATAGCGCTTCCAGAAAGAACCTGACCGTGAGAATTCCCGAAACTGCGGCAAGCCAACTGGTTAAAGTGACGGGTATGCTTTCGAGATATGTCTTTAGCTTTTGAAGCATGGTTTGGATATTAATGATATTGTTGTTCATAATAGTAATATGAAAGCGAAAAAAGGAAAAACTTCACCAATAAAAAAACAACCGGCTCTGCCCCGCGAACCAAAATATGTTGGTAACGAAGTGGGCTTTGCCAGCCGTAGCTTCAAGCGAAGGCTGGGGCAAAATTTTTTAAGAGACCCCAAAATTCTCAGGAAAATAGCGGATTTCGCGCAAATAAAGGAAGGCGATACGGTGCTAGAGATCGGTCCGGGCGAGGGCGCTCTTACCAAAATTCTTTTAGAAGCCGGCGGAAGAGTCTTAGCTGTGGAAAAAGACAATCGGCTTGCCGCAATATTGAATGAGAGATTTAAAAAGGAAATCCTTCATAGAAAATTAATTCTGATAAATGAGGATGTGATAAAGAAGGAGTTTTCTCCAGCTATTCGAGACAAAAGCTATAAACTTGTGGGAAACATTCCGTATTATATTACTGGTGCAATATTTAAGAAATTTTTGGAGAGTTCTCCTTCCGGAATACGTCCAGAATCAATAACCTTCGTCGTCCAAAAGGAAGTAGCGGAGAGGATTTTGGCTAGGGATGACAAAGAAAGCATTTTGAGCATCTCCATCAAGGCTTACGGCACCCCGGAATACGGAGGGGTCATAAAGGCCGGAAGCTTTTACCCTGCACCCAAAGTGGATTCAGCGATCATTTCAATAAGGAACATTAGCGGGGAAAAATTTGAAAAATACGGCCTAAAGGAGTCTGATCTCTTTTCTTTTCTGCATGCTGGATTTGCACACAAGAGAAAATTCTTAATAAGCAACTTGTCGAGGATGCCAATGGCGCCATTGGGCAAGCTCGACACTAAAAAATTAAGGGAGGTTTTTGAAAAATGCAGGGTGGGGGAGAAGGCAAGAGCCGAAGACTTATCTCTCGAAAAATGGTTTTGCCTAGCCAAAAATATCCTTATTTCTCAATAATTAGCATGTCAAGGGTTCCCCTTGGCATAACGCGTAACCCTAATGGCGGCGCTCTCGTAAAAGTTTTCCACGGAAATAAAAGGGTTTAGCGAGAAATTTGATACAATAATTGTGTGAATTACCTGCCAAGCAAAAACATCTGGAGTCTTTTGATATTGGTTGTGGGCATTGTGGTTTCGGTAATGATAGTCGCGGGCAGAGACAGGGCGAGCACTGCCATAAATTACGCTAGTACCCTAGTGGAAGGAGAGAAAATAAGCCTGCCTGAAAATCCTAGCTGGCAGAGCGAATTCGGAGCCCTATCTTCAAAGCTCCCAGGCGAGGCGGAGCCGTTCAAGAGCGAGTCAACGACAGATCTCGTATCGGTAAGCCTGATGTCGAATTATCTAAACCTCAAACAGAGCGGGGCGATAGACAGCTTCTCCAAGGAAGAGCTTGTGAACCAAACCCTTGAATTTATAGAAAATTCCGGCACGGAAACCCTCAAGGAAGCCTCTTTGATAGTAGTCGCCGACAACGGCAAGACATCAATGGCCGAGTACGGAGAGAGATTGGGCCTCATATTTAAAACCAACAAACCTAAACTCATAAGAAACGAGCTTGACATACTATCCGAGGCCATAAAATCAGAGGACCCGGCGAAAATGGAGGAGCTTCAAAGCATAATTTCGATTTATGAAAAGATCGGCTCCGAATTGGCCAGAATGCCGGTGCCCAAAACTTTCGTAAAGGCCCATCTTGACATGACAAACGGAGTAAACGGCATGGCCCTGTCTTTGAGGCAGCTCAAAAGCGTGATCGGCGACCCGATCAACGGTTTGTCCGTCCTGAAAAGTTATCAGACGAGCGGTTCTGCGTTCATGCAGGCTCTGCGAGCAACAGCGCTTTTCATAAGCCAAAACGGCATTGTTTATAAACAAGGAACCGGTGGATACTATCTCCTCTACGGGATATAATTTAAAATGAATTATGATATGAGGTATGAATTAAGAATCAATCGGGTAATGCATAATTCATTATTCTTAATTCTAGATTCAAACTAAAATGAATCCAAAAACGAACAAAATAATTGCATCTTTACTACTTTTAGCAATTTTTCTCACATCTTACTCTCCTCTCCTCGCCACACAAGCGAGCGCGCAGTGGGCAGTGTGGGATGTAGGTAATGCTCCACTGCATGCAATTTCTGCCTCAACAGATGTAATGAGCACAAGTAAGGAATACGGGCTGGATGCTCTTGCCTGGGTAATCGTAAATCTCATCATTAGCAGGATGTCGGCAGAAACAGTCAGATGGATAAATGGGGGGTTTCAAGGACAACCTGCATATATCACCAATCCGGGAGCATATTTTGGAGACATAAGTGATAAAATTGCCGGCCAGTTTATTTTCACAAATCCAAACCTCAATTTCCTTTGCGGACCGATGCAAAACAGGATCAAAATCGCTCTTTCAAGGACATACAACAGACAAAACATACAGTGGCGATGCACCTTAAGCGATGCGATCGGGAATATGGAGGACTTCCTCAATGACTTCGAAAGAGGGGGGTGGGATAAATTTTGGAGGATTTCAATGGAAACAGGCAATAACCCTCTTGGGGCCTATATTCAGGCAGAAAGCGATTTATACGAGGTAATAACAGGCAAGCAAGGAGAGAAAAGCAAAGAAATTGACCTAGGAAGAGGATTTTTGACTCAGAAACAGTGTAAGGTATGGGGCGCACCTTTTACCCGGTATGAGTATGATCTCGACGGCACTGCATGGGAAGTACAGGAGCCGGGACCATGTCTAAAAGAAGAAACAGTAACACCCGGTTCCGTCATTGAGACTAAATTGAATGAAGTCCTGAACATAGGAAATGACAAGCTTGCTGTAGCGGACGAGATAAACGAACTTGTGAGCGCTCTTTTGAATCAACTGATTACCAAAATCGTTGGCGGAGGAGGAAGCCTAAGGTCTCTAAGTAGTCCAGATCCTTCGAACAATTATAAAATTTTTACTAATCTATTGGCAAGCAGTACAGCATCAACGATAGAGGATTACTTTGGAAACAAGCAAAATACGGAAATCCTTGATGAAGAGTCGCCGAATTTGGAATACAAACCGCCAAATCTTGTTATGCCAGCAAGCTCGACGCCGCCCGAACCGCCTTTCCAACCACAACCATAAATGAGGAAAAAAATATTTGCAATAATTTTCTTTACTTTAATTGGAGTGATGATGGTTACTCCAACTTATTTTACGTACGCGGCAGGCTGTACAACTCAAGCTGAAAAGGATGCGTGTGCAAAAGCTGGTGGAACTTGTAAGTTTGCTTCTGCTGCGTACGGTGGTAATTGGTATTGCAGTATACCATCTGAAGAAGCTGGTAAAAGCGATACTGTCGTAGGGTGGGCCGTTTCGAAGTCAATTGATGTAGTCTTAAGACTTATTTCTCAAGTACTGATTACAATTTCCGCAGGTATTTTGACTTTGTCAGGAACTTTATTTGACGGGATCGTAGATTATACGATTACGAAAATGGCTGATCAGGTAAACAACGTTGATGGAATCGGAGGGAGCATCAACGTTGCGTGGGCAACCATACGAGATGTAGCAAATATGTTTTTTATTTTTATTTTGCTTTATGCCGCGTTCAAAGCCCTGTTTAGCCTCAACATCGGAGGATCGGGAACAATAATTAGAAATATCATCATTGCTGCCCTTCTCATAAATTTCAGCCTTTTTCTGACAAAAGTCGTTATTGACGCTTCAAATGTGGTATCCCACGGTTTTTATAAAGCAATTGTTTCCGCAAATGTTCAGAGTACAAACACTCAATCAACCCCAAGAACAATAGCGTCTGGGTACATGAGACTGATAGGTTTACAGAGCTGGTATGATCCAGGGATACTAACGCACGCAGAGAGCTTATCAGGTTTTAGGATAATAGTCGTTGGTGTTATGAGCTCAGTATTTTTCTTGATTACTGCAGTAGTATTTCTTATGACAGCTGTTATGTTTGTTGCCCGGTTTATTATTTTGATTTTTGTAATGATTCTTTCCCCGCTTGCAGTGGTTGCTGCCATAATACCCTCCGGACAGGTAAAACAGAAGTTCAATGAATGGAAAGATGCTTTGATCAATCAAGCCGTCTTTGCTCCGGTGTTTTTCGCAATGACTTGGGTAGCAATAACTGTGGCAAGCAAAGTTCTACCGACTTTAGGACCGAAGTTGGATAGCACCTTCATCGATCTTGCTACCAAACCCCCGGCTGAATCCGCTGCTTTGATCTTAAACTATGTACTTGTAATTGGTTTTGCCGTCGCCGCACTGATAGTTTCCAAACAAATCGCTACCAAGACTGCTGGCTTCGGAGCCATAAGCGGGGGGATTGGAACAGGAATAATTGGAGGCGCAGGATTAATTGGCAGGCAAACCATTGGAAGAGTATCAAAAAGTGCCATGGATAATGAGTGGCTTAGAGAAAAATCCAGCAAATCCGGGATAGCGGGGGCGGCAGCCCGCGCAGGTTTGTGGGCAGCAAACAAGGGAGCAAAGGGAAGCTATGACATAAGAGGAATTGCGGAGTCAAAGGTTGGCAAGTTAGCAAAGGCAGGTGAATTAATGAGTATAGCCGGCAAAGCAAGCGGGAAGGGCGGCTTTACGGAGGCAGTGAAGCAAAAGGCCGAAAGAGAAGCTAAATATGCAAAGGAGGTGCTTGGACAGACAGATGCCGAAAAGGAGTTGGCTGCGAAATTAAAGCCAAAATATGATGCCAGTAAGAATGTTGAGGACTCAAGGATCAAAGCTGAAAAAGACAGAATTAGGACGGAAATTGAAAGCAAGGAAAATGAAATGAAAAATGTTCAGTCATTAAAGAAGCAAAAAGAAATCCAAGAACAAATAGATAAACTCAAAAAAGAATTGGAAAAACCTGACAGCGAGAGATATTCAAAAGAATTCAGAGAACTACATGAGGAATTCATCAAGGCAGACAGGGGGCATGTGGAAAGACAAAAAAGGTATGCTGAAGTTGTAAGGGGTAGAAGTCCGGTTTCGACTTCCACAGGAGGCCTGGGAGGAGCAGCTACGGGGGCAGCGATCGGAAGTGCATTGGGACCGATAGGAACGGTCATAGGTGCAAGCATAGGCGCAGGGATAGGGGCAGGATTAGGGGGGTGGCTTGGAGGCAAAATGACTAAATTAAATTGGGCAGGCAATAAAGCAGCCGCAAGAAAAATAGCCGCTGAGGCAGGAGGAAAATCAAAGAAGGAACGTCTTGCAGATCTAGCAATGGAATTGCAAAAAGAGGAATGGGGAGAAACCCCTGCCCCACCCCTGACAACACCGCCGGCAGGCGGGGACAAAACATCGCCTAAAAGCGCATAAACAAACTATGGATTACAAGAAAACAATAAAAGAAAGAGTGGGATTGTTGCCGGAAGGTTTAAAATTTTTTGTCTTGAATGAAAGTTGGCGAACGGCGGCTAAAAAAATTGCCGAGCAATTAGGCATGAATGAGGATAAATATGTTTTATTCGAAAACGAGATTTTCTTGGTTCTTGTTTGTTTTGAACCGAAAAAAGATTTTTCAGTAAATATTGCAAAGGAACTTGGGATTGATGATGAACTGGCTCATACGATTGGCGAAGAAGTTGATAAAAATATTTTCAGTAATGTATCAAGTGACCTAGAAGCCATTGAAGAGCAAATCAATGATAATAATAAAATTACCGATCAACTCAAACCAAACAGCGTTGGAACAGATTTTGAGCAGGTGATATTGAATCAGGCGAGAGCGATGCGACCTGCTGTCGCATCCGCAAGTACCGAGCAACCAGTAGCCAGAATCAAGGAAGAAGGTAAAGAGGGTGGGCAAAAATTAGTGCATGATTATGCCGCCGGACAAGATCCCTATAGGGAACCTCTTGGATAGCTGAGAGCTAATAGCTTGAAGCTTAGATGGGAAAAGAAAAGATGATATAATTTTGAAAGCTTTTAGCTAAAAGCTTTAAGCTCTAAGCTTGAATATGAGATTCCAAGTACCACAATTCATAGACGTAGAGGACAAGATATTCGGACCCTTGACCCTCAAGCAGTTTATATATCTCGCCGGAGGAGCGGCGGCGGCGCTGGCTTCGGTGGTCATGATGGGAGTCTTTTTCGGGCTTTTGGTTTCTTCTCCTATCATTATCCTTTCTCTGGCTTTGGCATTTTACAGGATAAACAATAGGCCCTTCATCAGCGTCTTGGAGGCGGCTTTCAAATACATGCTCAAAAGCAAGCTATATATATGGAAGAAGGAAGAGAAGGAGATGAAGGAGGGGGAAGAGAGCAAAAAACATTCCTCCATCGTGGTGCCGAATCTTTCTCAGAGCAAGCTCAAAGACCTCAACTGGGAATTGGATGTCAAGAAAAAGGAAGATGAGCTGTTAGACAGTACACAGTAGCGAGCATTCAGATGCTGGGTTAAAATGAAAGTATGAAAACAGGAAATGCAACTCAGGAATTTGTGCCTATTGAGGATGTGCGCGACGGCATCGTCATCCTCAAAGACGGCGGGATGAGATCGGTGCTTATGGCCTCGTCTATTAACTTCTCACTCAAATCGGAAGACGAAAGACAGGCTATCATCATGCAGTTTCAGGATTTCCTTAACTCCCTTGATTTCTCCGTCCAGATCGTCATCCAATCGCGAAGGCTCGACATCAGGCCCTACGTGGCCCTGCTCGAGGAGCGCTATAAGGTTCAGACCAATGACCTTATGAAGCTCCAGATCGAGCAGTACATCGGCTTCGTCAAAGGGTTCACCGAGATGACCAACATCATGACCAAGAATTTCTTCATTGTGGTGCCCTATGACCCGGCTGTCATAAAGACGGGCAACAAACTCTTCAGTCTGGGCCGCAGCAAGAAGGCCGAGGAGAAGGAGGAAGATTTCGAGGAGAGGAAAAACCAGCTGGAGCAGAGGCTATCGGTAGTGGAGCAAGGCCTGGTGCGCTGCGGAGTGAGAGTGGCGAGATTGGGGACCGACGAGGTGGTCGAGCTTTTTTACAAAGTCTTTAATCCGGGAGAGTCCGAAAAACCTATAAAAATTTCTTGATAAGAAATTTTTATGGATTTAGTATCTAGCAGCAAGATTCTAGCACCATGAAAAATTGGCTATTACCTAGATACTAGCTGCTGACTACTGGCTACTAATACAATGTTTGACTTCCTAAAGAAAAAAGAAAAGAGGGCAGAGACTGCGGTTTCGATACTGCCGAAGTCCATATCGCAGAGCCCAGAGCTTGAGCTCAAGGATGTTTTGGCGCCAAGCGCTCTCAAGGTAAACGCCAAGGAGCTCAATCTGGGAGAGAAAGTGGTCCGAAGCTTTTTCGTAATATCGTTCCCGAGGTTTCTCGGGGAAGACTGGTTTTCGCCCATCATCAACATGGATAAAATGTTTGATGTCTCCATCTTCATCCACCCCCTTGAGACATCCAAGAGCCTGCGTGATTTCCAAAAAAAGGTGGCCGAGGTCCAAAGCCAGATAAGGATAAGGGAAGAGAAGGGGCTTGTGCGCGATCCGTTGCTCGACACCGCATATCAGGATCTTGAAAATCTGAGAGACCAACTGCAGCAGGCCCAGGAAAAGATGTTTCAGGTCGGCCTCTACATCTCGGTCTATGCCAGCAGCACCGATGAGCTAGACAAAGCCGAGTCGGAAATCAAATCAATCCTTGAGTCGAAAATGGTTTACGTCAAGCCGGCGCTTTTCCAGCAGGAGCAGGGATTTACAAGCATCCTGCCCATAGCCGAAGACGAGCTTGGGGTCCATTCTAAGATCAATTCCTCACCACTTTCGAGCATTTTCCCCTTCGTTTCCTTCGACCTCACTTCGGACAAAGGAATTCTATACGGCATAAACAGGCATAATTCCTCATTGGTTCTTTTCGACAGATACTCCCTTGAAAACTACAACTCGGTGACCTTCGCAAAGTCAGGTTCAGGCAAGTCGTATGCCACCAAGCTCGAAATTTTGAGGACTTTGATGTTCGACACCGAAGTCATCGTTATCGACCCAGAAAACGAGTATCAGTATATGGCCGAGGCCGTGGGAGGCAGATACTTCAATATCTCTCTCAACTCCGACAATCATATAAATCCATTCGAACTGCCTGTGCCTGCCGAGGATGAGGAACCGGCGGCGGTGCTCAGAAGCCAGATAATAAATTTAGTGGGCCTTTTCAGAATAATGATGGGCGGCATATCTGCAGAGGAGGATGCCATCATTGACCGAGCCATAACTGAAACTTACGCCCTTAAGGACATCACTGCCGATTCGGATTTCAAAAACATAGAGCCGCCGCTTCTTTCGGATTTTGAGCTGGTTCTTGGGGGCATCGAGGGAGGAGAGTCTCTGGCTCAGAGACTTACCAAATACACCCGCGGCACTTGGTCTAACTTCATAAACCGGCCGTCGAACATAGACATCAACAAAAAATTCGTAGTCTTCTCCATCCGCGACATGGAAGACGAGCTCAAACCCGTAGCTATGTATATCGTCACCCACTACATATGGAACGCCATCAGGCGGGAGCTTAAAAAGAGGCTTCTAGTGATCGACGAGGCCTGGTGGATGATGAAATCAGACGATACCGCCTCTTTCCTTCTTTCCCTCGCCAAAAGAGGTAGGAAATACTATCTTGGCCTTGCCACCATCACCCAAGACGTCGATGACTTCCTCAAATCCTCCTACGGCCTGCCCATTGTCACCAACTCGTCAATTCAAGTACTGCTCAAGCAATCTCCTACGGTCATAGACCGCTTACAGGAAGTGTTTAACCTCACTGATGAAGAGAAGTATCTTTTGCTTGAATCCGGAGTAGGGGAGGGCATATTTTTTGCAGGACTCAAGCATGTAGCAATCAAAATCATAGCCTCAACCACCGAGGACAAAATCATAACATCCGACCCGTCGCAGATATTGGCAATGAAAAAAATGCGTGCGGAGGAGTAAAGTCAAAAGATAACGGGGATGAAAGCAAAAGAAAGACTCCGAGAAAGCATTAATGAGAATTTCCACATGATAAGATCCGTGGGCAACGGTGGTATAATAGAGAAGGCGGCAGGAATGGTGCCTAGCCGCTTTCCTACAAAATTAACATGCTTAGACGCACACTAACCTTTGCAATGTTTGCGGCCATAGTGCTTTATCCGGCCATGTCCATGGCCCAGTTCAACATAGACACTTCATTTTCATATTCAAACGAGCTCAATGTTGAGATAATCCCGACCTACCCCAAACCCAACGATACGGTCTTCATAAACCTCACCCTCTACACCGGGGATCTCAATTCAGCCGAGATAAGTTGGGTAATAAACGGCAGAACCGTCCTCTCCGGAACCGGCAAAACAAGTTACTCCTTCAAGATGGGACCGTCTGGCGCAAAGACCACCATAGAGATTCGGGTAAAGTTGCGAAATGGAGCTTCCTTTTCAAAAAGTTTTACCCTTAACCCCGCAAACCTTGATCTGGTGTGGGAGGCAAATACCTATGTTCCGCCTTTCTACAAAGGCAAAGCTCTGCATTCAAGACAAGGGAGCCTGAGAATCGTGGCCATGCCCGAGTTCATCAAAAATGGGGTCAAAATAAATCCTGAAAACCTGATATACAGTTGGGCAAACGATGTAGAGTCGTACCTCAATCAATCAGGCTATGGCAGAAACACCATAGCCTTGAGCGGCTCTATTTTGGGGAGGGACGAGAGCATCAGGGCAACTGTTTCCGACCTTGACGGCTCAATGGTCGCCGAGGCGTTTATCGATATCGCACCGGTGGACACCGAGATTGTTTTGTACGAGAGCGATCCGTATTACGGATTTAGGATAAACTCGGCCGTCTCTTCGAATTTTAGCCTGAAGTCAAACGAAGTTCAGATATACATGTCGCCGTTTTATTTCTCGAAGGAAAATTTAAACGACCTTCCGGTTTCGTGGAGGCTCAACGGCGCCGAGGCAGGAGAATTGTCGGGCTCAAGAACTGCGGTGTTCAGAAAGACGGAAAACGAGGCCGGTAGATCGTCCATATCCATAACAGCGGAGAATCCGGAGAGGATTCTTCAAATGGCCGACGCAAGCTTTATGATAAATTTTGAAAAATAATATGAATAAATTTTTAAAAGATGCTGTTATAATTTTTACTTTAGTCGCAGTTTTATTTATCAGCGCTTCCTTCGCGGCGCTTGCCCAAAATGACGATTATAAGGTTTTGGCCCCCCTTCCGGGCATTGCCGACAAGCCCGGGGATACTACCAACATAAATAAATACATCCCGGGTATCTTTAATTTTGCAATAGGGTTGTCCGCCATCTTTGTAGTCGTAATGATAGTCTATGGAGGAGTGCAGTATCTCACCACGGACGCTTTCACCGGCAAACAGGAAGGGAAATCAAGGATTTTCAACGCCATCAAGGCTCTAGTCCTGGTCATAGGCGCCTGGCTTATACTCTATGAAATTAACCCAAAGCTTGTGGACATAGACCTGTCTATTGAGTCGATAAAAGCTCCGGCTTTATCAACGGTAACCGCAGGAAAACCCATGACACAGGCGGAGATTGACGCAAGCAACCTGATCAGAAAACAATTGGAAGAAAATGGGGTAAAAACATATGCCGGACCCTGTATAAACGGAGAAACTAGGGGGTGTGTCAACCTAAACGGCCTTCCGGATGTTGCCAAAAACGGAGCTATTGCCCTGCACAAGGATTGCAAGTGTAATACAATAATAACCGGTGGAACAGAGGATGGCCACCAAACCCATGGAGTCGACAAACCCATGCTGGATTTCAGCTTTAGATACAACCCAGACATGGTAAATTTTGTCGAAAAAAATGCGATTGGCGAGCCTGTAATGACCAGTTTAGGTCCAAGATACACATTGGAAATCAATGGGAAAAAGACTTTGTTTTTGAAGGAAAGCAATCATTGGCACGTTGTCTTTACGAACGAACCTATGGAGCAATGACCAAAAAAATTGTATTAACAATAGGAATACTTGCGATAATTGCACTGGCTGCATTTTTGATATTTGGAGGAGAGGAAAGCGGACAAGGTGACAGCAAGGTTGGATTCCTCAGAGAATTTTTCCCGTTCGGCTCAAGCGATGAGGTAGTTTTTGATGACGGCCAAAACCAAGGAGGGGGCGAAGAAAAGGGGGGCGGGGAAAATATTGGGGATACAAACACTCCTGTGCCAAGGGTAAGGAAAATATCAAGCGAGCCTGTGGCCGGAGCGGTTGTTTTTAATGTCGGCACCACAAGTGTTGTGCGTTTTGTGGAAAAGGGTACCGGCAACGTCTACGAAGCCCGCTCTGACACTGTAAAGATAGACAGACTTACCAACACCACCATTCCTAAGATCGTAAGGGCATATTGGCTTCCCGATGGCTCCGGATTTCTGGCTCAAACCCTTATGACCGAATACGAGATCATTGAGACCAGTTTCGTAAAGGTTGTCAAAAACGACAAACCGCTTGAGACTGAAGTGCTCACCCCTTTTGTTGCCGAGATCAGCAAGCTGCCGACAGGCATCAAGGAGCTTTCCATAAGTCCGGACGGAAAAAGGATTTTTTACTATACCTCAAACGGATTCATTTCAAACTGGTTCACTTCAAACCCCGACGGCACAAAAAGCACTTCCTTGGGCTCATACAGGCTCAATGAATGGTTGCCTCTCTGGTATGCTCCGAATTCCATTATTATGCAGACCAAAAGCAGTGCGCTTGCGGAAAGCTACATCTACGAACTGAATCCCTCAACCAAAGCACTTAGAAAAGTCGGTGGGTCTGAGGTGGGGCTCTCTTCTTTGCCAAGTCCAGAGGGGACAAGCATATTGATATCTTCCGGAGGATCGTTTCCTGATCTTTACTTTGTTGACTCGAAGACCGCGGTCAAAACCAGCATAAACACAAGAACACTTGCTGACAAATGCGCATGGTCAAGATCTGAAAAGAATTACGTTTTTTGCGGGGTACCGACCCAGGTACCTCAAGGTGTTTATCCAGATTCTTGGTACAAAGGACTCTTGCAAACGGAAGACTACGTTAAAAAAATTGATGTTTTAAACAACATCTCATATGACGTCGCCTACCTTTCAAACAGCACCGGAGAAAAAATTGACGTTGTAGATATGGCCGTTTCCAAAGACGACTCCCACATCATATTTAAAAACAAAGTTGATGAATACTTGTGGATGCTTCGTGTTGCCGAAGAATATTAAGCCGGAGCGGCTTTAAGCTGCTTTTTGATGTGCCAATCTTGGATTATTCCTAAGACATTGCTTGTAAACCAATACAGGGCGATTACTCCCGATATCTGCCATGAGATGAAGAATACCATGACCGGCATGGTGTATTTCATTTGCTTCATCATCATTTTTGACAAATCCTCCTTGCTGTTTAAATTTCCGGGCCGCATTTCGCCGTCTTTGTTTTGAGAGGAAAGGTGCATTTGCAGATAACTTGTGACGGCAGCGAGAAGAGCGAGTAAAACACTTTTTTCAGAAATATCCACCAATCCTAAAAACACCATCGAGACCGAATCCGGAACTTTAACAAAAGAATAAAGAAGGTTTGGATCAATATCTGGGAGTCCGCCTCGGTAAAACATATAGTAGAGTGAGTAAATTATGGGAATCTGTATAATCAGGGTGAAAATTCCGGAAAAAGGGTTGATGTTGTGGGTTTTATAAAATTCCATCATTTTCGCCGCTTGCTCCTGCTTGTCTTTGTATTTTTCTTTAATACTTTTGAGTTCTCCTTCCTTCTCGCGCATCCTTATTTGAGTGGCTGCAGATTTTTTTGAGAGAGGATGCAAGATAAGCTTAACCAACAGAGTCAGAAGTATTACCGCTACCCCGGCATCAATCCAACTTATACTCAAAAGTAAGGACAAAACGTTATATAATGGGATGTAAACTACTGTTTTGAAAAATGAAATCATTTTATAAGTCCTGATTTTTTAAGCACTTGACTCAGGCTTTGCTTAGCGTCCTCCTCATTTATGGGTACAGCCCTAAAAGAAACATGGATTAGAAACCCCCGTCTGATGCTTGGAATTAAGCCAGCAATAATCCTATATCCCACCCTTCGCATCCGGTTCCTTAAAACTGCCTTTTTTGCAATCTTTTTGCCCGCCGAAAAACAAAACCTGCTACCCTCGGAGAAACTCGGTGCAAATCTTACCAAAAACATTTCATTGCTCGAAGCTTTAGCCTGTTTTAATAGGCTAAAGTGTTTCCTTGGAATTCTTTGTTTCTTTGGAAGCATTCATTTATACCGCAATCCTCCTTCGGCCCTTCTGCATACGCCTCTTTATCACTTTTTTGCCGCCTGGCGTTTTCTTGCGCTTAAGAAAGCCGTGAGTTTTTGATCTTTTTCTCTTTTTGGGTTTATATGTCGTTGACACTTTAGTATTTTTTATTCTATTAAAGTCATAAAGATGCTGTCCACAAATTATAAACATTTTTAACATTTTACACAAGTTCCCTAAAAAATATTTGCGGATATAATACCTCCATATCAATACAGAGTAATTCGAGTTTGAAAAAATTAGTAGCTAACCTAAACAAGGTTATGGACCCAAAAGAACTTTGGAGCAAAGTTCTGTCAGAAATAGAGAAAACTGTTTCTAAGGCTAATTTCGCAACCTGGTTTAGAGATACCAAAATATCTGGGTTTGAGAACGGAGTAGTATTTTTGAGCGTTCCGAACACTTTTGTTTTGGAGTGGCTAAATAAAAAGTTCCACCCGCTGATTTTAAAACATCTCCGAAGCTCATCCGAATCCATTCACGCCCTGGAATACGTGATCAAAGAGGAGTCTAAGCATAAAAACCAGTATATTCCGACCAAACAGTCTTCCCCAACAAGGGAGCTTCCGCTTTCGGAGTTTTATGTCAACAAAGAGGACAACCTCAACCCAAGGTATAGTTTCGAGTCTTTTGTGGTAGGGCCGTTCAATGAATTGGCTTTCGCGGCAGCTCAAGCTGTCATCAAAAATCCGGGTGTTGTTTACAATCCTCTTTTTATATACGGTAACACCGGCCACGGTAAAACCCACCTGATACAAGCGGTGGGCAATGCCATTAAAAGCTCCGATCCTTCAAAAAAGACCTATTATCTCACTTCGGAGAAATTTATAAACGACTTTGTAATCTCGGTTCAAGCTAACAAAAGAAGTCAGTTCAAGGACAAATACAGGAAGTATGATTTGTTGATAATGGATGATGTTCAATTTTTGGCCGGGAAAGAAAAGACGCAAGAGGAGCTTTTCCATCTATTCAACACTATGAAAGACAGCAACAAGCAAATTGTGTTTTCCTCGGACAAACACCCCAATTTTATTGACGGGCTCGAGGAACGCATAAAATCGCGCTTCGCCGCTGGTATGGTTATTGATATTCCAGCCCCGGATCATGAGTCAAGAGTAGCTATTATCAAATCCAAATGTTCAAGTATCAACTTCTTTTTGGAGGATAGTACCATCGACTATTTAGCGGATTCTATCAAAGGCAATATAAGAGACCTTGAAGGGGTTATCAATCTGATTGTGTGTCAAACTGAAACCAAAAACAGGAATCTCAACATGAACGAAATAAAAGATCTGGTCAAAAACAGCATCAAACAAAAGAAGATGCTCTCATATAAAGATGTTGTTAAAATAATTACCGATTTTTATAAAATAGAAGAAGAGAGCATATATGAAAAAACCAGAAAGAAGGAGGTGATAAAGCCTCGCCAAGTAATCATGTATATTTTACGTGAAGATTTCAGTATCTCTTACCCATCAATAGGGGAGAAGTTGGGGGGAAGGGACCACACCACAGTAATCCATTCATGCGAAAAAATAAAAAACGACCTTAAAGTTGATTCGCTGCTTTCAAAAGAGATACAAGAGATCAGATCTATGATTGGTTAATTTACTGTGCAAAACGTGTTTACTTAAATATGGATAATAGTCTGAAAATCAAGGGGTGAATTTGAAAAAAAATTAAATAAGCATATTATCCAGTTATAAGTAAACATTAAACATCCGAATACTTTAAAAGAATACGGCTAAAAACAAAGATAAAATAAGAAATCCACAAATCCACAGTTATTATAGATAAGTATTTTATGAAATTTGAATCAAATAAAAATAAATTGGAAGGGGCTGTTTATAAAGCTTCAAGGCTTTCAGGTAAGCATCTGACTTTACCTGTTCTTTCTTGTATCTATATCGAGGCAAACAATGATGGGACAATACTTATAAGGTCTACCAATTTGGACATGGGTATTGAGATCAAAACCAAGGCTAAGGTGATAGAAAATGGAGCTGCAGCTGTTCCGGCAAATGTGTTCTTGGGAGTGCTTGGGAGCATAAAAGACGAGGATGTTGTTTTGGAGCTTAAGGATAAAAACCTTAAAGTATCGTCAAATAAAAACTCCGCAGTTATTAAATGTATGCCTCATGAGGATTTTCCTAGTATTCCAAAGATATTGGCCACAAAAACCATTAAAACAGACATAAAAAATTTCATTCACGGTTTCAAATCAGTTTGGTATAGCGCATCAACATCAAACATCAAACCGGAGCTATCAAGTGTTTATGTTTATAAGGACGGTGAACATTTAGTGTTTGTATCTACTGATTCCTTCAGACTTGCCGAAAAGAAGATAAACATAAAAAACGGAATTGATATCCCCCAAATTATAATTCCTTATAAAAACGTTTCAGAAATAATAAAACTTTTTGAAGAGCACACAGAACCAGTGGAAATACTCTTTGACAAAAACCAGATAGCTTTTGTCTCAGGAGATGTGTATTTAGTGTCGAGGCTTGTAGACGGATCTTTCCCTGATTACAAGCAAATAATTCCTAAAAATTTCGTGTCTGAGGCTACAGTTTTGAAATCGGATATATTAAATTCAATTAAAGCATCAAACATTTTCTCCGACAGTCTGAATCAAGTAAGGATAAAGGCTGATCCGAAGAACGGGCAATTGCATATAGAATCAAAAAATAACGACATAGGAGAATATAAAAATTCAATAAAAGCCTCCGCGAGCGGTGAGAGTTTGGAACTCAACTTCAACAACAAATACATCACTGACTGCATGCAAACAATCACATCAGACAGCGTATCTTTCAGCTTCGCAGGACAAGGAAAACCTCTGCTTATAGCTGGGATTTCAGACCCAAGCTTCAGGTACATAGTGATGCCCATGAACAGGTAAAATGTTTAATATAGAAAATTTCCTGAAGAAATTCATTGAGCTTGATAAGAGCAATTCTCTTAAACTTAAGATTCTCGCAGAAGCAATAAAAACAAGATCTGGAGTAGAAATAGACGAGAAATCTCTTCGGATAAAAGGGGATAGGGTGATGGTAAAGTCGAGCCCCACAGCAAGAAACGAAATAATGATGCACAAAGAAGAGATTGAAACTGATCTCAAAAAAAACAAAATTCCATTAAAATTAATTTAATAGGTAAGGCAAGTCTGAAGTCAGGCTTCTCTCCTGGGCCCAGCTTCTCACGCCATATTCCCACCTCTCAAATTGAGGGTCATTCTCAGGATTGTCTGGAAATTCTCCTTTGGGGTTTTCTCTGTTTACCCAATTAAGAATTGAGTGAACTCCGCCAACCACACCCTTGACGGCGTTTTGCGAGCCTTCACTGGTTATTTGCGCAGAATTTCTGTCTAAAAACTCAAATTTTCCTCCCTGCCAGATCCCACAAAGCACGGGCTTCCGGCACCCATCCTCGATAAGCGGAGTTTCAAATTCTTCGGATGGGTACTTGGCAAGAACCTGATCCATAAACGCTCTCCACATTGGAGCTACGATGAATCCGGCAACCCTTTTCTCCATCGGGCTGTTGTCATTATTGCCTGCCCATGCTCCGACAGCGATGCTTGGGGTGTATCCTATAATCCAGGCGTCCCTATAGTCGTTGGTGGTACCAGTTTTCACTGCCACATCTCTGGTTGGGAAATATAACGCTGAGGTTTGACCAAAAGAAGGGGCTCTAGCCACATTATCTGAAAGAATATCAGAGATTTTGAGTGCCACTTCCTTATCCAATACTTGCGATGATTTGGGTGTGAATTTTTCCAAAACGTCTCCCTTTCTATCCTTTATCTCCAGCACTGGAGAAATTTCGGCTTTGAACCCATTGTTCGCAAAAACTCCATATGCCGAGGTTATCTCAAGCGGTGTAACCTCACCGCCTCCAAGTACAAGAGTCAGTCCGTAGTCACCTTTCATAGAAAGAGAGCCGATACCCATGTCTTTTGCTAATCTTATGGAATCAGATAGTCCGGCGAGGTAGAGAACTTTGACAGAAGGGACATTGAGTGATTGAGCAAGGGCGCTTCTCAAGGTGACCGGTCCCCTGAACACACTGTCATAGTTATCTGGTGAGTAGCACCCGTTGTCGCTTGAAAGGTTGTTGGGAGGACAATTTGTGGAAAACTGCGTCTTGACGTCGAACACAACCGTTTCTGGTGTGTAGCCCTTCTTGAGCGCCTCTGCATAAACAAAAGGCTTGAAAGTAGAGCCAGGCTGTCTTTTGGCGATCGTGACATTAAATGCACCATCGATATCTTTATCAAAATAATCTCTCGATCCTACCATGGTCAAAATGCCGCCGTCCCTCGGA
Organism: uncultured Candidatus Saccharibacteria bacterium; assembly: GCA_964464975.1. Classification (GTDB taxonomy): domain Bacteria; phylum Patescibacteriota; class Minisyncoccia; order Phycocordibacterales; family WO2-35-19; genus CAYXKV01. The sequence continues at coordinate 12,676 of CAYXKV010000006.1, read as the reverse complement.
CTTATTGCGACTATTGCTGCGTTTTCAGCATTGAATTTGTCCTTGTTTTCTTTTGCGTAATCATAAGCAATTTTTTCCGCTATGGATTGAAGATCATAATCAAGCGAAGTTACAATACGCAAACCCTTGGCGTTTAGTATCTCCTCCCCATACTTGCCTTTGATGTAGTCCAGAACATAAAAGACAAAATGTGGCGCCTTAATATTGGAGTCTCCCTTTCCTAAGAATTGAACTTTTTCGTCAATCGCCGCTTTGTATTCATCGTCGTTTATGTAGCCGATGCGCAGCATTTCCTTCAAGACCAGATTTTTTCTCTCCTCGAGCTTGTCTCTGTTTTTCCCGTAAGGTGAATAATAGCTTGGGGCTTTCGGCAACGCGGCAAGGTATGCCGCTTCCGCAAGTGTGACCTCACTCGCCTTCTTACCGAAAAATGTTTCGCTCGCTTCCTCCACTCCGTATATCACACCGCCATAAGGGATTTCGTTGAGATACATAGACAAAATCTCATCCTTGGTCATTATTTTTTCGAGTTTTATGGCAAGGACCCATTCTTTAACTTTCCTTGAAATAAGCTTTTCGCTGGTAAGAATTGAATTTTTGACCACTTGCTGAGTTATAGTCGAACCTCCTTGGCTAAAATCAAGGGACAAAATATTTACCAAAACCGCTCTTAAGAAGGCGGTGGGCTTGACCCCGCTGTGGCTGTAAAACTCCCTATCTTCTATTGCGATCGTGGCGTTCTTGATATTTCTCGAAATCTCCTCGATGGGAACAATACTCCTCCGGACGTTGCCGCCGGTGTCATACAACAAAACCTCACCGGTGCGGTCATAAATTTTGGTGGATTCTACCACACGCCTTTCCTTTATTGACTCCAGAGTAGGTACCTTAAAAGTGCTTATCCAGAACAAAATCACAGCGCAAAATATGAAAAACAAGGAAAAGACCGCCATCATAATTAGCTTTATTGAAACCGCGTGGTTTTTGAGGAATTTTTTCATTGCCCATTTATTATGCCAAAAATTTGGAAATATGGTAGAGTTTTTGTATGTTGAACATTTCTGCTCCAAAAGTTGTTACAGATGAAAAGAAAATTCTAGAGCTTTTGTCTCGCGGTGTTGAAGAGATAATAGACGGGGATCATTTGTTTGGAAAATTAAAAAGCGGCGTTAGACTTCGCGTCAAACTGGGCATAGACCCGACAAGTCCAAATATCCACCTGGGAAGGACCATACCCTTGCTCAAACTTAAAGATTTTCAAGATTTGGGACACCAAATTGTTTTGATAATAGGTGATTTCACCGGTCTTATCGGAGACACCTCGGACAAAGACAGCGAGCGGCCCATGCTATCAGAGGAAACTGTCAAAAAAAATTTAAAAAATTATATAAATCAGGCTCAGAAAATAATCGACATAAATAAATGCGAAGTCTGTTTCAACAGCAAATGGCTTCATAAGCTGACCTATAGGGAAATTGGCAAGCAGGCAGACACTTTCTCTTTAAGCGATTTTATCTCACGGGAGAACATAAAAAGAAGACTAGACGACGGCAAAAGAGTTTCCTTAAGGGAGCTTCTGTACCCTTTGATGCAAGCCTACGATTCTGTAATGGTCAAAGCTGATGTCGAGATCGGGGGTACCGATCAGAAATTCAACCTTCTTGCCGGACGAGACATGCAAAGGGAGTACGGACAGGAGCCCCAAGATATTCTGACTAATCCCTTGATAGAGGGAATAGACGGCAGGAAGATGAGTTCAAGCTGGGGAAATACAGTGAATGTTTTGGATTCAGCCGAGGATATGTACGGAAAAATTATGTCTTTGAGCGACGATTTCATCATAAAGTATTTTGTTTTAATTACCCGTATTGATATGGATACAATCAATAAATATGAAATAGAATTACGGAGCGGATCAAATCCCAAAGATTACAAAATGAAGCTTGCTTATGAAATCGTCAGGCAATTTCATTCGGAGTATGACGCAAACAGGTCGCAGGAGCATTTCATAAACACTTTTAGCAAAAAAGAATTCCCTGAAGACGCGAGGGTTCTGTACGCAAGTGGGGAAAATAAGTTAGGTGATATACTTGCTGAGGCAAAAATTGTCGAATCAAAATCTGAATTCAGGAGGTTACTTGATGCGGGTGCCATAACGGAGCACCCGGACAAAAAAATATCTGATCCAAACGAGAAAGTGGGAGATAAAGAAAGAAAATTGAGAATAGGCAAAAAGATTTTTGTGACTGTAAAGCCGAAGGAGTAATTTTTATCAAAATGACGCCTCGAGGCGTCATTTTGTTGAAGTGTTTGACCTCAAATTATTCCTCTTCTTCTTCAAATTCACCCATACCTTTCTCGTCCTCTCCTTCTCCTCCTTCTTCCTCGTCCTCTTCATCAAACAAGTTGTCTGCATCAAAGACTCCTCCTTCACGCGAGCCTTTTTTGAGATCGCTACTGCCCAGATCATCATCCATATCCATCATGCCGTCATTATTTTCATCGTCCATAATAAAATAAAAATTAATTTTTAATTCCGCTGCTGCGGCAAGTATTATTTATCATACTAAAAACTTTTTGCAATCTTAAGAGTATCCATCTGTGGATAATTTGATTGCAGAGCAAGTGAGGGCTACGGCGATGGCATCATATTCATCATCGTATTTTTTGCGTTTCCCAATTTCAACTAATCTCTCAACCATGTTGATTATCTGCTTCTTATCACTCTTGCCGTATCCAGTAACCGCAAGCTTTATCTGGTTCGGATTAAATTCCCTGACCAGAAGACCTTTTTTGGATGCTTCCACCAAAATCGCTCCGCGCGCCTCTGCCACAGCAAGAGCGGTTTTTTGGTTTTTACTGAATAGGAGAGTTTCAAGGGCCAATTCCCGCGGTTGATACTCGTCAATTACTAGAGACACCCTTTCGGCTACTTCAAGGAGCCTTTTGTGGTGCGGAAGCTTCGGGTTGGTCTCAAAGCATTCGGAGTGAATAAGGTGATCTCTATAGTTTGTTTTTTCCAAAACCGCTATCCCTATGCGTCCGTAGCCGGGGTCGACTCCTAATATTCTTGAATTATGAGTCATGAATTTTGAATTATGCCTCTATTGGGAATTGCTATTCCCAATCACTCAGCGTTACAAAACACTTCCTGAACCTCGTCGTTCTCCTCAAGCTCCTCTATCAATTTATCAAGGGCTCTGCCGTCCTCATCGGAAATTTCCACCCTTATATTCGGCACCCACCCGCCGTCGGAATTTTTTGTAAATGCCCAGGACGCCGAGCCGGGGGAGGCAAGTTCAAAACCGTTTTTAGATAAAATATGCTTCACTTCTTGGGCCGCTTTATTGCGGTTCCCCGTCAGAGCTTCTATTATCAAAGCCGATCCTCCCGGACCATAGGCTTCGTAAGTTATCCTCTCCTCGCTTGAGCCTTCGCCGCCGGCGCCCTTTTTGACGGCCCTATCGATGTTATCGCTCGGAACATTTTCGCTCCTTGCTTTGTCAATCGCTGCCCTGAGTGACGGGGAACTGGTATCTCCATTGCACCTCTTGGCTTCTGCAGTTATTGCCCGCAAAAGTTTGCCGAAAATTTTGCTCTTCTGAGCATCCGTTACTGCTTTTTTATTTTTAATTTTAGACCATTTATTGTGACCGGCCATAGGGAAAGAATAGTGAATTATGAATAAAGAATCAAGCAGTTCACTTTTGCTCCACAATACCAAATTTTTGTTTAGGCTGAGGACTCAGTTAAAGTAATTTATCCTGCTTATCTTCGGGAAAATTAATCCCCAGATGCTCATAGGCGAGCTGAGTTAGGGTGCGGCCGCGGGGCGTGCGCTCAATGAAGCCGATCTGTAAGAGGTATGGTTCGCTGAACTCTTCAAGAGTGGCCTCTTCTTCGGCAAGGGAAGCTGCAAGGGTGCCCAAGCCGACGGGGCCGCCATTGTACTTCTCTGCAATGGTTTTGAGGAGCGCCCGGTCAGACACGTTGAGCCCCGCCTTGTCGATGCCCAAAAGATCAAAAGCTTCTTCAACCACCCTCTCATCAAGATCGCGTTTATGAACTTGGGCATAGTCGCGAGCCCTCTTTAGGAGATAATTTGCCGTTCTTGGGGTGTATCTGCTTCTTTCGGCTATTGCTCTCGCTGTATCCCTGTCGATCGGGACCTGTAAAATTTCTGCCGACCTTTTTATTATCCTCTCTATTTCGTCATTATTGTAAAACTCCAGCCTGAATACTCCTCCAGAAAACCTGGAGCGCAGAGGAGAAGAAAGCATGGCGATACGGGTGGTTGCTCCTATCAAGGTAAAAGAGGGTAATTCAAGCTGGATAGTTCTTGCACTTGGACCCTTGCCTATGATGATGTCGAGCGACCTCGATTCCATCGCTGGATAAAGCACTTCTTCTATGGTCTTGTTGAGTCTATGTATCTCGTCTATAAACAGGATATCCCCAGGTGAAAGGTTGGTGAGAATGGATGCAAGATCGCCTACTTTCTCGATTGCCGGACCTGAAGTTGAACGCATCTGACTTGAGGTTTCTTTGGCTATGAGGTGGGCGAGGGTGGTCTTGCCAAGGCCTGGAGGGCCGTAAAACAAAAGGTGCTCGGGCGGGTGTTCGCGTTCCTTAGCCGCAGATAGAAGGATTTGGAGATTCCTTTTGATGTTTTCCTGACCTATGTACTCTTCCCATTTAGAAGGCCTCAAAGTTCTGTCTAGGAAATCATAGTCCTCACCCTTACCCTTGCCATCGTTGTTTGTCTCCCTATTGCTCATTTTCTTGTTATGATATTATACTGCTCTTAACCGTATTTCTAACAGGGGTTGACATATATTTTAGTATATGCTATACTCGGTGAGAATTGGGGATATAAATCTCTAAGCGGCGTTCCGCTTTAGCGGGATTTGACATTAAATCAAGGACAAGCCGGTACCCGACTTTCGAGGAAGGATCACTCGCTCGCTCCTCAGAGTAATGTTTTGCTTTCGATTAATATTGAAAGTGCCGCTTAGAGATTCATGCCCCCAATTTTTCTTTTAAACTGGAGATATTTTCATTATTCACAAAAGAGTTTCGGTAGCAATTTTTTCTGTGCATATCGCTTACTCCTCGAGATCTATCACTCTTGATAATTCGTCGATTGAGGTGATGCCCTGAAGGACCTTGATTATCCCGTCCTGTTTCATGTTCAAAATATTTTGGGGAAGGGCCGCTTTGTTGATCTCCCTCTCGCTAGGGTTCTCCTTGACTATAGCCTCTATGTTCTCATCCGTAAGAACAGCTTCATATATGCCCGTTCTGCCTTTGTAGCCGGTAAAGTTGCATACCTCGCAGCCAACTTCTTCGTAAACATTATCCCTATCAAGGCCGTCTAAGTAGCTTTTGTCACTTATGCTCTCCAGGGTGCTCTCAATTATTTTCCTTTCCCTGTCGCCTACTTGAGATTTTTTCATGCAATTCTTGCAGAGTTTGCGTACCAATCTTTGGGCCATAGCGATGTTTATGGCTGAAGTGATGACTTTGGGATTTACTCCTAAATCTATGAGCCGGGGGAAGGTGCCCGCCGCATTGTTGGTATGGAGGGTTGAAAACACCAAGTGTCCGGTAAGGGAAGCGTTGACTGCGATCTCGGCCGTCTCTTCGTCTCGGATTTCCCCAACCATTATGACGTCCGGATCTTGGCGCAGGGCGCTGCGCAGCCCTTCAAGGAAGGTGTAGCCCTTGTCCTCCTGTGTCTGGGTTTGGACTATGCCCTTGAGATGGTATTCGATCGGATTTTCTATGGTGATGATTTTGATTTCTGGGGTGTGGATTTTTTTGAGGAAGGCGTAAAGGGTGGTGGTCTTGCCGCTTCCGGTGGGACCGGTGTTTAAAATCATGCCGTTGGGCTTTTTGAGTTCGCGGACAATGATCTTGAGCAGTCTTTCATTGATCCCGAGCTCTTCAAGAGGCACCGAAATAGCGTTAGGATTCAAAACCCTCAATACTATCGATTCCCCGTATCCTCCCGGAAGGACGGAAGTCCTTATCTCAATCTCCTCTTCTCCAAGTTTTATACTGAAGCGGCCGTCTTGCGCTTTGTTTTTGACGTTTAACTTGAGATTTGAAACCAACTTGATTCGCGAGAGCAATAGCCCGAAGGTGGCGTGGTCGATATTAAGTATGTCGTTTAATACCCCGTCGAGCCTGTATCGGAGCCTGATGTTTTTCTCCTCCGGCTCCATGTGGATGTCTGAGGCTCCGATCGATATGGCTCCGGCGAGAATTATCTCCAGTATCCTCGAAATCCTGTAGCTTTTTTTCTGGGCAAGGACGGTTTCAATCGATGATTTGATGTCGGCGCTGGTCTTTACGGACTTGACCAAATCCTGTATCTCCTCGCTTGAAATATCTAGAGCCCCGCCCTTGGTCTCAAGGGAGTATGAGAGATCTTTATAGCGCCCCCAGACTTTCTCAAGGCTTCGGCGTGAGGTCATAAATACAAGAGGAGTATAGCCGCGGGATTTGAGATCCTCTATTGCCTCTTTGCTTTTTTCATTAGATGGGGACAGTATGGCAATGGAGACCTTTTTGTTCACGATATTGAATGGGGCCACTTCAGAATTTCTCGCATCTTCCTCGCGCACCGTCCGCAAGGCGTCAATTTTTATGGGATTTACCGACAAATCAATGTATGGCAGGCCGTATTTCTTTGCCATGAGCTGTCCGAGAGATTCTTCCTCCTGTTCGTGCAGTTCTTCAAGCTTCTGCTTCTGCTTTTCTTCGTTGAATTGGATGGTCATATCTCAATTTTACCAGAAATGGCTGAAATAAAAGAAATATTTAGTGCATTGACTTTTAATCCATAATTTGCTATAATTGACACCGGAGGTTCATCAAATGAACAATATGCTCATGGCCCTGGCCGTTTTGGCCGTTTTCCTCGCCCCGCTAGCCGCGGGGCAGAATGAAGGGTCAATCGCGATCGCTGAGGCGGTCGCGAAAACAAGCATCGACGCAGTCGGTGATTTCACGGACTGCGTCGAAAAACTTGTGGGGGCAGGTGTCCCCCAGAAGGAGGCGATAAAGGCCTGTAAAGAAATGGCCAAAATCGCCTCAAAACAAATCCGCGGGGGCCTAAGTGAGGCCTCCGGGGCGGCCAAGGCATCCAGGCCCGTGGTGGTCGCTTCGTACGGTGGCTGGAGCAGGGGCTACTACTCCTCCCGCAGTTGGGATTGTGGGGCGACGGTTGTTGTTTCCTCCAGCCGAGGCTGGAGAGGGAGTGGCGGCCGGGAACGAGGCTGGGGGCGGGTCCGTGGAGGCGGACGACGTCCATGAAAATAGGCGCCTGTGCAGGTAACGCATAGGCGCCTTTATGTTTAAGTATTTTACTTTTCACTCCCTAACCATTACTCTTTATGCATGGAAATCGTCACTAAAAGCCTTGGAGACACCCGCAAAGCGGCATATGATTTTGCAGGCATGCTCGCACCCAAGGGCGACAAGGCGACGGTTGTCGGCCTTTACGGAGAGCTAGGCTCCGGCAAGACTACTTTTATGAAATATTTGGCTGAATTCTTCGGCATAGAGGAAACGGTGCAGAGCCCAACTTTTGTAATAATGAAAATATATAAAACCTCTCTCCCAAGAGGACGAATGTCCTCTTCTCCCCCTCTCCTTTACAAGGAGAGGGGGCAGGGGGGTGAGGTGGTTTTGCACCTAATCCATATCGACGCTTACCGTATCGAAAAAGAGGATGAGATGTTGAATCTGGGATGGCATGAGATCATCGCCGATTCTAAAAATTTGGTTTTCGTAGAGTGGCCGGAGAAGGTATCTCGCATAATGCCAGAGCATATCAGGATTTTCTTTTATCATGTTTCGGAAAATGAAAGAAAGATTACAATAGAGACATGATTGGCATTTCATCAAATGACACCAAAAAATATTAAAAAGGAACAAAAATCGCATAAACCAAAAAGGCTCGTTTTGCTTGACGCCCACGCGATCATACACAGGGCTTATCACGCCTTGCCGGACTTCTCGACAAGCAAAGGCGAACCGACGGGCGCGGTTTACGGATTGGTGTCTATGGTTTTGAAAATTGCCGCAGATCTGAATCCGGATTATCTGGTCGCTTGCTTCGACTTGCCCAAGCCGACTTACCGCCATGAAGTCTACGAAGGCTACAAAGCTGGAAGAGTAAAAGCAGAGGAAGATCTGAAAATCCAGATTGAAAAATCCAAAGATGTCTGTCTAGCACTCAACATACCGGTTTATTCAAAAGAAGGTTTCGAGGCCGACGACCTTTTAGGCACCATAGTGGAAAAGATGAAAAACGAGGAGATTGAAATCATTATCGCTTCAGGGGACATGGATACCATGCAGCTTGTATCCGACGGCAAAGGACGAAAAGGAGGCGTCAAAGTTTATACTTTAAAAAAAGGAATTTCAGACACTATTCTTTATGACGAAAAAGCGGTTCGGGAGAGATTTGGTTTTGAACCGGAGTTTCTACCTGATTTTAAGGGCCTGCGCGGCGACCCGTCCGACAATATTACTGGGGTTGAGGGTATAGGCGAAAAGACCGCGACAGAGCTCGTTAAAAAGTTCAAAACCATTGAAAATTTATACAGTAAGCTTAAATCCGGTAGCAAAGAAATTGAGGGAGTAAGGCCTAGAGTGATAGAACTATTGAAGCAAAGCGAGGAGGAAGCTATGTTCAGTAAGATGCTCGCCACCATAAGAAGAGACGCCGCGATAGACTTCAAACTGTCGGAGAAAAGTTGGAAAGAAGGAGTCGACTTAAGCAGGGCGAGAAATTTATTTGCGGAGATGGAGTTTCGGAAAATGGCGGATAGGCTTGAGGAAACCCTTGGGGGTGAGACAAGGAAAGCGAAACCCGAAAGAATAGTCGAGGATTACCCGGATCTTGAAGAGGTTAAAGTAGCCCTCTGGGTAGTCGATTCGAACATCACCGATCCGGATATCCAAGATATTTACAATTTTGCCAAAACCGATGATTATGAGGAGGCAAAAAAAATTATTTTGAGCGAGCTTAGGAAAAGAGAAGTTGAGAATGTCTTTGAAAAGATCGAAAAGCCGCTTGTCCCGATAGTCGAAAAGATGCAAAAAAAGGGAGTGCTAATAGAGAAAGGTCATCTAAGCGAGATCAACAAAGAGTATTCCAAAGAAATCGAAAAAATCGGGAAAAGTATCTGGAAAGAAGCGGGCGCTGAGTTCAACATCTCCTCGCCTAAACAGTTGGGTGAAATCCTTTTCGACAAATTGGGTATTACGATCAAAAACCACAAGAAGACGGGCATGGGAGTCAAATCCACCAAAGAGTCCGAGTTAGAAAAAATGAAAAATATGCACCCGATCATTCCTCTTATCCTGGAATACCGAGAGTTATCCAAACTCGTTTCCACCTACATAGAGCCGATACCGAAAATGCTTGATTCCCAGAATAGACTGCATGCCAGATTCGTCCAGACGGGCACCACCACAGGCAGGATGTCTTCCCAAAATCCGAATTTGCAGAATATTCCGATAAGCACGGAAAGAGGGAGGGCGATAAGGAAAGCCTTCGTAGCGCCAAAGGGCTTCAAGCTCGCGGCTTTCGATTACTCGCAGATAGAGCTGCGCATTGCCGCTTTCCTGTCCGGCGACCGCAAACTGATAGATATTTTCAAAAACAGCCAAGATATTCATGCCGCCGTGGCCACGCGCGTCTTTAATGTTCCGGAGGAGAGAGTTGACAGGGAAATGAGAAGACAGGCAAAAGTCATAAACTTCGGCATACTATATGGAATGGGAATATCAGCTCTTCAGGTGAATTTGGGCACTGACCGAAAGACCGCCTCAGAATTCCTGGAGTCGTATTTCAAAAATTTTGACGGCCTAGCCAGGTATCTCGACCGTATAAAAGATGAGGTACAAAGCAGAGGCTTTACCGAGACTGCTTTCGGGAGAAGGAGATACTTTGAAGGCATCAAATCAAATATTCCCTACATCAGGGCCTCTGCGGAAAGGATGGCCATAAACGCTCCCATGCAAGGCACTCAGGCCGACATCATAAAGATCGCCATGAAAAGGATAGACGACTATATTTCGGAGGGCGGGTTTGAGAACAAAGTATTTTTGATCCTTCAGATACATGACGAACTTGTATACGAAATCGAGAGCTCAGTATTAGAGGAAGTCTCTCAAAAATTGGTTGATATAATGCAGTCGGTGGAACCTCCGGGAGGTATGAGCGGGGTGCCAATCGTAGCCAATGCTTCGGTAGGGGACAATTGGGGTGAAATGGAGAGAATAATTAGCAATTAATACATTTGTTGTGAATTCGCTTTTCGTACAATACGAGGGGGTATTTGAGGAAAAGGAGGAACAAAAGAAGGATAAGCCGCAAAAATCTTACGCTTATAATCCTTTTCCGTTTCAAGATGCCGTGGGCGAGAATAATCCCAAAAAAGCATGGATAGAATACACAAAACTCGTGCTTTCCGGCGTTGAACCAGACGAACTAATACACAAAGTCATTTCCAAAGTTAGGGAAATGGTTTTTATAAATTTGGGTGCTACGGCCGATGATTTGAACATCAAGCCCTACGCATTCAGCAAATCCAAATCGCATTTCAAAAACTGGGGCACAAAAAAACTCCAAAGCGCTTACGAGGAGCTCGTCTTTATATACCACAATCAAAGGCTTGGAATCATGGAAAACGATTTTTCCGCCAATTCTAAAACCGACATCAAGATAGCATTGGAAAAATTTTTACTCTCACTTTAAACCTGACTCTAAGCTTTTATCAACCTGAGATTTCTTCCAATTTTGGGAATATTTCGGTAGGCGGTCTTTGAAATAGAGAAGATTGTGCGCAGGACCGCATAGGCCAAAGCAAATTGGAGAAACATCTCGGTATCCCTTACCGCTGAAAAAAGATAGTTTGCGGAATTCAGGGCGCTGTCTTTGGGCATATTCACGTAGACGTTTTTTAAGGATACAAATATTAATATGTCAGCTGCTATCAGAGCTACGAGGAAACGCTCCCAATGCCTGTACATAAGGTGCTTGAAATATTCGATGTAGATCCGAATCATCACTCTTCTTTTTAAAATGCTATTCTCCATACAAGTTGTATTGATTATAAATTGCTTCAAACTCCTTTTTTGCCCTGTAAGCTCGCACTCGAGCAGCTCCGCTTTTTATATTGAGCATCTTCCCGATCTGCTTGAATGAATGGCCGAGCATGTAACGGAGCCTCAAGACTTCTGCTGACGATTTGCCGAGTTTTTTAAGCACGAACTCTACATAATTTCTGTCACGGTTCGGATCAACTTCTTCCGACGCGACCATATTCTCCATCTCCGGGCTTAAGGATACGCTCTCTCTCTCATACTTTTTGATTTGGTCGGTTATGCAGTTTTTCAGTATAGAATTCGCCCATGAAGAGAATTTGCCCCGCTCAAAGGAGAAAGTCCTGCCGTATTTATATATTTTCACAAAAGCACTCTGGACTGCGTCCTCGGCGTCGTCTGGCGAACGCAGGGAACGCTTGGCAATTTTCAGAAAGCGCCTGCTGTGTCTGTCGAAGATTTCACCGAAACGAGCCGGGTTCTTATATGAAGCCTCTAATATTTCCTCGTCGCTCATATCTACCATAAGACCCCTATAATACCAAAAATGTTACAAACGTGTCATTTTACGGTTTCCATGAGTCTTATAGGTGTATGAAAAGCAAAGACCAAATCCTGCTTCAAAACCAGTCAAGGTCGCCCCCTTCGGGGGGTGGGTCGAAAATTAAGGACAAATAAGCGATCTTGTTTTGTAAAACGAAAGTCCCGAACATCTCGCGGACTTTTGTTTTTGGATAGACAACGGCCTGCCGAACGTAATGGCACTTTATGGAAAATTTTTTTTGATATACTTAAATTTGTGAAAAAATCTATAGAAAATAATCTCACTTTTATAGACGGCCAAAATTTGCATCTCGGAACCACTCAAAACAACTGGAAAGTCGATTTGTATAGGTTTAGAATTTACTTGAAAGATAAATACGAAATCGGGGAAACATATTATTTTCTAAATTACGTGTCCGAAAAACAGCAAGATTTGTATAACAATTCGAAAAAATCGGGGTTCACTCTCCACTTCGGCTCTACTCCGCAAGAGAATGAGATGGAAATTGCCGGTTCTTACAGGTCATAGTTTGCTCCTTCAGAGCCAGCTACCGAAAAGCAGCTTGGTTACCTCCGACAATTAGTCCAAGTAAATGTCGAGGATGAAAAAGAAAGAGAGAACTGGATGAATCAGATTGGAGAAATGACGAAGGGGGAAGCTTCCTTGTCGACTCAGTCTTTTGCAGGATAAAAGGTCGAGATTAAAGGCGGTGGCTTAACGGCTACCGCCTTTTTTGTTAGGTAAAAAAGAGTTGTATATATAACTTATAATACTACACCAAGAGAACTTAAATTTAGATCTTCATATTGTCCTTCGGGACTTCTGCTTTTACCCAGTGATACTCTGACTATCCCACCGCCTCTGTAAACATGGGCCCTGACTCCGTCGGCCACAAAATTTTTAATGAAAAGGTTAAAGTATCGGTCCATGCTCTGGTCCCCTTTATTTATTTTGGTGGCCCGGACCCTAAATTTTTGACACCGATTCTGTATAATTAATCGTTAATTA
>CAYXKV010000005.1:0-35194 GCA_964464975.1 uncultured Candidatus Saccharibacteria bacterium | reverse complement strand
AAAATGCTAAAATGCAGACACGGAATTAGTGTCTAAAGAAAGGGGTCCACTACATTATCAAGGGACAACCTTTTGCATCTACAGGTTCTAATTTAGAATTAGAAATTTTGAAAAATAAAGTCGAACATCTTGAATTAATATGGAGAAAATCTGTAGAAAATCATGATTCAGTAATATTTTGGAATAGATTAACTAAAGGTTTTATATATGCATATATTATCTCTCTGGTACTAAATTTTTATACCTTTGTTTTTTATGGAAAACCAGATTTATGTATTTCAATAATATTACTATTTATATCTTGTTTAATATCAACATTTCTATACTTTTCTCAAAAAAATAAATCTGAAAAGAATAAGGTTATTGGGGATACAGAAGTTGACATAACTGCCGTTGGAGGAGCCCCGACCGATATGTAAGCCTATTTTTATATAATTACATTATAAACTATGTCTAAAACCAGAGAAGAAATAGCGGAATACAAAGCTGAATTGGAGGCTGATATAAATGAGCTATTAGAAAAAGCTGGTAGTGATTTTACCCTAGATGATATAAAAGAAGTTATCCATAACGAAGAAGATACTGGCGATATGCAAAAAATCATTGCTATGTTTGATACCGGAGAGAAGGGTGCTCCAGAAATTAGTGAGGTGTTAGAAGTGGTTACTGATGCTTGGAATTATTTTCCTCATAAACTCCTAGGTGGATTATCTCCAGCAGAAATGTCCTTAAAAAAATAATGAAACCGATATACAAAAAACTGTTATATGGAGGATTAGGACTACTTGTGATTTTTTATATGATTAGATCTTTGTCCGGCAATACAGCTCCTCAACCAAAAGAAAATCTAGCCAACGTTATTGAACCCATACAGGAAGTTGTAACTATTCCAAAAAAATCTATAGAGTTATTTTCTATTATAAAAGTGGTAGACGGTGATACTTTAAATATAGATATGGATGAAAAATCTCAAACCATCAGACTTATTGGGCTCAATACTCCAGAAACTGTCGACCCAAGGAAACCTGTAGAGTGTTTTGGTAAGGAGGCATCTAAAAAAGCTACTGAACTTTTGTCAGGTAAAAAGGTAAGGATTGAAAAAGATGATAGCCAGGGAGATTATGATAAATATCAAAGACTTCTCGCTTATGTATTTCTAGAAGACGGAACAAATTTTAATAAATGGATGATTGAAAACGGCTATGGATACGAGTATACCTATGATTTACCTTACAAATACCAACAAGAATTTAAGTCGGCACAAGAGCAGGCTAAATCTCAAAAAAGGGGTCTATGGGCTGATAATGTTTGTGAGCCAGAAAAGTCGGTGCAGATAACTACCCCTACTTCTAAACCTGTAACGGCTCCAGTTCAAGCACAACCTAAAAGCGGTAAATATATATGCTCATCCAACATTTATAACTGTACTGATTTTTCTACCCATGGGGAAGCACAAGAAGTATTCGAATCTTGTGGAGGAGTATCCAATGATGTGCATGGGCTTGATCGAGATAAGGATGGCTTAGCTTGCGAGACTCTACCGTAGACTTCCGTATACTCTTTTTTATAGTGTCTACTTTGTCTACCAATGCTCCTATTTTCAAAATATTATCCCTGACCGAGACCCCTAAACGTGCTATATTGAAATTATCTCAAAGGTCCTTACGGTGCCTCACCTATGGAGGTACCAGACTGGAGAGGGGCACCACTTCTCTCTCTCACTTCGTTCGTGAGCTACGCGGTGCAAGCACCTTAAGAGAACGTAAAAAAGATTCAGGAAAATCTAAGTTTTATGGTATTATTTGGCAAGGCACCCGTGGTGAAATGGATATCACGACGCGCTTCGGACGCGTTATTGTGGGTTCGAGTCCTGCCGGGTGCGCAGTTTTCTCACTAAATGAAGGCAAAAATAGAAAAATTTAATATTCCTCAGGAGGTTTCCCATGTAACAAAAAGGCTAAAAGAAGCCAGTTTTGAGGCGTATCTGGTAGGTGGTTGCGTCAGAGATTTGTTTATGGGGAGGGCGCCGAAAGATTGGGATGTCACAACAGACGCCTTACCTGATCAGATTATTCCCCTATTCAAAAAAACCTTTTACGAAAACGCTTTTGGCACTGTGGCGGTAGTAAATGAAGAAGTAGAAAATGAATCACTAAAAGTCGTTGAAGTAACCCCGTTTAGAATTGAGAGCGGCTACTCTGACCACAGAAGGCCGGATTTGATTGAATTTAGTAAGGATATATTGGAGGATCTAAAAAGAAGGGATTTCACGATTAATTCAATGGCATATGACCCGGAAAACGCCCAAATTATTGATCCTTTCGGCGGAATTGCGGATTTAAACAATAGAATAATAAGGGCTGTCGGTGATCCCAATTTGAGGCTTACGGAGGATGGCTTAAGGATTTTAAGAGCAATCAGGTTTCATGTGGAACTCGGATTCGAGATCGACCCAAGCGTAGAAAAATCAATATCAGAAAATAGAATTATACTTAAGGATATTTCAGCGGAAAGAATAAGGGATGAATTTGAAAAAATCATAATGTCCCCTAATCCAAGCATGGGAATTGAAGTCATGAAAAAGCTAGGTGTTCTAGAGTTTATACTTCCAGAATTGATTGAAGGGATTGGGGTGGAACAAAACAAAGCTCACTCGTATGATGTATGGACCCATATACTCAAAACTCTTCAACACTCAGCTGATAAAAAAATGCCGTTACACGTGAGACTAGCTGCTATTTTTCACGACATATCAAAACCAAGCACCAGAAGATGGGATAATAATGCTAAAATATGGACATTCTATGGCCATGAGGTCGTTGGTTCACGTGTAACCGAAAAAGTACTGGAAAGACTAAAATTTTCACGTGAAACAATAAATCAGGTCAAAAAATTAGTAAGATGGCATATGTTTTTCTCAGATACTGAAAAAATAACTCACTCCGCTGTTAGAAGGCTTATTGTAAATGTAGGAAAGGAAAGCATTTGGGATCTTATAGAATTAAGAACATGCGACCGTATTGGGACCGGAAGGCCAAAAGAAAATCCATATAGGCTTAGGAAGTATAGAGCCATGATTGAGGAGGTGATGAGGAATCCGATCTCACCACAAATGCTCAAAATTGATGGACGAAAAATTATGCAGATTTTGTCAATTTCCCCAGGTCCTAAGATTGGTCAAATACTTAACATCCTTCTTGATGAAGCACTCGAAAATCCAGACATCAATACAGAGGAAGAGCTAAACAAAAGGACAATTGAATTAAATAAATTGTCCGATAAAGAACTCGCACACATGGCATATTTGGCTAAGAATAAGATTAAAATGGAGGAAAATACTCAGATAAATAAAATAAGAAGTTCGCATCATGTTGAATAGGTCAGATGCTATCCACAGGATGACTTTTATTTTATTTATAAAGGACATAAAATTTATACAGGCGCTGATTGAAGTCAAAGAATTTCAGCATTAGTTCTTTCGACAATAGTATTGTCTGAGAGAAAGTTCAGTAAGACACAAGAATAGAGTATATATATCCTCGCTATTTTTTTGTAAATTGGATATTATAAGATTCTTGCAGTTACGCGCATTCTTACTTGACTTGTCTTTCGTCCAGCACCATTTTGATTCAATAACTAGGTCTTGTTGGATGAAAATGGTGCTGGGTATGCTCTTTTTTAAAGCCGCTCTTGTCGTGCGAAAACCTCCACCGCA
Source organism: uncultured Candidatus Saccharibacteria bacterium (assembly GCA_964464975.1). Classification (GTDB taxonomy): domain Bacteria; phylum Patescibacteriota; class Minisyncoccia; order Phycocordibacterales; family WO2-35-19; genus CAYXKV01. The sequence goes on along the minus strand of CAYXKV010000005.1, from coordinate 31,479 downwards.
CCTTAGCGGCTTTGTTTTTATATGAATATTTTCGATTAGGCACGATAAAAGTGATCAAAATCAACACTTATACTTTAGAAATTTTTTTAAAAATAGTAGAATATTATTATTATAAATGTAATTAATCATATGAAAGCGCTACACACAATTGCTTTTGTCCTTCTTATCGTGGGCGGTCTTAACTGGGGACTTGAGTTTTTTGGTTGGGGAGTGGGTAATGTCATACCGAGCGGATTGGCAAGCCTGATCTACCTGCTTGTGGGGATCGCGGCACTCTTTGAGGTATTTACTCACAAAAGTTATTGCAAGCACTGCGAAGTCAAGCCTCCTATGCAGCCGATGTAAAGCTCCTAGATCCTAACTCTTTGCTTTAAGCTCAAGAGTGATGGGGCAGTGGTCAGAACCCAAAACTTCCGGTAATATGCCGGAAGTTTTGATTCTAGGCAAAATACTTTGATGAACGAAGAAATAATCGATTCTCCATCCTACATTTCTCTCCCTTGCGTTTCTCCAATGTGTCCACCATGTATAATGGCCTTTGCCTTTGGGCACAAAGTGTCTGAAGGCGTCTCTAAAACCCGATTTGATCATGTTATCAATGCCCTGACGTTCCTCTTTCGTAAAACCATGCTCGCCTTCGTTTTGTTTTGGATTTGCCAAATCTTCTTCGGTATGGGCGACATTGAGATCACCACAAAAAATCACTGGTTTTCGTTTGTTCAGGTTCAAAACATATTCTAGAAATGCTGGGTCCCAGTGCTTGTGCCTTAGGACTAACCTGCTTAAATCTCTCTTGGAGTTAGGGGTATATACGTTTACCAGAAAAAAATCATCATATTCAGCAGTTATAACTCGGCCTTCCTTGTCGGGATCGCCGTAGCCGTCTCCATGAAGTTTGTATTTTAAAACTAGTTTTTCTGGAAAGCCGTTTTTCACTCCAATGGGTTTTGTTTTTGAAAATATCGCTGTCCCTGCGTACCCAGCCTTACCCGCTGAATTCCAGTATTCCTCATAATCCTCCAGGTCAATCTTACTCTGCCTGCCCGACTGACTCGGTTTGGCGGGGTGCTTTTGAGATTTTATCTCCTGCAGACACAAAATATCGGGCTTGTATTTGTCAATAAACGGCAAAAAAAGCCCCTTCTTATGAACCGCCCGAAGCCCGTTTACGTTCCAAGATATAATTTTCATTTTTAAATCGTAATACTTTAACAGTGGTGAGTAAAGGATATAAAAAGTCTTATTTTTTATTATGAAATTTTTTATGGATATCGCGAAGATGCTTGTCGGTAACGTGGGTGTAAACTTGAGTGGTTCCAATATGAGCATGTCCCAAAAGAGCTTGCACAGAACGCAAGTCGGCCCCGTTTGAAAGGAGATCGGTCGCAAAGAGGTGTCGCATGGTATGCGGAGTAACCCTTTTTGAAATGCCGGCTCTTATGGCGCGTTCCTTGACTATCCTCTCTATTGATCTTTTGGTCAAGGATAGTCCCTTGTTTTTGCTCTGGGCAACTTTGCCATTCTTTGAAACTTGTATGAATAAGGCGTTGTCCAGGTCCTTCCTTTTTGACAGATATTCCTTTAATGTGTTTTTTGCCCTCTCAGATAGGAAAACGACTCTCACTTTGCCACCCTTGCCTCTGACGGAAAACTCGTCGCTTGAAAGATCGATATCGCGGGTGAGCGAGCGCAGTTCCGAAACGCGGAGGCCGGTAGAAAAAAGGAGCTCGATTATGGCCTGATCGCGCAAGTTTTTAAGCTCTCTGTCCTTGCCATTAGCGGAATCCTTGGTTCTTGGTGTCTCAAGAAGTCTCTCTAGCTCTGATTCGGTAATGAGGTCAAGGGAGCGTTCAGGTGTTTTAGCAAGCTCGATACGCTCTGCTGGGAGGCTTTTGATCTCTTGTCTCGCAAGGTATTTTAGGAAAGCACGCAGGGCGATCAGATAATAATTTTGAGTTTTCCTGCCCAAAGTTTTACCCGGTTCGCTTCGGCTTCTTACCGGTTGGCGGTTTAGCCAGAGCCTGAACTCACGGACCATGGAATCAGATATTTCGCTTGGCTTCTTGGCCTTGGTTTGGGATAAAAAAACAGTAAGGTAATGATCATAGTTTTCAACAGTTTTAAGCGATCGCCCCTTTTCGATCTCAACATATTCAAGAAACTGGCGCTTTAGTTGTTCTAGGTCTTTCATGGCTTCGCCCAACATTATATCATTTTTAGTGTCGCAAAATATTTTGAATCAAAAACGATGATAAGTGAGATGTCTTGCTTAAAATATGGCTTTGTGATATGCTAAAGATGACAGAAATGTCCAAAAACCATACTTAACGAAATTTTTTATTAGACAAGTTTATAAAACAAGAGTGGGTAATTTTTTAAAATGCTGACCAAAAACAAAAAGCAGAGGATAATAAAAGAGGTAAAAACTCACGAAACCGACACGGGTTCGCCGGAGGTGCAGATTGCCATTTTATCGCGAAGGATAGACGACCTTTCCGCGCACCTCAAGAAAAACAAGAAGGATAAACACTCGAGAAGGGGGCTTCTTGGTCTTGTGTCCCAAAGGAGGGCTCAGATGAAATATCTCGAAAAAAAAGACACAAAGAGGTATAATGCTATCGTAAGGAAGCTAGGACTCAAAAAAACTTCCTAATGGAATTTTTATAAAAAAATATTTTTTATGCCAGTCATAAGACATCCGGAGCAGCGCGTAGGAATTTTTATTGATACCCAAAATCTCTACCACAGCGCCAAAAATATTTATAAGGCAAAGGTTAATTTCGGTAACGTACTTAAAGATGCCCTATCAGGCAGAGTGCTTATCAGGGCTGTTGCTTACGTTATTTCTACCGAAAGCGGTGAAGAAAAAGGCTTTTTCGATGCGCTAGAAAGGCTCGGCATTGAAACAAAGACAAAAGATTTGCAGATTTTTGCCGGCGGCGCCAAGAAAGGGGACTGGGACGTCGGTCTTGCTGTGGACGCCATAAAGCTTGCACCAAAGCTTGACGCTATAGTTTTGATTTCAGGGGACGGTGATTATGTGCCGCTTGTCGAATACCTCAAAATCAATCAAGGCTGCCAGGTGGAGGTGGCTTCTTTCGGCCGCTCAACCTCGGCTAAACTCATCGAGGCTGCCGATGACTTCATCGACCTCGACGGTAATCCCAAAAAATATCTCATCGGTAATACCCGCTCCCGCTCCAGAGATATTTTGTAAATATTTTTATTTTTCAGATTTCAAAAATATAAAAAGGAACGTTTGTTCCCAATTTTTGGTTTTTGTTTGATTGTTTTTGGTATAATAAATTGGATAGCTATACTATTTTAATGCACGTAGACGATTCACAAATAAAAGATTTCATCATAGATGCCGGATTGGTCTCCAAAGCCGAAGTTGAAGAGGCTGAGAAAGAGGCCAAGGCAAAAAAGAAACCAATGAGCGAAATTCTGGTTTCTAACGGCAAGTTCTCAGATGACGACCTGAGGCGCATTCAGGCGTATATTCTGGGCATACCTTTCGTAAATCTCAAGGGCCAGACCCTAGACAGGGAAATTTTAAATCTTATTCCAGAACCAATCGCCCGCAACCGCAATATCGTGGCCTTTGCAAAAAAAGACGATGCTCTGGAAGTGGCAATGCTTGACACCGACGACCTGCAAGCCCTCAATTCCATAAAGAAGAAAGTCAATTTGCGTATTCTGCCTCGGCTCACCGATTCCGAGTCTATGCGCTCCGCCCTGATCCAGTATCAGAAAAACCTCAAGGATGAATTCGGCGACATCATCAAGAGCGAATCAGATGAGATAAAGACCATCACCGAAAAATCGACTGAGGATATGTCGGACAAAGACCTGAAGAAGCTGGCTGAGGAACTGCCGGTTGTCAGAATTGTTGACACTCTGCTCAAACACGCCATCATCCAAAACTCTTCAGATATCCATATCGAGTCTCTTGAGGATCAGATACTTATCAGATACAGAATTGACGGCATACTTCATGACGCCATGGTTTTACCCAAGCATATCGGTCCCTCACTTGTCGCTCGCATCAAGGTACTTGCAAGTTTAAAGCTTGATGAAAAGCGTCTTCCCCAAGACGGAAGATTTAAAATAGACATGAACGGAGAAAAAGTGTCGTTCAGAGTTTCGACCCTGCCGATTTATTACGGTGAGAAGATAGTGATGCGACTTTTGCGCGAATCAGTGTCGGGCTTTACCTTGGAATCCTTAGGTTTTCATGGTTCCGGCCTCGAGCTGATACACAAAACTCTGCAGAAAACGACGGGCATGATCTTGACCACTGGTCCTACCGGCAGCGGCAAATCTACTACCCTTTACACTATGCTCGATATTTTAAACACTCCGGATGTGAACATATCAACCATCGAGGATCCGGTCGAGTACCAGATGAAAAGAGTCAACCAGACTCAAGTCAAGCCTGAGATTGGCCTTACTTTCGCCACAGGATTGAGGACTTTGGTCAGACAAGATCCAGACATAATCATGGTCGGCGAAATAAGAGACAACGAAACCGCTTCCCTCGCTATCAATGCAGCCTTGACAGGACACTTAGTGCTGTCGACTCTTCACACCAATTCGGCGTCTGGTGCGATCCCGCGGCTTATCGATATGAAGGTGGAGCCATTTCTTATCATCTCTACTCTTGATGTCATAATCGCTCAAAGGCTTGTACGAAAGCTTTCAAGCAAAAAAGAAAAATACAACCTGACAAAGGCTGAGGTCGAATCCCTCTCTAAAGCTGTTGATCTTGATATTGTTTTAAACACCCTTAAAGAAGAAAAGGTCGTAGGCAAAGGCGACAATTGGGAGAATATACCTTTTTATAGAGCGGAAAAGAACGCCGGAGAAGAGGCTTTCAAGGGAAGGATGGGAATTTATGAAGTACTAAACGTGTCGTCGGCTGTTAGGGATATGATTATCAAAGGAGCAGCGGCAGAAGATATCAACCTCCAGGCAAGAAAGGAAGGAATGCTTACCATGCTTGAAGACGGCATATTCAAAGCCGCCCAAGGGCTGACAACCATCGAAGAATTATTGAGGGTTGTGTCAGAATAAAAATTTATAAATCAATCCGTAAGTCCAAACGGATAAAACGAAGCCACTACCGTGCCATTGTTCAAATATAAATATATAAAGGACGGAGAAGAACGCGAAGAGACCAAGGATTTTGAAGGCAAATCGGAGCTCTATTCGTACATGAGGAAGATCAGCGCTTCGCTTGTGTCGGTTGAAGAGGCAAAAAAGGAAAAGAAATCCTTCAGTCTCTGGCCGTTTGGCGGCAGAGTCAAGCCACACGACATCATTTCCTTTACCAAGAACATGGCGGTAATGATAGAAGCTGGGCTGTCGCTTAGCAGGGCATTAGCTATCCTGCGAAAACAGAGCCACAATAAGCGACTTACCAAGATAATCGAGGATGTAGAGTCGCTCGTAAGCGGAGGGGAAACATTGAGCTCCGCCCTTTCCCATTATCCTAAGCAATTCTCAAAACTTTTTGTATCCATGGTAAGGGCGGGGGAAGGGAGCGGCAACCTGGTGGAGTCTCTGCGATCCGTATCCTCGCAACTTGAAAAGTCATACCTTTTGTCAAAAAAAATAAAAGGAGCCATGATTTATCCGGTTATTGTACTATCACTTATGGTGATACTTGGTATTTTGATGCTTGTCTATATGGTGCCGACATTGACAGAGACCTTCAAGGGGCTCAACATCGAACTGCCGCTTCCGACGCGTATACTCATCTGGATAAGTGATTTCTTAAGAAATCAAGCTCTCATCCTTATCGGAGTAGTCGGCGCTTTGGCTGCATCCGCCTATTATTCCCTGAGGACCATAAAAGGCAAAAGATTTAAGGATTCCCTGGTTTTACATTTGCCGTTGATTTCCGGCCTAGTCAAGGAGGTTAACTCAGCCCGAACTACTCGAACACTGTCATCGCTTCTCTCTTCAGGGGTGGATATTGTTGTGGCGATCGGTGTGACCCAAGAGGTTATGCAGAATGTACATTACAAAAAAGTGCTTGAAAAAGCCGCCGAATCTATCCAGAGTGGCGACCAGATATCCAAAGTCTTTATCGAAGCGAGCCATCTTTACCCGGTATTTGTAGGGGAAATGGCTGCGGTGGGGGAAGAAACAGGCAAGCTTGGTGGTATGCTTGAAAATATCGCTGATTATTACGAAGAGGAAGTGGATCAAAAAACCAAGGATATGTCGACCATTATAGAGCCGTTCCTCATGGTTTTCATTGGTATTGCCGTCGCCATCTTCGCTATAGCCATGCTTGCCCCGACATATTCGTTGGTAGACGCCATTCAATAAGATGTGGCACAAAAGAGCATTTACATTGATCGAAATACTCGCAGTCATTGCGATTATTGCCGCCGTTTCGACGATCGCGGTGTACTTTTTTGGCAATCTTAATAAGGCGGAGCTCCTTAAGAAAGATGCAGACTCGCTTGTTGCCTTTATACGTAATGCACGACTTTTTACCATATCTTCTAAAAACGCTTCGCAATACGGTGTGCACCTAGAAGCCAACAAAGCTGTTTTGTTTCAAGGCTCTGTTTACACACCAGGAGGGGAGGAGGAAAGGATTCATGAATTTTCTAACAATGTTGAAATAAGTACATACTCACTGAACATGGGCGGGCAAGACATTGTTTTTAAGCGCTTGACCGGGTTTACCGATAATTATGGAACCGTAAAAATCCAACTAAAGGATGGCAGTGCATCAACAACTATTACAATTCTGGGAACAGGAGTGGTAAAATAAAGAGAAGATGTTTGCCTTTTCAAAAAGACGTTTTTCTTCTCGAGGTTTCAGTATTGCAGAATCTGTGATTGCAGTTTTCTTGATAACTCTATTTATTATTTCAGTCTGGGAAATTTATACTCTGTATCTCAAAATTTCTCTTGCAAACCCTGCTTACTTCAAAGCTTCTTTTCTTGCAGAAGAGGGAGTTGAAGCTATTAAATTCATGCGCGACTCTAACTGGACCCAAAACATCTCAACTCTGACGCCCGATACTTATTATATGATCGAATTTAACGGTACTGAATGGCAGTTTTCGAGCACGCCAGTTCTTATTGACGGGAGGTTCGATAGAAGGGTTGCGTTTCAGGATGTTTTTCGCGATGTGTCCGGAAACATTGTTGAGTCGGGCAATTATGATCCGAAAACAAAAAAAGTGAACGTTGAGGTGTCTTGGTATGCTAACGGAGCCACGACTACACGCACAATTTCAACTTATGTCAGCAATATTTTCAATAATTAAAAAAGCAAACCCCAAAAAAGGAGTGACTCTCATAGAAGCACTCTTCTATGTGGTGGTTCTCACTATCGCATCGGCTGTGATCGTGCAAATGCTTCTTTCAATGACCGCTACATACAAAAAAATAAAAGTATCCCGAGAACTTGAAAGTGTCGGAGCTATCACTATGGAGGCGATGTTGCGCGAAATAAGGAACGGATCTGCCGTAGTCGTCGGCCAAAGCACCTTTGACGTAAGCCCCGGTACTCTCACTATAAGCGGAACAGACGACGGGGGTATCATGTATTCGGTCAAGTTTGATGTTTCAAACGGATCGTTAAGAATCGCAAAAAACGGCGGAACCCCGGAGGAGCTCACTTCGACTATCGGTAAGGTGGAAAGTCTTGTTTTCAAATATCTTACTAATTCAAATACTGAAGGGGTAAGAATTGAGTTGGTGCTTAAAGGAACGTTTGGTACAGTTGTAAAGACTGAAAAATTTTATGGGTTCGCAGTCCTTAGGGGGTCTTATTGAAATGGAATTTGAGAAAAAAAACATAAAAAATAGGGGCCAAGTGATGGTTTTAACCGCACTGTTTTTCCTCTGGATTTCAGTCACAGTTATTTTAGGTATCGCTACGCCAGCGGTGAGGCATATCACTATGGCCACGGCTATCTCTCTCTCCAAAGAAAGCTACTATGTTGCGGAGGCTGGAATGGAAGATGCGGTATTCAGGCTAGTTTCGGGACTGTTGGTGCCTTCAAGCCAGACTTTTTATATAAATGGCAATCCCATCACAGTTGCTGTGACTGATGAAGGTTCTGACGGCAAGCAAGTTGTAGCCCAAGGAGAAAAAGCCGATTTCTCAAGAAAAATCAGGACCCACGTCGTCCAAGGAAGCGGCTCATCATTTCACTACGGCATTCAGGCTGGACAAGGCGGGTTTATCCTTAAAAATTCTGCTACTGTAGAAGGAAACGTCCATTCTGGGGGCAGCATTATCGGTGAAGGCAATACTATAAGTGGTGACGTAGTTTCATCAGGGTCTTCTGGCCTTTTGGATCATATTAGGGTGACGGGAAACGCTTACGCAAACAGAATTGAAGATTCTATAATAGAAAAAAATGCCTATTTCAAAACAATTTCAGGCACGACTGTTTACGGTTCTCAGTATCCGAACAGTCCAGACCAGCCTCATGTGCCTTTCCCTATTTCAGACGAACAGATTGCAGAATGGGAATCTGACGCAGAAGCCGGAGGTGTAATCGATGGGACATCATGCTCTGGGGGCAAGTATAGCGTTAATACGAGCATGACCCTAGGACCGGTAAAGATAAATTGCAATTTGGAGATAAAAGGCAATAGCGTTGTTCTTACCGTTGCCGGACCTGTATGGGTGGTTGGAAATATAGACACCCAGACAGGTCCTACCATAAGAGTTGACCCAGCTTTGGGTAATAAAAGTGTTGTCATGATAGCCGATAACCCTTCCGATCGGCTAAATGGAAGCAGGATAATCCTTGAGCAAAATACTGAATTTGAGAATTCAGACAACCCAAATTCTTTCATATTTATGATCTCTCACAACAACAGTTCTGAAAATGGAGGGGATATAAATGCGATTGACGTCGGCCAGTCAGCGGGAGCCATAGTCGCCTACGCACCTCATGGCCAAATTACTCTGGGGCAGTCAGTAGGGGTAAAAGAGGCCACGGCATATAAAATAATACTTACAAATACGGCAAATGTCAAGTATGAGACCGGCCTCCCGAATGCACTTTTCTCATCTGGACCTTCCGGAGGCTATGAGATATTATCCTGGCTTGAAATAGAATAGAAAATGAAAAAAAGAAACATCGTTGTTGCGAATTGGAAAATGAACCCGACCTCCTTTGCTGAGGCCAAGAGGATTTACAATGGCACAAGAAATGCGGCAAAGCTTGTCAAAAACACTGATTGCATAATTTGCCCTCCGTTTCCGTATATAGGGCTTCTGTCCAAGCTGGATAAACCCAAAAACCTGATTATAGGGGCGCAGAACATCTTTAATCAGGAAAAGGGGGCTTTTACAGGCGAAGTCGGCGCTCCTGTGGTTGCTGACCTTGGCGCAAAATACGTGATAATCGGGCATTCCGAGAGGAGAGCCGCGGGTGAAGATAACGAAACGATAAGGAAAAAAACCGAAATAGCCCTCAACAACAATTTAGTTCCGATTTTATGCATCGGGGAGCGGGAAAGGGATAGGGACGGCAAATATTTCTCTTTTATAAAGGGTCAGATAAAAGACGGGCTCTCAGGTCTTCAGAAAAAGGATCTGGTAGGTTTTATCCTTGCCTATGAGCCTGTGTGGGCAATAGGCAGGTCATATCGAGAGGCCATGAACTCAACCGACGTCCACGAGATTACTCTCGTAATAAAGAAAATAATCGGTGAATTTTTCGGTAAGGATATCTCCGCAACTGTAAAAATACTTTATGGAGGATCTGTGGAGGCTGAAAACGCCACCGACATCATAGAGAAGGGTAACGTCGACGGCTTCCTTGTCGGCCACGCCTCTTTGGTCCCGGAGCGATTTGGTCAAATCCTAAAAGCGGCAGATCTCAAAAAATAGACATGAAATCAGTTGAAGAGGCGAATATTGGAGAGAGGACGAGGGTTTTGGTAAGGGTTGATTGGAATTTACCAGTCTCTCACGGCAAGATATTAGACGATTCCAGGTTAAGGGCTTCTCTTAAAACAATCGAATACATCAAGGGCAAAGGCGCTGTCCCAGTGATCGCAAGCCATTTCGGAAGGGACGGAGAATCAATCGAGCCTGTGATAAATCATGCCAGAAACAATTTTGAAAGCTTGTCCTCGGGGGTGGAATTTTTGGAAAATTTAAGGAAAAATCCCGGCGAAGAAGCAAATAGCGATGAATTCGTGAAATACCTCGCATCAAACGCAGAAATTTATGTAAACGAGGCCTTCTCCGTATCCCACAGGGAGCATGCATCCATAGTCGGAGTGCCCAAATACATACCGGGATTTGCAGGATTCGATTTTCTCCATGAATTCCAAAGTCTTTCAGCTGCTTTGAACCCAGAACACCCGTTTTTTGTAATTTTAGGCGGGGCAAAACTTGAAACCAAACTGCCTCTGGTGGAAAAATTTCTCGATATCGCGGATTGGATATTTGTTGGCGGGGCTATGGCCAAAGATGTACCGAGAATGCCATTTGCTCAAAGCACAAAAGTGATTTTGCCACTCGGGGACTTTAATGCTCTGGATGCCGATGAGGCGACGCTTGAAATGCTCGGGTTTAGAGTAAAAGAGGCTCGGACGATAGTTTGGAATGGTCCGCTTGGGAAATACGAAAGCGGATTTACGGCAGGGACCTTCAAACTCGCCCAAATGATTAGAGAAAGCAGTGCTAAATCATTTGTTGGCGGAGGCGATACCTTGGCTGCCATAAAAGAGCTTCAGATCGAAAATACGATCAAAAACAAAGGCGGATTTGTATCATCTGGGGGTGGCGCTATGCTCGATTTTCTGGCCATCGGTACTCTCCCCGGTATAGATGCTCTAAAGTAATTATCCACAGTTGTCTGATGCGGCTCTATGGGTGTATCCTCTAATCAGGAGGCTCTGTGAGCGACCAACTTTTTTTGCTGAGTAATGAGGTTCGGTTTGGAATCGGGATGCCCCGTCAACTGGAGCTTGGGCTCCCACCAGATCCAAACGAACTTGGATATCAAAACGAACTCTTTCCGCTCCCAAGCAAAGGGGAGGAGGAAGGAGAACCTCAGCCGACATAGGGCAGGACAAGGCTCCGATAGTATATCGGAGCCGGTATGTCTGCAGGGATTACAAATTCTCTTTTATTTTTTTAGCATTTTCGGCGAAGTCTTTTGGATTGCCGGAAATATTTGAATTCGGATAAACCCATATGTGGGCGTGGGGGACTTCATCACCGATTATTTTTGAAAGTATCCAGTCTGTTTCAAATGCCCTCTGCTCTGCTCTGGCAATTTTTTTTACGACTTCAAAATATTCTCCAGCGTTCGGCAAATCCCAAACCCAGCGGTAGTGTTTTTTGGGGATGACTTGGCAATGTCCGGGAGACTCCGGGTTGATGTCTAAAAAGGCCATAAAATCATCATCCTCATAAACTATGTGAGACGGAATTTCCTTGTTTGCAATTTTACAAAAAATACAGTTTTCCATAACTTTATTTTACCACATTCCCACCTCACCCCTCACCCCTCTCCTTGCAAAGGAGAGGGGAAAAAGAGAGAATGCAAGTCTTGTTTCTTCTCCCTTTCCTTTAGCAAGAGGAAGGGTTGGGAGATGAGGTTCTTCGGTGCTATCATAGCCCCATGTCAAAGAATTATTCAGCGAAGCCCAAAGTTTCGGATAACCTGATAGAACAATTATTGCATAACAGGGAAATTAAGACCGAGGAAGAAAGGGAAAACTTTTTAAGCCCTGATTTTGAAAAGCACCTCCACGATCCTTTCCTTCTTCCGGATATGGATAAGGCGGTAAAAAGGATTTTGAAAGCAATGGAGAAGAGCGAGCGCATAGCTATTTGGAGCGATTATGACGCCGACGGCATACCCGGAGGAGCAATCCTCCACGATTTCTTTAAGTCCATCGGATTTAATAATTTTATAAATTATATTCCGGATCGGCATATTGAAGGTTACGGGTTAAACAGCGATGGTGTGGATGAGCTTGCAAAGGACGGAGTAAAGCTTTTGGTAACGGTAGACTGCGGGATCAGGGATCACGAAGAAATCGAACATGCAATAAAGCACGGGATAGAGGTCATCATAACCGATCATCATGAACCGCACTTCGCTAAAGCTTCGCGGGGCAAGCCTGATAACAATTTACCCAAAGCGCTGGCCGTAGTTAACCCAAAACTAGAAAAATCAAAGTATCCAGAGAAAATTTTGTGCGGCGCCGGAGTAGTTTGGAAATTGATAGAAGCTCTTCGGCTCACCATGCTCGCTTACGGCAAATTCAATTTTAAAGACGGCCAGCACAAGTGGCTCCTAGATTTGGTGGGGCTTGCCACTCTCTCTGACATGGTGCCATTAGTCGGCGAAAACAGAGCCCTGGCTTTTTACGGGCTGAAAGTTTTAAGGAAGACCCGCCGACTTGGACTGAACAAACTTTTTTATAACCTTAGGATAAACAAAAATAATTTAAGCGAAGATGATGTCGGTTTTATGATCACGCCTCGGATAAATGCAGCTTCGCGAATGGGTCATGCGAGAGATGCTTTTAAATTATTAACTACGGATGATCAAGGCGAGGCGGGGGGTCTCGTAAAGCATTTGGATAGCATAAATAACGAAAGGAAGAGTGTGGTGGCCTCAATAGTCAAAGAGGCCAAAAAAAGAGTAATGGAAAAATTTGAAAACGAGGGAGAAAAACCGGTAATCGTTTTGGGCGACCCCGAGTGGCGGTCGGCGCTTCTTGGTCTTGCCGCGAACTCTATAGCTTCAGAATATGAGAGACCGGTGTTTCTTTGGGGCAGGGCCTCAGATGAAGACCAAGGCCTTTTGAAAGGATCGTGTCGGTCGGACGGTGTGGCGGATTTGGTGGCGCTCATGGAGAGAGCCAAAGATAATTTTTTGGAATTTGGCGGACACAAAATGTCTGGAGGCTTCTCTGTAACTTACGAAAAAGTCCACAATTTGGAAGAGGCTTTGATTCAAGCCAGTACTCATATTGTAAAAAGCAATTCGGAAGTCTTGGTTGATGCCGAACTAAGCCTCAAAGATATCACCGAAAAATTAGTTTATGAAATTTTACGCCTGGCACCATTCGGAGTCGGCAACGAAAAACCGGTTTTCATTTTTCGCGACGTCATAACTGAAAAAATTAACCGTTTTGGAAAAAATCAGGAGCATCTCTCGATAAATTTTCGCGACGGCGCACATACTTTGAGAGCGGTTTCCTTTTTTACTTCTCCCGATCAGTATGGCCACTTGCTCAAGGAGAACATTAAAACCAATTTGGTCGCTAATATCGAAAAATCTTTTTACAACGGCTCTTCCGAAATCCGCCTCCGTGTAGTTGACTTTTTTAGTTAGGCATATTATCTTTCTTGCCAGAGTGACAGGCCTTTCCTCACCCCTCAATACGAACTTTCGGAAAGTTAACTTCTAATGATTCAACCAATATACCATACTCGTTTTCCATCATCACTTCGAATGCTGTTCGACCTCCCAAACATTCTCGTGGTTTGTGATTAAAATACATTTCAATATCGGAAAGAAACTCAGAGGAGATCGATTTCAAGTCGGTCTTTTTTGGTATAAATTCTCGCAGCCATTTGTTTGAATTTTCAACTAATCCTTTTTCCCAAGAATGAAAGGGTCTGCAAAAATATATTTGTGTGTCTAACAATACTTCCAGCTCCTCCCACTTTCCAAAAGCAATATCGTTGTCGGTGGTGATGGAAAGCGGCACAGAATCGCCAAACATTGAGCACAGAGTTTGATTAACCAAATCGTTGTTTCGATTAGGCAGAAGAGCGATTTTCAGAAGCTTGCTGTATTTCTCCACACAGACGAGCAAGACCCACGAATTGTGTTTGGAGACGATGAAGTCCATCTCCCAGTGTCCATACGCATACAGGGCCGACAAAGGCCTTTGCTCGATGAATTTCCGGTTTGGATCAGTGAGGAATATCTTGTTTCCTCTTTTCTTTCCGCTTTTGTAATCGTTTCTGTTCCAAAACAGAAATCTTTCCAGTCCAGACCTTTTCTTAATGAACTTTCTGATGCTTTTTTCACTTGCATACTCTAATCCTGATTGAGTTTCCAAACGAGCGGATATTGCTCCTGTTGACCAACCAGCTCTGAGTTTTTTCTCGACAAATTTGGTGAGATGACCATTGAGGGCCACTTCGTTGCAGTTTCTTTTCTTCCGATATTGTTTCCAATATGCTCGCCTGATTGCTTGTTCTGCTCTGTATTTCTTTCTGCCTCCGTTTGCTTTCACTTCTTCACAGACGGTTGACTTGCCCCGACCTAAAGCTTTGCCAATATCGACAAAACTTTCTCCCACTTTCAGCATCTTTTCGATGCAAAATCTTTCTTCATCCGACAGGTGCTTTTTCTTGTTTTTTAAATTTTTCGCCATACAAACATGATATCCAAAGTTCGTATTTAAAGGTATCTAAACGAGGCCTAGTGAAGGCAGGCTTGACGCCAGCGTTTAGGGAGTCTACTCCCGTCTGTCCTCTAAAGTTTGCAAGCCCAAACCTCCGGCAGCCGCTCTAAGCGGCTGCCGGCCTTGTTTTTATGCTAAAATGGTTTCATGAAGAAAGATTTGAGCTTAGTGCCGATAGAAATTATTGAAAGAAAAATATATTTAATCAGAGGTATAAAGGTGATGCTTGATAGCGATCTAGCAAAACTTTACGAAATAGAAACTAAATTTTTTAATAGGGCAATTAAGCGAAACAAGGATAGATTTCCTTCTGATTTTATGTTTCAACTTACAGAAAAAGAATCAAAAAATTTGAGGTTCCAAATTGGCACCTCAGGTTCAAATTATGGCGGTAGGAGATATTTGCCATATGTATTTACCGAACACGGTGTTGCGATGTTGTCTTCTGTATTAAACAGTAAGAGGGCGGTTAAAGTAAATATTGCTATTGTTAGAGCTTTTATAAGACTTCGTGAACTTTTGGCTACTCACAAAGACTTGATTTTAGAAATTGACAAAATAAAAAAAAGCAAAAAAGTCAAAGTCAAAAAATTTTATCTCTCATTCAAGTTATCAATCAAATGATCAATCCCCCAATTGAAGAAAAGAAAGAACCGATAGGTTTTAGGGACAGGGATAATGTCAAGAAATAATTTAAATTAGTTTCATGAATAAATTTGTTATTTACACCGACGGATCATCGAGAGGAAATCCGGGGCCGGGAGGATGGGCTGCCATAATAATAAATCACAAGCCCGTTCGACTCTCCTCACTCGCTCAGGGGGATTTCGTTACTGAAATCGGAGGCAGGGAAGAGATGACAACCAATAACAGAATGGAAATGAGGGCAGCGATTGAAGCCCTTCGACTCTCCTCACTCGCTCAGGGTGAAAAAATTTCAAGGGTTGAAATTTTTTCAGACTCCGAATATTTGTTAAAGGGGATGACCGAGTGGATCCAAAGATGGCAAAACAATAATTGGCGCACTAAAGACAAGAGAGAAGTATTGAACAAAGATTTGTGGCAGGAATTATTAAAAGTTTCAAAAAATAAGAATATTGAGTGGAAAAAAGTTTTGGCGCATTCTGGACACAAGGAAAATGAAAGATGCGATGAAATAGCCACAAGCTTTGCAGACGGTTTGAAGGTTGATTTGTATGAAGGTCCGAAGGAAAATTACAAGTTTCATATATAAGAAGCCTAACTCCTTACCCCTCCCCGAAGGGGAGGGGAATTTAGGAGATAGACATTTTTATAGCCCCCTTACCTTGGGGGAGGGAGTTGGGGGAGAGGCTATATGATCTATAAATTCTCCATCTCATTTTTGATCGGGATCGTTTTTGATAATTTATTTCATTTGGGATGGACCGCAGCCTTGCTCGTCATTTTGATTACCGTCGCAACTTATTTGTTATCTTTTCGTACTGAAACCCAAAGTCAGACTTTGGGTTTCTTGATTGTTGGTTTGGCTGTTGCTCTGGGAATTTTAAGGATGAGTCTTGCCTCCGTAGAACCGGACAAAGAACTCCTCTCGCAAGTGGGGAGAAAAATAAGTTTTGAAGGAATGGTCTTGGATGAGCCCGATATCAGGGACTCGTCGATCCGTTACACTGTTTTTCCATTTTTATATCGGGCGAGTGTTTCTGAATGCACGGATATTTTTCTGCTGAAAAATTCCCCGTGCTCGCCTCAGTCAGGCTCGCGAGCCATTCAGAAACGCTCGCCCTCAAAAAGTAAAATACTTATAGTTGCTGACCGCTTCCCTGAGTACAAATATGGAGATCTAATTTCAGTTTCAGGGCGCATAGATCTGCCTAAAAATTTTGTCAGTCAAAATGACATAGAGTTTGACTACGTTTCCTATCTTTACAAAGATAAGATTCACTTCATTATTTACTACCCAATGATAGAAAAAATGGCCGGAGACGGAGGAAACAAAGCTGTCTCCTTGCTGTACTCATTTAAAAATACTTTTATCAGAGAAATTTCAGAGAAAGTCCCTGAGCCAAACTCATCTTTTCTTGCCGGAATTATTTTCGGTGTAAAGCAGTCCTTGGGGCAGGAACTTCTCGATGATTTCAGAAAAGTCGGGCTCATACATGTAGTAGTGCTGTCTGGCTACAATATTACAATTATTGCCGTTGGAATTTTTTGGGCGCTATCGCATTTTGGAAGGAGAAACCTAAGTTTATTGGTGTCTACAATTTTTATCATTTTGTTCGCCACCATGGTGGGCTGGGGAGCGACAGTAGTCCGGGCAGTCATTATGGCTCTGATCTCCATTCTCACAGTTTACCTCGGCCGGCCGGCCGATGCGCTCCGCTGGCTTTTTATCGCAGGGTTTTTTATGCTCCTATGGAATCCGCTGATTCTTTTTTATGATCCGTCTTTTCAGCTCTCATTCATGGCCACTTTAGGCCTGATTTTGTTTTCACCTTCTGTATATAAACTGATATCAGAGTCAAAATTAAGAAAATTTATTCCTGAAAAATTTGCGTTGCGTGAAATTGTATCGTCCACTTTGGCAGTCCAATTTTTCGTCCTGCCGCTTCTCATAAAAATGTCAGGCTTCGTTTCTTTAATTTCATTCTTAATTAATCCCACAGTTTTGCCGCTTATACCGTGGGCCATGGGTGCCGGAGCTTTGACCGGTGCGCTCGGTCTTTTGCCACTCGTCGGTTCAATTTTATCATGGCCCTTTGGTGTGATCTCTTACGTTCTTACCCAGATAATAATTTCCATTACCGAATTTTCGGCCTCCCTTTCCCTCGCCACTTTACAAACCGGCTCCATTTCTCTCTGGCTTATTTTGATTTGGTATCTAGTCTATGGGATTTTGTACTGGAAATTAAAAAAATAATCCCACCTAATCACTCACAAGCTCAGATTTCTCCATTGAAGCTGTCTTCAATAACTTTCCAATTGAGGTTCTCAAAAAAATCTTCGACGTACTGCTTCTTGCCGGACGGCTGGTAGTCGGCAACGTATGAATGCTCCCACATATCGAGGGCGATGATCGGTCTACATTCCTGCAATTGACCAAGATGCTGCTCGTCAACCCAAGCGTTCAATAGCTTTTTTGACAAGGGATCAAAGTAAAGAATGGCCCATCCGACTCCGCGGTTCAGTGCTATGGCCTTAAATCTTAGAAGCCAGCTTTCAAATGATCCGAAATTTACTTCTATCGACTTAGCTAGATTCGACTCCTTTGAGAGAGAAATCTTTTCACCCGAAAGCGAATTGAAATACACCTCATGATTGCGCATGCCGTTGAACTCAAAACTGAAGCGGCGAGTGATCTCAGCCACAGAATATTTGCCACCCTCGTCTTCAACTTTTCCATATTGTTCGATCATTGCCTGAATCAAATTGGCATGCTTAACGTAACCGACATAAAGTTTCAAATGCTCCTCAATCGTCTTTTCCGAAATACCCTTAAGTTTACCTATATTGAACTTTTTTTCTTCGAACATGACGTGGTTTATTACGAATAAATAATAGCAAATATCGTCACTAAAATATTATATCATATAGGCAATGGACAAAACTGCCAAAGTCAGGCTGATCGCTCTTGCAATCCTATCGGTTGTCGCAATTTTTGCTTCATATTTCGCTTATAAGGAGGACAGGAGAGGGATACTGACTGTTGTTTTCCTCGATATCGGTCAAGGAGATTCTGTATTTATCGACTCTCCGACTGGCCGCCAAATGCTCATAGATGGGGGGCCGGGGCGCTCTGTATTGAGAGAGCTTTCAAAAACGATGCCCTTTTATGACAGGTCGATCGATGTGGTTGTCGCAACTCATCCTGACGCTGATCACATAGGCGGGCTAAACGATGTTTTTGAAAAGTACAAAGTAAGTGTTTTTGTTGAGCCGGGGGTGGAAGGCGAGACTTCCATGTATTCAGAATTGAAAAAGAGAGTTGAAAAAGAAAGTTCAAAAATTATTGAGGCAAAAAGAGGAATGACGATTGATCTTGGCGGGGGCGCGAAGCTTGAGATACTTTTCCCGGATAGGGATCCGGAAGGGATGGAGACAAACACTGCATCCATTGTCTCCCGTCTTGTATACGGCGAGAACGAATTTATTCTAACTGGGGATTCGCCCAAAAATATTGAGGAATATATCGTCTCTCTCGAAAAGCTGGAATGTCAGTCTCCTCCCGCGGCTTGCGGTATTCTCAAAGGTGACGTCCTTAAGGCTGGACACCACGGATCGAAGACTTCAACAAGTGAGATATTCTTGTCAGCGGTTTCCCCTGAATACACAGTAATTTCTGCTGGTAAAGATAACCGCTACGGCCATCCGCACAAAGAAGTTCTGGATATCCTAAACGAATTTAAAACCAAAGTTCTTAGAACCGATGAGCAGGGCAGAGCAATCTTCAAAAGTGATGGTCAAAGTTTAGAGTTGAAGCTTCGGGAACCGAGATAGCATGTTTGATTCTAAAAAGAAAATTTAAGGTTTATATGATCCCGGCGTCCTTGAGCGCGTTGAAAGCTCCTTTCTTCTGGATAGTCTTGATGCCCTTTGCAGAGAGAGTCAAGTTGAATGATTTGTTTAGTTCAGGCACAAAAACGCGCTTCTTTTGGAGATTGGCATAGCGCCTTTTAGAACCAATCGGATTGAACTGGGTAGCTCGGGTGCGGTTTGAATAGCCGCCTCCTACTAACGATGATTTGCCTGTAATCGCGCATGATTTTGCCATAGTGTGGACATGCTATCAGAATAATTTGTAAAAGTAAAGCACTATTTTGAAATTTATACCTTTCGTTCTACACTTAAGGGATGGAATTTCTGTTTGCAGTAATAATACTTGTGATGTCCGTCGTCATCCATGAGGTTTCTCATGGATATGCGGCTCTGGCACTGGATGACTCTACCGCTAAGTATCAGGGCAGGCTTACTCTCAATCCTTTTACCCACATAGACCCGATCGGATCGGTTATCGTACCTCTTATCGGTTACCTCACCGGGGGCTTCATAATAGGCTGGGCCAGGCCCGTACCTTTCAACCCTTACAATCTTAGGCCAGAGAAGTGGGGTATCCCTGCTAGGTTTGGCGAAGCTATCGTTGCGGCCGCCGGGCCTCTTTCAAACATAGTGATAGCCCTGATTTTCGGGATGATAATAAGATTTGCCGGTCCCACTGCAATGCTAAGCGACGCTTTCATTTCAATAACAAGCTATGTAGTATTCATAAATCTGACCTTGGCGGTATTCAATCTTATACCGGTCCCACCTCTTGACGGCTCAAAAATACTTTTTTCGTTCCTGCCTTACCGGTTTCAGGGGTTTAAGGAAGCTATTGAAGGTTTCGGTATAATAATTGTCTTCCTATTCGTATTTTATGCCTGGAGCCTCATAGGGCCTATTATCGGGACAGCCTTTGAAGCTATAACGGGACTTGCATTTTGAGCGCCTTTATATTAAGATTATCTTTGCCTGGGTGCGTTTTTATTTATGCACTCTAAATTAAATGGCAACCATAAACCAGCTGATAAAAAGAAAAAGAAAGAGCCTTAGAGCCAAGTCAAAAGCGGTCGCCTTAAGCCGCGGCTTTAATACACTCAAAAATAAGCCGGTCTTTTACCCATCTCCGTTCAAAAGAGGAGTTTGCACAAAAGTTACTACCAAAACTCCGAGAAAACCGAACTCTGCTATCAGAAAAATCGCGCGGGTAAGGCTTACTAATGGCATGGAAGTGACGGCATACATACCTGGTATAGGCCATACTCTGCAGGAACACTCAATGGTGGTTATCAGAGGAGGAAGGGTCAAGGACATCGGACTCCGCTACACTATTGTTAGAGGCAGGCTTGATGCGGCTGGGGTGGAGAACAGAAGGACTTCCAGATCTGATTATGGAGTGAAGAAACCCAAGGACAGCAAGTAAAGAAAAATGAGAAGAAAAATCAAAAGCAAAAACGTCGTTAGACCGGACATAAAGTTCAACTCCCAAAAGGTTGAAAAATTCATCAATTACCTCATGGAAAGAGGCAAGAAGAACACCGCCCGCGGAGTGGTTTACAGATCGCTCCAAATGCTTAAGGAAAAGGCCAAGGTAGAAGATCCATTGGAGATTTTTGATACGGCTCTTAGGAACACCGGGCCGACTATGGAAGTGCGGTCGCGCAGGGTTGGTGGAGCAAACTACCAAGTACCGAGAGAGGTCAGGCCGGAGAGAAGATCTTATCTTTCAATGAAATGGATAATTGAGGCTGCTCGTGCCAAGAAAGGCAAACCAATGCACGAAAAACTTGCGGACGAGATCATCCTTGCAAGCAAAAACGAAGGCGACGCGGTGAAAAAGCGAGAAAATGTCCACAAAATGGCCGAAGCCAACAAAGCCTTCGCCCATTTTGCTTGGTAATTTCCGCAAAGAAAAGGACTCCCGAGCTTAATTGAGGGATGCTTAAGGCGTAAAAAATTTAATATAAAAGATTTATCAAAATAATTTCATGCAACGCGATTATTCCCTAGATAAAGTTAGAAACTTTGGAATCATAGCCCACATTGATGCCGGTAAGACCACCACTTCCGAGCGAATTCTCTATTATACAGGCGCCCAACATAAAATAGGCGAAGTCCACGAAGGCGAGACCACGACCGACTGGATGGAGCAAGAGAGGGAGCGAGGTATTACCATTACCGCCGCCGCAATTACCTGTTTTTGGAAGCCCACTTACGACCATAGAGCAGATGAAGGGGTCTCCTCCGCTAAAACTACGGCGGACCAAGGAAAATATCGCTTCAATATCATAGACACTCCAGGACACATCGACTTCACCGTCGAGGTTAAAAGATCGATGCGCGTCTTGGACGGAGCCATCATTGTTTTTGACGGAGTAGCAGGGGTTGAGCCCCAGTCGGAGACCAACTGGAGATACGCCGAGGAAGCTGCCGTGCCGAGGCTCTGTTTCGTAAACAAACTGGATAGAACTGGAGCGAGCTTTGAAAAGTCCTTCAAATCAATCCTTGACCGGCTTTCTAAAAAAGCGATCAGGATGCAGATCCCAATCGGGGAGGAGGACAAACACGAAGGAGTAATCGACCTTCTTTCGATGAAAGCTTTCGGATTCGAAGGCAAGCTCGGCGATAATGTTGTCGAAATGGCTTTCCCGGAAAACCTAAAGGCAGATGCGGAAAAATTACGGGGAGAGATGGTAGAAAAAATCGTCGAAAACGACGAGGAAGCCATGAACAAATATCTTTCTGGAGAAGAAGTGCCGGTCCCTGATCTCAAACGGATATTGAGAAAGGCGGTTATCGAAAACAAAATTTTTCCAGTGTTTTGCGGTTCGGCACTCAAAAACAAGGGAGTTCAGCTGGTACTTGATGCGGTGGTGGACTATCTTCCAAGTCCTCTCGATATTCCGGCTATCAAAGGTATAGATCCTAGGACAGGCGAAGAAATCGAGAGGCATCCTTCGGACGAAGAGCCTTTCTGCGCCCTTGCCTTCAAACTTCAGGCCGACCCGTTTGTCGGACAGCTTACGTTTTTTAGGGTCTATTCAGGCACCATAGAGTCAGGCTCCTATATTTATAATGCAAACACAGGAGACAGAGAACGACTAGGAAGAATAGTCAGGCTTCAGGCTGACAAAAGAGAGGAGGTGAAAAAGGTTTTTGCGGGTGAAATTGCCGCCGCTGTCGGCCTCAAAGATGCGAAGACCTCCCACACTTTCTGCGACGAGAACAATCCGATTGTGCTCGAAGAAATTGTATTTCCTGAACCGGTCATCTCCCTTCGGATTGAGCCTAAAACCAAGATTGACCAAGAAAAGATGGGCATGGCCCTCAAGCGCCTCTCAGACGAGGACCCGACATTCAGGATCAAGTCCGATTCCGAAACAGGAGAAACCGTTATCATGGGAATGGGCGAGCTCCACCTCGATATTATTGTTGACCGAATGAAGCGGGAATTTGGAGTTGAAGCAAACGTTGGCGCCCCGCAAGTAGCATACAAAGAGACTATAACCGGCGAAGCCGAGGCTGAGAACAAATATATCAAGCAGACCGGCGGCAAAGGGCAGTACGGCCACGTCAAAATCAAGATCAAACCACTTGAGCCTGAAATCCAAGGCGGCAAAAAAAAGAAAAACGTGCACAGAGAGGAAGGGTTTGAATTTATCGACTCTATCAAGGGAGGGGTTATTCCTGCTGAATTCATCCCTGCAGTTGAGAAGGGTGTCAAGGAAGCAATGGAGAGAGGTATAGTAGCTGGCTACAAGATGACCGATATTTCCTGCGAGCTTACTTTCGGTTCCTACCATGACGTCGACTCGTCAGAAATCGCATACAAAATCGCAGCTTCGCAAGCATTCCAAGATGCCGCGAAGAGGGCAAAACCTGTGATTCTAGAACCTATCATGAAGGTGGAGGTGGTAGTGCCGGAGAAGTTCATGGGCGATATCACCGGGCACCTCTCTTCAAAGAGAGGGCTCATAGAAGGCATGGATGACAGAGCAGGCAACAAAGTAGTTCGGGCCAAAGTGCCGCTTTCCGAGCTTTTCGGATACGTAACTACCCTCCGTTCCATGACCGAAGGCCGCGGTAGCGCCAACATCGAATTCGATCACTATGCCATCGTGCCTCCCAATGTGGCTCAAACTATTATTGAAACCAGAGGAGCCAAATAAAGACTTAGCCAAAACTAAAATTTACAAAAGTCCTCGGGTCGCTCCTCGCTATGCTCGGGTCTCAACCAGACATTTTGAAATTTTGTTCTGGCAGAGTTTAAAATTCAAGATGAACGATGTAACGAAAATTGAGAGTTTGTGTGGTATACTAGTGCTGTTATAAGTAATCGCGGGCCAGCTTTTTGAATATTTTTGCTCCCAAAAGCTTGGAGGCAGAGACATTCAAGAATTGGCTTCGCTTAAAGAAGCATGAAATCGAAAAAATACGAGCTTGAAATAAACGGCTCGAAATTGGAAGCCGAATTTAATGATTTGGCTGAAAATGCCCACGGATCAGTGATGCTTAGGATGGGCGATACGGTGGTCCTCGCCACTGCGGTAATGTCCAAAAATGAAAAGGACCTCGACTATTTCCCGTTGTCTGTAGAATACGAAGAACGTTTTTATGCCGCCGGTCAAATTTTGGGATCCAGATTTATAAGGAGAGAGGGTAGGCCTTCGGATGAAGCAATACTTTCCGGGCGCATAGTCGATCGAACCATAAGGCCGCTTTTTGATCATGATCTGCGCAACGAAGTGCAGGTGGTGGTCACCATACTTTCACTCGATAAATACGACCCCGATGTATTAGGGGTTATCGCGGCCTCCCTTGCTTTGGGAGTATCGCATATTCCCTGGGGTGGACCGGTTTCAGCCGTGAGGGTAGGCAAGATGAAAGGAAGCAGCGATTTCATTTTAAACCCGACTTATGAGATGAGGGAAAGCGAAGACTATGAAATGGATGTTATCGCCTGCGGCAAGGATGGCACCATAAACATGATTGAAGTGGGGGCTAATGAGGTTTCTGAAGGAGTGCTCGTCAAAGCTCTTGAAAAGGCGAGGACTCTGCTCGATATGATTCAAAAATTCCAAGAGGAGATAATCAAAGAATTGGGTGCTCAGAAGGCTTCTATAAATAAAGTCATTGTACCGAGTGAATTAGTGAACGCTTTTAGCGCATACATAGGACCCAAAATGGAGAGTCTTGTAGGTGAAGCGGGGAAGAAAAGGATTTATGATCTGGAAGAAGACTGGCTTCGATATTTTCTGGAAAATATGCCTGAGGTTGATGCTAAGATGGCGAAGAAAGTTTTCCACGATGCAGTGAATGATTTTATCCACAAAAAGGCCATTGAAGACGGAGTAAGATTTGACGGAAGAGGTTTTGACGATCTGAGGCCTCTTTATGCAAAAGCTGGCGGAGTGTCATCTATCCTTCACGGGTCAGGGATATTTTACAGAGGAGGCACTCATATATTTTCGGCCTTGACCTTAGGTGCTCCGGGTGATTCCCAAGTCATTGACGGCATGGAGACACAAACCAATAAAAGGTTTATGCATCATTACAATTTCCCGCCGTTTTCCGGAGGCGAAGTGGGGAGGATTGGATCTACCAACCGTAGGATGATCGGTCATGGCGCGCTTGCCGAGAAGGCTCTTCTTCCTGTCATTCCGAACAAAGAAGAATTTCCGTACACTATTCGTGTGGTGTCCGAGGCTTTCGCTTCGAACGGTTCAACCTCGATGGGTTCAGTATGTGCATCTACTCTTGCTCTCATGGATGCCGGAGTACCGATAAAGAAGCCGGTAGGAGGCATTGCTTCGGGTCTTATGATTTATGAAGGAAAGCACAAAGTGCTCACTGACATCCAAGGTCCGGAAGATGAACACGGAGATATGGACTTCAAGGTGGCTGGTACAAAAGACGGGGTTACGGCAGTGCAAATGGACGTAAAGGTCCAAGGAATACCCATTGAAATCCTCTCTGAAGCTTTCGAAAAAGCTAGATCCGCAAGAATCAAAATAATTGAGAGGATTGAAGAAGAAATAAAAGCTCCAAGGGCGGAGCTTTCACCAAAAGCGCCAAGAATCATTGCAATAAAGGTAAGGCCCGACCAGATCGGTATGGTTATCGGTACCGGAGGCAAGGTCATAAACGAAATCAAGGATCTTACCGGAGCAGAAATAGATATAGAAGAAGACGGCACGGTGTATATAACCAGCGAGGCAGTTGGTGCGGAAAAGGCAAAAGGACTTATTGAAGAGATCGTCAAGGAATACAAACAGGGCGAGAGGTATGAAGGCGAAGTCATAAGGGTGGCAGATTTCGGAGCAATAGTGAAGCTTGGCAAGAACGGAGAAGGTATGGTTCATGTTTCCGAGATAGGGCCGTTTAGGGTGGATAAAACCGAAAGCTACTTAAGGTTAGGTATGAAAGTGCCGGTCATCATCAAAGGCATCGACGAAAAAGGCCGGCTCAAACTATCAATCAAGGACGCCGATCCAAATTTCTTTCCGAAAAAATAATTCTCAAATTGAAGTTTCCTTGGTATTAAGTAAAATAAAGTCATGGATGACGAAAACCAGGACATCGAAAACATACCCGAAGACCCCTCTCACCGGGAAAGACTGGTTAAAGAGCTCCACAACAAGGGCAAGCTTCCTTCCTTGCGGACCTATCAGGGCGACATGGCCAAGTATATAAACGAGAAAAATGAGTCAGTGATATCCATTGCTCTCAAGGAAAAAGAAAGGAGAGAAGAACAAGAGAAAGAAGAGCCGAGAGAATCAAAAAAAGAAGGCTTCTCGATAAATTTTCCAATACTCATCGCAAGCCTGGTGCTTTTGGTTGGCAGTCTTGCCGTGCTCGCTTATGTATTTGAGTTCTTCGGCACCAAGACGGAAGTATCCGAAGTCGAAATCACTCTTATACCCTTCGGGAATACCGTTATCATAAATGACGCTACGAAAACCAATTTTTCCTCAAGTTTGGCTGGTCAAAACATCAATGATGGCGCAAGCAGGTACAAGATCATATCAAACGGCAGAGTCATAAGCGATACCAAAACATTTTTTGACTTTCTTGAAATTAAACCGCCGTCAATACTTGAAAGATCGCTAAGTGGAAAATTTGAGCTAGGAGTAATTGTGAGCAGAGAACAGAATATGAGATTTTTGATGTTTGAGACCGACGATTTCGGCATGGCTTTCTCCGGCATGCTTGAATGGGAAAGGAAAATAACTGAAGACCTATCTTTCATTGCTGACAATGGCAGGCAGTCCCCAGCCGGAGCAGAGTGGAAAGACATAATAATTGGTAACAAGGATACCAGAGCCCTTGTCGACCCGTCTGGCAAGGCTTTGTTCGCATACACTTTTTTGGATAAAAACAATCTTGTCATTGTAAAAGATACCAAGACCATTTCCGAGGTTTCGAAACTATTTTCCGCCAGATCTTTTGCCAGATAAAAATCTGTGCTATAATCACCATATGGAAAAAAGAACCGATATCGACTTAGAAATTTTAAAAGGAAAGCTCGAAGACGAACTCGCGCTTGTTTCGGTAGAGCTTAGGGAAGTCGGACGCAAAAATCCTGACAACAAGCTCGATTGGGAAGCAAGACCTGGAGATATGGAAGTTGATAATGCTGACGACAGCGAGGTTGCGGACAGGATAGAGGAGTATGAAGGCAATACCGCAGTCCTCAAAGAGCTCGAGACCAGGTACAACGATATAAAAAGTGCTCTCAATAAAATAGAAAAGGGTGAGTACGGATATTGCGAAGTCTGCTCCTTCCCAATTGAGGAAGAGAGGCTTCATGCAAACCCTTCAGCCAAAACTTGCAAGAATCATATGGGTAGCTAGTTAGAAGACCAAAGACCGATCTCTTGGTCTTTTGATTTTTTTAAATCAATTATGTCTTACGCCAAGGTTCACAGCGCACAAGCTTCACTCCTTAAACCATATATAGTCGATGTTGAAACAGATCTCTCAAGAGGTCTGCATTCGTTTTCTATTGTCGGACTTCCTGACAAAGCGGTCGAGGAAGCCAAGGACAGGATAAGCGCAGCAGTGAAAAACTCAGGATTTGAGTCTCCAAAATCCAAAAATCACAAAGTAGTCATCTCCCTTGCCCCGGCGGAGGTAAAAAAAGAAGGCTCCGGACTGGATGTGGCCATAGCCCTGTCTTACCTTCTGGCAAACGGCGACATTCTCTTTGACCCGAAAGGTAAGATATTCTTAGGAGAGCTCTCACTTGATGGGAGCTTGCGTCCTGTCAGGGGTACTCTGGCCTATGCAAGGAAAGCAAAGGAAAAAGGTTTTAGGGAAATATTTTTGCCTGTCAATAACGCTCCGGAAGCGGCATTGGTTGATGGTATTTCTGTATTCGGGGCTCGCACATTGAATGAAGTCATTAACCATATAGCTGAAGATGCAGACGTAAGGGAAAAGCTCAAGAGGGAGAAAAGAGGCGAGATCGAAAACCTGCAAGACATACCACTCGATCTTGCAGACATCAAAGGCCAGGAGGGTGCCAAGCGGGCTTTGGAAATCGCAGCTACCGGCGGCCACAACATAGCACTCTACGGACCGCCGGGAACCGGCAAAACCATGCTGGCCCGGGCTCTCTCCGGCATACTGCCCCCGCTTTCTTTTGATGAGATTCTGGAGGTTACCGAGATTCACTCCATGACCGGAGCCCTTGACGGCGCTCTTGTGTCGGAGCGCCCGTTCAGATCGCCCCATCATACCGCCTCTCATGTGGCCATTATCGGCGGAGGTTCGAACCCGAGACCGGGGGAAGTGACCTTGGCGCACAAGGGCGTCCTTTTTCTGGATGAATTCCCCGAGTTTGAAACCAAAGCAATAGAGTCTTTGCGCGAACCTTTGGAAGAAAAAGTCGTTTCGGTTTCGAGAGCAAGGGGTACGGTAAAATTTCCCGCCCATTTTATACTGGTTGCGGCCATGAACCCGTGCCCCTGCGGCAACTTCGGCATCAAAGGCAAACCTTGCACCTGCAGTTCCCTGCAGATTGAGAGATACAAGAGAAAGATTTCGGGACCTATCGTCGACCGTATTGATATCTGGACCGAAGTTTCAAAAGTTGATCATGATAAGCTAACTCAAAAGGCGGGAAAAAGCGAGAGTATACCAGCAAGAGAAAGAATAATCAAAGCTAGGGGCGTTCAGGCCAAAAGATTTAGAGAGGCGGATAGGAAAATCAGTACAAATTCTGAAATGAGTGCTCGAGATATTACTACAGTTTTAAAAATATCAGATGAAGTGAAAGAAATTTTGAATAGATCAGCCAGGACTCTGAACTTGTCGGCCCGCTCATATCACAAAATAATTAAATTGGCGCGAACGATCGCTGATCTAGACTCATCTTTTGAAATTTGCTCCTCCCATATCCTTGAAGCTATCTCCTACCGCCCCAAACAAGTTAAGTATTAAAATCCTATGAAAAAATTTTACTTAATTATATTTGTCTTAGCCATTTGGTTTGTCAGCTTTTTCTTGTATGAAAAAAGGGAGACTAAAATTTTGTTTGTTGGTGATATGAATTTTGATAGGTATATAAGGCAAGTGGTGGAAAATAAAGGCGATGATCATGTTTTTTCTTGTATCACTAATTTTTTGAAAAATTATGATTTGGTGGTGGGAAATTTAGAGGGGCCGATTACAGATAATCCATCAGTGAGTTTGGGAAGCATAATAAACACTCCCAACAATTATACTTTCACTTTTTCGCCGATTACAGCCAAACATTTGGCTAAAAATAATATTAAACTAGTCAATTTGGGCAACAACCATATAAGTAATTTTGGTAAAGAAGGATTTGCTTCTACAAAAAAATATTTAGAAGAAGGTGGAGTTGAATATTTTGGAGGGTTTTATGGAGATGAACCAATTTTAAGAAAAGAAATAAAAGGAAACAAAATATCATTAATATCGTTTAATGAATTTGGGGGAGATAAGGTACAAAATGTTGTAGAAAAAATAAAGAATGAAAAAAAAGAGGAAAGAACAGTTTTTGTATATACACATTGGGGAGATGAATATACTGCCCCACCCCAAAGAATTAAAAATTATGCAAAGTTATTTGCCGAAGCTGGAGCGGATTTAGTTGTTGGTTCTCACCCGCACGTTATTTTGTATTCTGAAAAAATGGGAGATAGTTTTGTTTATTATTCTCTTGGTAATTTTATATTTGATCAGTACTGGAACAAAGAGGTTTCAACTGGTTTAGTTTTGGAAGTAAATATAAAAGGTGATAATATTAAAATAACTGAACATAAAGTCACTTTGAGTCGTGATGGCAGAACTTGCTTAGAAAATTAAAATTTTATAAATGAAATTTTTTGTGGAGATGCTTAAAAATTCTTGGAACGAGTTTTACGATGCAATTATGTCTTGCTATTTGGCTCTTGGAGAGCGTACGCGTGTAGAAGTTTAAGTATTTTCTCATCTGTGCATCGGTACAACCACAGGGGTACCCCATACCCAATAAATGACCCCCGGCGGGGTGGAACAGTACTGGTTAGGAGATAGATATGTGTAATATCTGATTTATGAAAAAGAGAACCGCCCAGAGAGCGGGCAGTCCTCAGGGCGGTTGTGACGATTACTCGTCGATTTCGATTGTATGGAACTGGGAGACCAGTGTTCTGGTACTCATGCAACGGTCGAGACGAAACCAAACCAGTGTCTTTGGATCGCTCTTGAACTTGGCGAAGGCGAGAATGCCGTTGCAAGTATCGAAAGCAAATCCGGCAACAATCTTGGTCAAGCCGGGGTTAAGATGCGCCTGTGCCGATCTGCCTTCATATTTCTTGATTTTGGCAAGGAAAGCATCATCGCTCGGGAACTCGGATCGCTTCAAAACGATCATTTTGCCTCCGTTACGGGTTGAAGCTGGTAGAACCGGTCCGGATAGAGCTTCTGCAACTCTTCCAAACCGTGTGTTCGGCTCAAACCTCTCGAGCCGGTCATCTCGCTGATGAAATGGATGCCGGTATGCTCACCGCACTTCCAAAAAATACGGGTGTCGGGAATACCCCGTTCCACGTTCGTCACTTCGACTTTGACCATCCGAGCGCGTAGCTCGGGATTGATCTTGTCGCCGAACATCCAGATTTGCTCGCCGGGATCAAGGTAGATTGCCTCTTGGAAACGAAGTTCCTTGAAGGCGTTACCCAGATCCTCGATATAACCATCACCTGGTTTGAGACCGGTCGTAAACTTCACAACAGTCCCAATCGAAAAGTTGTCCATATGATTTCTCCTCAAAGAACTCCTGAATTTCATACTACCACATGACGTGATGATCTGAATACAGGAGGCCACAAATTTCGTGGCCTCGGAATGAGCTATGGATGAGGCGGATTTTTAATCCAACCCCGAATGAATTCGCCGCCAGTCCTCTCTGGACCTTGTGTGATCGCTCTCGAGAGAACCGGGTTCGAGGAGCCGCCAATCCAAGCCAGAATCATATCTGACCGGACTGGTTATATTCTTCCTCGATTGCTTCGCGCGCTTGCCGGTTGGCGGGGATGATATCCCACTCTTCCGGCATGAAGTCGTCGACGCCGAGACCCATACCTTCCGGCGGAGCCTCAACGAAAACGTAGCGGTAAGGATTACGGCTAACCTCGCGAACGAGACCGCCGCCCTGCGTTCCCCACACCGGGAAATTGTATTCCTTCGGTTGGGGCACTACTCCGTCTTGTGCCATAACTTCTCCTTATTTTATTCGAAATTGAAAGAACATTTGGATTTTACTCCCACCACAACATTCAAATCTTGAATACTCTGGTGAGAGCCGAACGGAATGTTCGGCACCTGCTCGTCGCAGGAATTTGTTTAGCGTCATCCTTTCCTGATCAGGTTGGAGAGTGAGATCCGAAGCATTTCAGCAGCCTTGATTGTCTGCTCAGCCAGTTGCTTCCAAAGCGTTGGTGATCTGGCCGCGCTCGAAGATAGCGAGGAAGTTTCCGACACTATCGAGAAAGGCACGGGCCCACGTTAAACAACCCAGGTTGAACGATTTCGTATCTAAACCATTCGAGAACTCGGTTCCCCCTTTAACCTGCATCTGGTCTACGAGGTATGTGAGTGCCGTTACCACTTCTTGCTTCAGCGTTCCCCAACCATCGCTAGTGCCGTCTCTGCACCGCTCCCAATCTTCGATGGTCTTGAACCACCAGCTTGGTGATTCCCACTCTCCGCTCTTTTCTGTCAGATAGTCATATAAACTCCGACAGAAAGTGTATGAGAAACCGCTTATTACATCACTATGCATGGTGCATCGCGGTGTCAAAATTAGTGTACCCATCTCTACACCTCCGTCAATATTCAATCATATTTTAGTAAAAGTTGCAATAGCAGATCCGATTTGATATAATGCCATTTAGACAAGGAAAAACCTATGACTCTGATCGAGAAATGGCGTTCGTGTCAGATCTCTCAATTTGAGCCCATGGCCCGGACCCTAAATTTTTGACACCGATTCTGTATAATTAATCGTTAATT
>CAYXKV010000004.1:13963-36498 GCA_964464975.1 uncultured Candidatus Saccharibacteria bacterium | reverse complement strand
TTTCATATCAAAACACTAACAGAAATATTTAAATTCAAAAGATAATCTGCCAAACTTGAAAGGATGAGTCATGATTGACCTTAAAAACAACTTCTTCGGGTTTTTCGACGATTATGAAAAATTGAGAGAGAAAGTTGAAGCAATAAGGGTTCTTGGAGCGAAAATATCCATGACCCAAGGCGTTTTTGACCTGCTTCACCCTGGACATACAAGGTATCTGCGTTCCGCACAAAGTTTTGGAGATGTGCTTGTGGTGGCGGTCGATACGGACGAATATACAAGACTCCGCAAACAAACCATCAACGAAAGAAGACCCGCAGTACCATTCGGTGAGAGAATTGAGATCCTGGAGTCGCTTCGCTATGTCAACCTCTTGACTTACAGGGATGTCAAGGAACATACAGAGGATCCTTATCACGTCATAAAGGTTGTTCGGCCAGACGTACTGGTGGTTTCAAGGTCGACCAAAGATGTTACAGGTGAAGACTATGAAGCTCTCAGGGAATTCTGCGGAGAAGTTAAGCTTCTTGAACCTACCGCAGTAATTTCGACGACAAAAAGGCTTCGAGAGCTTCTCTCAGACGGAGCTGCGGGATTGGCCGATAAACTGGTTTCTGTTATCGAAGATTATTTCAGACAGGCTGGAAGGGAAATAGTTATCGGTGGAAAGAAGGACAAGAACAATGACTAACCTCATTGCCTACATTCCGGTTCTGAACCAGCAGCACATAAACTGGCTACAAAAGCATCCAGGCAGCAGACTTCTGCTGATCAGCAACGCTGTGGCAGAAAATCTGCTTCCTCGGCTTTCGAGAAATATGGGTGCGGTAGCCACCGATATCATAGCCAAGACGATTTTGGCCGAAAATCTAGCTGTTCATGTCGAGATATTGGAGCCACATTATCTTGATTTACACTTGCGGCCCAAGCAATACATCATGCCAGATGAGGATGTCAGCCATTTGTTTATGGAAAGATATCTACACCTGACACGGGTTAAATTTGAAGAGGTCTGGGGACGTTGGGACATGACAGCAGTCAAACGGCAGGAACCTGTCATTCCGGATATGGAAACTAGTTCGGACGTGGTGTGCATGCAAAAGATGGCAGATACAAAAAAACTGGCTCAAAAGAGCCCGGATTGGTGGCGGCAAGTCGCAGCCTCTGCTTTTCACGGTGAGAAATTGATTGCTACCGCCTGCAACGCACATTATCCGAACGAGTATGAGGTCACGATTTTTGGCGACCCTCGCATCAATTTTGACGCGGGAGATCCTACTGGGTCTGAAGTTTACCTTTCTCTCCATGCAGAGAAGGGGATCATTGCCGCATGCGCTCGAATGGGTGTAGCTCTGGAAGGCGCTTCGGTATATGTCACGACATTTCCTTGCGGCGACTGTGCTCGGATGCTTGCAGAATGCCGCATCAAAGAGCTATTCTTTTCCAAAGGATACAGCGTGCTCAAAGGGTTTGATACCCTGAAAGCAGCCGGTGTCAGGATTGTTAAGATAAATGACCCCGAGTCCGCTTAGAGCGGCCTCGGGGCGTCTTATTCCAGATATCTTCTCAAATTTTCTTTTCTCGCGCCGACCCAGCACGAAATCGGCTTGTATTCGCTTGACTCGATATCTGGAACAACAATATGCGCGTGCAAGTGTGGCAATGTCCCTCCGGAATAATCCTCCTCGCCAAACCTAATAAAGACGGCTCCACCCGGGAGGTTCAATTCAGTTTTGATTTTTTTTACAATTCTCCCGAACTCGCACCACTCATCATCTGTAAGAAACTCGATATTTTCAATGTGTCTCTTGAGAACCAAGAGCAAGTGATGCTTAACCGAATCGTACGGGTAGTCATTTGCAGTAACGATCCAGTATTCTCCTGAATAATCTATAGGCGCATCATGGTATTCCGAAAAGTGCTCAAGGCAAAATGTGCAGTGCCCAAGTCTCTGAGCTTCCTGCATTTTGAGTCTCTGGCTGTCAGACCGGGTGTTTCCCATATGTTGTTCACGTTTTTCTTGGTTCATAAGGTTTTCCTATGCAAGTTTACATACAATTTTGAAAAAGAAAAGCTTCGCAGCCGGCTGTGCCGGACGCGAAGCTGCAACTTCAGATACCTAAACCCGTTTGAAAACGTAGTAACTTGAGTCGAGAGCATCTTTCTTCTTTTCAGTGCCATCAACTCCTGCCCTGAAGTGTTTGAGGGAGACAGTTTTCCATTCCTTTCTGTCCCAGTAAGGGAAAACAGTGTCACCGAGGAATTCTTTGTCGATCGCCGTCCAATGTATGAAATCAGTGTACGGGAGTGCCAAAGCGTAAATCTCGGCGCCGCCTATGACCCAAATATTTTCTGATTTGGCAAAAGCGACCGCCTCTTCTAAAGAGTGAGCGACATTTACCCCTGTATTCGGAGTTGTGGGTATCGGCTCGACTGTAAACTGCCTGCTGCGGGTCAGGACAATGTTCTGGCGGTTCGATAGAGGCCTAAATTTTTGATCCAGCGAATCCCAGGTTCTCCTCCCACAAATGACTGAGTGGTAGGTGGTCAGCTCCGCAAACCGCTTCATGTCAGACGGAAGCATTCCCTGCCACGGCATGCCATTGTCCTTGCCGATCACTAGCTTACCATTCTGAGCGTGGATGGGCGAAGCAAATGAAATTTTCAGTATCTTTCCGTTCAGCATGTTTCCTCCTAAAGCGTAGTTGGAATTTTCATCGCAGGATGCGACTCATAATCCCAAAGTTCGAAGTGGTCAGCCTTGAAATCGAAGATGTCGGTGACTTCCTGGCCTTCTTCTGTGAGCAAGAGCCGGGGGAAAGGAGACGGCTCTCGCTTCAGTATCTCGTCGACACACTCCACTTGATTCTCGTAGATTTGTGCGTCATCGATAACGTGGATATACTTGTACGGTTCATATCCGCAGACGTGAGCGAGCATAATGGTAAAGGCAGCGTACTGAATGATGTTAGACACCACTCCAATCGGCACATCCCCGGAGCACTGCGTCATTGCAAGAACCAGCTTCTTGCTGCCAATCACCGTTGCTTGAATTTTGGTTCCATGGCAAGGCGCTACAACCACCTGCCTTTGAAGCTTGCTGTGTTGCATGGCTAGCGGGGCATACCAAGTTGAAATAATGTGTCTGTTCAGGTAAGGCCCGTCTATAAGAGACCTGACCAGATTTTCAACCTGGTTGAATGGTCCTGAATTACTAGGGAGATCGTGCAAGATCGATCCGTAAGAGCCAGGACCAAGATCTCCGGCTTCAAGCCCAAATTTGGTGCATTGCTCGGGGGAAACCCAATCTGTCCACCAACTGCAGCCGGCCTTGGCCATTTCATCTAAGGTGTGCACTCCACGCAAAAAGAGAATGAGTTCGGTAATGGCGGTTCTCCAAAACGAGATTCTCCTTTCGGTGATGATAGGAAATCCGTTCTCAAATTTGAAGGACATTCTTGGAGTTTCCAAGTTTGTCCATCGCCCTATCTTTTGGTACGGGTTTTTAGCCAGAAAAGTTTCGGGTGACTCGCGGATAAACCGCAATACATCAGAATACTGGCTATCCGGAACTCTTTCTAGGTAATCCTTGTAAGGTATCGTTGTCATTTCAAAGAACTCCTTGTCTATTAATCATTCTCCATAACAATAAAAAATATGCAAATTTATGATATAGTTGCGGGTTATGAAAGACTCACAAATCAAAAAACTCATAGATGCGGAGAAAAAGAGGCAAAAAAGAGTTATAAACCTTATAGCTTCTGAAAATTACGTATCTAAGGACGTTTTGGAAGCGCTGGGAAGTGAGCTTACCAACAAATACGCCGAAGGGTATCCGGGGTACAGGTATTATGGAGGCAACGAATTTTCTGACAAGATCGAGAATCTCTGCAAGCAGAGAGCTTTAAAGCTTTTTAAACTTTTGCCTGAACCTCAAAGCTCTAAGCTGGAAGCTTCAAGCTGGGCCGTCAATGTCCAGCCGCTTTCAGGATCACCAGCAAATCTCGCTGTTTACCTCGCCTTATGCCCCCCTCTCATAAATCCTGAATCAGGAGTCCTGAACCTTACAAAGATCATGGGAATGTCGCTTGACCACGGAGGTCACCTCACTCATGGGCACAAAGTATCCATCACCGGCAAATTCTGGAAGCAGATCCCATACGGAGTGAATAAAAAGACGGAAATGCTTGATTACGACGAGATAAAAAAGGTAGCCATGAAGGAAAGGCCGGATATTATTATTGCGGGATTCACGGCATATCCCCGAGTCATTGACTTTAAAAAATTTAGAGGGATTGTAGACAGTGTCAGGCATGATGAACCCAGCAAAAAAACGTTCCTCATGGCAGACATATCGCATTTCGCCGGACTTGTGGCGGCCGGAGTTTATCCTTCGCCTTTCCCGTATGCAGACGTAGTCACCACGACAACTCACAAAACTTTGCGCGGTCCGCGATCAGCCATGATTTTTTCGAGAGTTGATGAAAGAGAGATAAACAAGAAAGTTGACAAAGCTGTATTCCCGGGCGTCCAAGGAGGCCCCCACCTCAATCAGATCGCGGCAACTGCAGTCGCTCTTGCGGAAGCCATGAAGCCTGAATTTAAGCGCTACGCCCAGCAAGTGGTAAAAAATGCGAAGGCTCTCTCGGAGGAGCTTGAGAGGCTAGGCTGGCGGCTGGTTTCCGGAGGCACTGACACGCACCTGCTTCTGGTGGATACCATATCGCAAGGCATTTCCGGAAAAGTTGCAAGCGATCTCCTTGAGCGGGAAGGCATAATAGTAAATAAAAATACCATCCCTTTTGATGCTAGAAGTCCTGTCGACCCTTCCGGCATCCGCCTTGGCACCGCCGCAGAGACCACTCGGGGCAAAAAGGAAAAAGATTTCGTTCAAATTGCTAGAAGAATTGATAAAATTCTTAAAAATGGAGCTCAAAGTAAAAAAAGTTCATAATGACGCAAAACTTCCTGAATACGCGCACCCTCACGATGCGGGTATGGACCTGTTTGCTTTGTCTGATACGGAGATTAGCCCCGGGGAATTTATCGCAATCGGGACGGGTGTTTCTATCGAGGTTCCTGAAGGTTACGCAGGGCTCATTTGGGATAAGAGCGGGATTGCAATAACGAATGGATTAAAAATCCTCGGAGGAGTGATTGATTCCGGATACAGGGGCGAGGTAAAGGTGGGTATCATCAACTTATCTAAAAAAAATTACAAATTTGAAAAAGGCCATAAAGTTGCCCAGATGATCATTCAAGAGATCAAACGTGCTAATCTTATAGAAGTAATAAATCTGAGCAAAAGTTCACGCGGAGATCAGGGTTTTGGTAGCACAGGGAAGTGAACTCAAGATAATTAAATATTAAGTGTTTATAAATGGAGTTTTTGAAGGATGAAAAAGAAAAGCAGGCAATAAAGTGGATGGAGGAAGCAAAAAAAGCTGCAACGAAGGCACTTTGCTTGAAAGCAAAGTGCGGAGCTGTGATTATTAAAGACGACGAAATCATCGGTTATGGATATAACGCTCCTCCTCTCGACAATGAGAAGAACCGTGTTTGCAATACGCAATTCGGTTTGGGAAAACCGCGATACGACCAAACTTGTTGTATACATGCTGAGTGGCGGGCAATAACTGACGCTCTAAAAAGGAACCCCGATAAAATTCATAGTTCGCATCTCTACTTTGTAAGGGTTTCTGAAGATGGAAATGTTAAAAAATCAGGCAAGCCATACTGTACGGTTTGTAGTAGGCTGGCGCTAGATACCGGAGTGGCTTATTTTCTCCTTTGGCATGAAAATGGTATTTGCGAATATCCTACAGATGAGTATAACAAGCTTTCATATCAATATATCCATATAGGATAAAAAAATAATAAAATGACTTTTACAAAAGTAAAAAATTTGAAAGAAGCGCCGATCGCTATGACCGATCTTGAGACAAGCGGAGACGTTTTCGGGGTGCATGAAATATTGGAGATCGGTCTTGTGGTTTTCGACCAAAAATCTTTTGAGATATTGGATACCCTGAATGTAAAAGTTAAGCCTATTCATATCGAGAACGCAGTGCCCGCGGCCCTTGAAAAAAATGGATACACTCCAAAAGATTGGGACAGTGCAGCGAGTCTCGATGAGGCGATTGGAAGTTATGTTAAAAAGACGAAAGGAGCGATTTTTTGCGCATACAACGCAACCTTTGATTGGGGTTTTATGAGTGATGCTTTCAGAATAACAGGCATCAAGGACGAAATGGATTATCATCGGCTGGATCTGCTTTCAATCGCTTGGTCTAAGGGGCTTGCAGACAGTCCAAGCTGGAATCTCAAAACTGCATGTAAAATGTTCGGAGTGGCCGAGGAGGCCGAGGTTCACAGAGCCATAAACGGAGCAAAAACGGCTTACGAACTTTACAGAAAATTGATGGCATAATGTAAACACCGCGATTTGAACAAATGACACGAATAAGAGAAAAAATTGAAGAATGGGCAAAAAAAGTTTTAAACATAGACAATGTTGGTTTAGCGCACCCAAAGGATCTGAAAAACGGAGATTATACTCTAATAGTCAACGATCAAAATGCGAGAAATTATTTTGAAATACTCAGCACCTCGAAGATTCTAGAAATAGAAAAGCTTGAGTTTGCAGAACCTCGGTTCATAAATATTTTTCTTTCAGAAAATTTTTTTGCTGATTCGGTAAGAGAAATTGGAAAGGCTGGTGAAAAATATGGAATGAACAATTCTTTTGGTGGGCAAAAGACTATTATCGAGTATACCGATCCGAACCCACTCAAAGAATTTCATATAGGTCACCTGATGAGCAATGCCATAGGAGAGTCAATATCAAGAATAACCGAATGGAACGGGGCTGAAGTCAAAAGAGCAAATTATCAGGGCGACACAGGTATACACATAGCCTGTGCTGTTTGGGGACTTGCAAAGAAAGGCGGAATAAGGAAGGACGGAGACATAAAGGAAAATGCCAAATATCTCGGTGAATGTTACGCCTACGGGGCCACTTCTCTCAAGGGAGATGAAAATTTGAAAAATGAAATCCAAGAAATAAACAAAAAAATTCACGGGGGTAGTGACAAGGAGCTTATGGACCTTTATGAGTGGGGCAGGAGGGTATCTCTGGATTATTTTGAGACTATTTACCAGAAACTTGGCACCAAATTTGATTATTATTTTTTCGAAAGCGAGGTTGGGGCCAAAGGCAAGGAAATAGTTCTGGAATATGTGAAGAAAGGCGTTTTCGAGGAAAGTGACGGAGCGGTAGTGTTCAGGGGAGAGAAATATGACCAAAAGCTCCACACAAGAGTCTTTTTGAATTCGGATGGGCTGCCAGTTTACGAAGCCAAAGAACTCGCTTTGGCAAGAGAAAAATATGAGAAGTACAATTACGACAAATCGGTAGTCATTACCGGCAACGAGATAAACGAATATTTCAAAGTCCTTCTTGCGGCCATGAAAGAAGTTTTCCCCGATCTTGCCCGAAAGACTGTCCATCTCTCGCACGGCATGATGCGCCTGCCATCGGGCAAAATGTCTAGTAGGGCGGGGGATGTCATTACGGCAGAGAGTCTTTTGGGCCAAGTCGAGAAAAAAGTGTCGGAAAAAATCGAAGGCAAGCAATACGATGCAAGCGTAAAGGAGCAAATAGCTCAAATAGTAGCAGTCGGGGCGGTGAAGTATTCAATCCTAAGGCAGGCGATCGGTGGGGATATCGTATTTGATTTTGACAAATCGATTTCATTTGAGGGCGACTCAGGTCCGTATCTCCAATACAGCGCTGTCCGTGCCAAATCAGTGATGGAGAAAGCTCGCCAAGTGTCAAATGGCGCCTTTGACGCATCTAGTTTGGGGGGATGGCAAACGACAGAATTGGAAAGACTGCTTTATAGGTTTCTGGAAATCGTCGAGAGGGCGGGCAAGGAGTACGCTCCGCACTACATTGCCACTTACCTTATGGATATCGCCGGAGCATTCAACAGCTTCTACGCAGAGCACAGGATCATCGAAACAAACGATACGACTGCTGCAAGAGGCTCTGGCCTGCAGAGCAGCGCATACGGATCCTCTTACAAAATCGCTTTAACCGAGGCCGTTTTCCATGTCCTACGAAACGGTCTCCATCTCCTCGGCATCAAAGTTCCAGAGAAAATGTAGAAAATTTGACAATAAATCGTTATTTGATAGTATATTTTAGTCCCGCCTGGCGGGTTTAAATTTGCTAGTCCCGTAAAGTATGGCGGAGGAGATAAAAATAAAATGTCGCGATCGCTCAAAAAGGGCCCTTACGTTGATTTGAGGGTACTCAAGAAAATAGATGGCAAAAAGCCCCAAGAAACAGGGGTTATAAAGACGTGGTCAAGAGCATGCGTTATTGCCCCGGAAATGGTCGGCTTTACTTTCGGCGTTCACAACGGTAAGTCTCATATAGAGGTTTTTGTTACCGAAGACATGGTCGGACATAGGCTTGGAGAATTTTCACCGACCAAGAAATTCCTAAGGCACGGAGGCAAGATGCAGAAAGAGCTCGAAGCCAAGAAGAAAGAGGCCGAGATTGCAGCAGCCAAAACAGCCAAAGCCGCTTCTGAGACAGCCAAGAAATAAAATACAAAAAATACGAGATATACATCCATAATTATTATGAAAGAGATCACTGCTCAGCTAAATAGTTACAGACAGTCGCCCCGCAAGGTTCGGCTTGTGGCGCACGCCATACGAGGCAAGTCGGTGAGTGAAGCCAAGCGCAGACTTGATTTTATAATCAAAAGAGCGGCAAGCCCGCTTCACAAGCTTTTAAACTCGGCTATTGCGAATGCCAAAAGTGGAGGTTCAGAGGTACAGAGCTTGTTTGTAAAGTCGATCACGGTGGACGGCGGCAAAATTCTTTATCGGAGGAGGCCGGTATCCCGTGGCGCGGCTCACCCGATCCACAAGAGGACTTCGCACGTGAGGATTGTCCTTTCCGAAAGGAAATAATTTATTTTTATGTCTCACACGGTACATCCATACGCACATAGGCTCGGTATAATAAGGGACTGGAAGTCCCGCTGGTTCGGCACGAAGGGCAAGTACAAAGAAAACCTTAAGGCCGATGTATTGATCTATGAATATTTACGCAAAAGGCTCAAAGGCGCGTTTGTGAATTCAATCGAGATGGAAAGAAGCGCCAAAAACTTCAGGATTATAATCGAGACGTCAAGGCCCGGGCTTATTATCGGCAGAAGCGGCGAGGGCATGAATAAACTACGCGGAGATATTTTGAAGTTTATGGGACGAAACAACGTAAGCCCCAAGGAAGAACTCAAGATAGACATCAAGGAAGTGAAATCGGCTGAATCAAGCGCTATGATTGCTGCTCAGATGGTGGCCGAAGGGCTTGAGAAAAGAATGCCTTTCAGAAGAGTGATGAAGCAGATGATCGAAAAAGCTTATGCAAACCGTGACGTCAAGGGGGTCAAGATAACACTATCGGGAATCATGGGCGGATCAAACATGGCAAGGGCAGAAACCAAAAAGGTCGGGAGGATTCCCCTCCAAACCCTGAGAGCCGATATCGATTACGCGTTCTATGAGGCTATTTTACCTTTGGGAAAGATAGGTATAAAAGTCTGGATTTATAAGGGAGAGGTTTTTGCTAAAAAATAAGCCATGTTATTTCCAAAAAAAGTTAAATACAGAAAGTGGCATACGCTGCGCAGGAATCCAAAGAGGGTCGGACCGGCTACTCGCGGCATTACCGTTGCTTTCGGTTCGCACGGCCTTAAGGCTACGACTCCCCACAGGATAACTTCAAACCAGATAGAATCGGCAAGAAAGGCCATTACCAGAGCAGTAGGCAAAACCGGCCGCGTTTGGATTAGAGTTTTCCCTGATATGCCGTTCACCAAGAAACCCGCTGAAGTGAAAATGGGCAAAGGCAAGGGCGATATCGAAGGATATTGTGCGAGTGTGCTCGCGGGGCAGGTGATATTCGAAGTTGACGGAGCGGCGCCTACCGTAGCCGTAGAGGCCCTGCGAAAAGGCGGCACCAAGCTCCCGCTTAAGACAAAGGTTGTCGCAAGAACATAAAAATATGGAAAAGAGCAAAGAATTTACCAAAAAAAATAAAGCTGATTTGATTAAAGAAATCGGAGATTTGCGCGTTTCTTTGCGCGATGTTAGATTTGGTGTCGCCGGGAGTAAGGATAAAAACGTCAAAAGATACGCAAATATTAAAAAGGATATTGCACGCCTAAACACCATGCTTAAAAAGATGCATGCAAATTAAACATTATTTATGGATAAGTCGAGAGAAAAAAAAGGAGAAAGCAGAGCTAAAACATTAAGAGGCGTAGTAGTTTCGTCCAAGATGAAAGATACGGCAACGGTGGAAGTAGTGCGCTATGTCAAACACCAGAAATACAAGAAATATTACAAGGTTACCAAAAGATACAAGGCTCATGACGTAGGCAATACCAAGGCGGCGGGTGATAAGGTAGAGATTAGGGAGTGCAGGCCGATTTCTAAGGATAAGCATTTCGTAGTAATTTAAAAAATCAGCCATGATCCAACCACGTTCAATAGTGAAAATAGCTGATAACTCAGGCGCAAGAATAGGACGCATTTTTAAAGTACTTGGCGGATCGAAGAAAAGATATGCTAAAGTAGGTGACCTAGTTATCCTATCGGTCCAAAAAGCGGACCCACGAAAGGAAATCAAGAAAAAAGCAGTGCTTCTTGGGCTTGTGGTCAGGCAAAAAAATCCCCTGAGAAGAAAGGACGGCTCCTACATAAGGTTTGATGAAAACGCAGTTATTGTAGTGGAGCGCAAGAAGAAAGAGATCATCCCTAAGGCAGGGCGAGTTTTTGGTCCGATACCGCGGGAGATCGCTGAGGCCGGGCATCAGGCCATAGTATCGCTTGCGCCGGAAGTGATTTAACAAAACACCGTTTACATATAAGAAATGAAAATAAAAAAAGGAGACAAAGTAATAGTAATAACCGGCAAGGATAAGGGCAAACAAGGCACGGTAGTAAAGGCTTTCCCAAAAAAAGAGTCAGTGTTGATAGACAAGGTTAATATGAAAAAGGTGCACCGACGTCCGAGAAAGCAGAACGAAAAAGGCAAGATAGTCGAAGTAGCCTTTCCTATTCACGTTTCGAATGTAAAAAAAGCGTAAAGTGTAAAGCGAAAAATGAAAAACAACAGTCCAAAATTTAAAATTGTAATTTTGCGCTTTGATTTTTACGTTTTGAAATAAATCATATGATTTCACTCAAAGAAAAAATAAAGAAAGCTTTTCCGGAATTGAAGACGAGGCTCGGTCTTAAAAATATCATGCAGTCCCCGAAAATTCTCAAGGTGTCAATAAACGCCGGAGTCGGGTCTTTCAAGGACAAAAACAAAATTGAGGTAGTAATGGATAGGCTTGCGAAAATTACAGGCCAGAAACCGGTCAAGGCGGGGGCTAAAAAAGCTATTGCTACTTTCAAATCAAGGCAAGGTGATGTAGTCGGGGTGAGAGTGACTCTGAGAGGTGAGAAGATGTGGGGTTTTCTCGACAGGCTCATAAACGTGGCTCTACCAAGAACCAAGGACTTCAGGGGCATTTCCTCAGCCGGAATTGACGAGATGGGCAATTACTCTCTTGCAGTCAAGGAGAACACGGTTTTCCCGGAAACTTCCGATGAGGATTTGCGCGATGTGTTCGGCTTTGCAGTGACAATCGTCACCAATCTCAAGAGCAAGACGTCTGCCTTGGAATTCTTCCGCTACCTCGGATTCCCGTTCAGGAAATAAAATATCTTACAAAATTTTTCTAATGTGCCAAGAATATCCCGTAAACGGATTTCGAGCCGGCAGACCTTAGAGCGCGTTTGGCTTCGTCAAATGTGGCTCCGGTAGTGTATAGATCGTCCATGATGATCACGGGGTGCCCCGAGACAATTTTGGGATCGGCTAGCATGGAATGCCTCACGTTTTCAATCCTTTGGGATCGGCCAAGCTCGGTCTGCCTCTTAGTTTCTCTTATCTTGCTTATGGCGCCGAAATTAAAAATTCCCAAGTTGGGATTCAGTGCTTTTACTTCCTTCAAAACCTCCTCACATTGGTTAAAGCCTCGCAAGCGCTTTTCTTTTTTGCCCATGGGCATCGCTGCTATTATTGGAGAAGATCCTTCAAAAAGGGCATTCTCCGATGATAATTCGGCAATTTCATCTGCTATAAAAATGGCAAAGCGCTTCCTTAGTAAAAAATTATTCTTGAATTTGACCGATTTGACTAAAAGCTTCACTATCTTGTTGCGATAATCGAAAAATATGGTGGCATCATGGAGGCTTAACGGCGAGCGGGGTAGAAGGAGCTTCAAATCGTAAGGGTCCAGCGTGACAAGCTTCCGTATCCTCTTTTCGTCCGGCACGAGAACGTCAAAAATTTTGTACAGGACGCTTTTTGAGAAATCTCCAAATAGCCTCATTATTTTCCTCATGCTATAATATTAAGGCCAAAATTTGTCTACGCAAAGTTTTGGTCAGCTTTTAATTATGGATTTTCTATCAAAAGTTTTCAAAAAATCTCCTGAAAGCGTGCTGGGTATTGATATAGGCACTTCTTCTATCAAGGTGGTACAACTCAGCAAAAAGGATGAAAAGGCCGTTCTCGACACATACGGAGAGCTTTCTTTGGGTCCCTACGCAGATGTGCCGGTCGGTTCCTCGACTAATCTGCAAACGGAAATACTCGCACAAGCTATGAATGACTTGCTTTTGGAAAAGGAAGTCGCTCTCACCACCAGAACTTGCGGTATCGCCATACCGTTCAAAGCAAGCCTCCTTTCGGTAGTCAAGATGCCTGAGGTCAGCAAGAAAGAGCTTGATACCATGGTCCCGATTGAGGCACGGAAATACATTCCGGTGCCGATATCCGACGTTACCATCGATTGGTCAATCGTACCCAAGGTTGAGGAAGAGGAAGAGGATTACGCAAGAGGCCTTGGCAGCAATATGAAAAAAATAGACGTGCTTCTGGTCGCCATACACAACAATATCATCAAACAATACAACGAAATTGTCTCTAAAACCGGGCTTGATGCCAAATTTTTTGAGATAGAAGTTTTCAGCACCATGAGGGCGGTGCTTGAGGGGGTCAAGGGGCCGGTAATGATCTTCGATATGGGGGCCTCGACTACCAAGCTCTACATTATAGACCGAGGACTGGTCTTATACTCTCATACCATAAACCGCGGCTCGCAAGATATTACCGCAAACATCTCCAGAATTATGAACATTCCGCTTGTGGAAGCCGAAGTGCTGAAGCGCTCTATTGGTCTCGGTAAGACTCCGGACGGAACCGACATTTCTGAAGCCGTCACAGTCATCGCCGAATACATTTTTTCAGAGTCAAACAGGTTCTTGTTTGAATTCCAGAAAAAGA
The DNA here is from genome assembly GCA_964464975.1 of uncultured Candidatus Saccharibacteria bacterium. Classification (GTDB taxonomy): domain Bacteria; phylum Patescibacteriota; class Minisyncoccia; order Phycocordibacterales; family WO2-35-19; genus CAYXKV01. Next base: position 23,075 of record CAYXKV010000004.1, on the reverse strand, counting down.
GAAATCAAAATATCAAATCAGTCTACCTTACAGGCGGGGGATCGGCCCTCACCGGTTTTAGGGATCTAGCGGCTCAAAACTTCAAGGTTGAAGTGATATCTGGCAACCCTTTTGAAAAAATAGAAACTCCGGCTTTTCTCGAGCGGGTACTTCAAATGACGGGGCCGGAATTCACCGTAGCCGCAGGCTCCGCTCTGCGTTGTTTGCAGGAGCTAAACTAGAATTTGCACTCCGGAGTGCCGCTCCACCATGCTGGGTTCATATTGACTCCAGTTTTACAGTACGAATTGGTCAACTCACGGTAAACATAAAGTCCGTAGGCGCTTCTTTGGCTATTTCTGACGTAATACCGATAAAATCCTCCTGTTTCCAATGGAATGATTGGAATTAAATTTGGGGTTAGGTATGGAGAAATGGCAGATATGTCAACCTGAATATCAGGAGTTCCGGCATCCGGATAAACCTTGTTGCTATCATAATAGAGTTCAAGGGCTAACTTAACTTGTCGAATTTCCTGCAGGCGTTTAGAATCCCTAGCTTTTACTCGGGATTGGTTTATGTTTGCTATGATTATGGTGGTAAGGATCCCGATGATGGCAATGACGAGAAGGAGTTCGATCAGGGTGAATCCCTTCGACAAGCTCAGGGCAAGTCTCTTCGGTAGCCACAAGGTAGTAAGTGATTTTTTCATACGCTAATTATATAAAACAAATAAATAATATTTTTGCACAAAGTAATCAACATCTTTAACTTACATGCTGTCACATTTGAAGTATAATTGAATCAAAGTATGAATACCAATTTCAAATCCTCATTCATACCCAAAGAGCCGACAACGACCGAGCAAGTTTTCAAAAGGTCAGGTTCGGGTTTTTTGGGTTTCCTTACCGCTACCTTTTTCACCGTTTCCGTCCTTGCGGCAGGAGGACTTTATTTCTACAAGGGCATGCTCAAAAGCGAAATCCAGAGCCTTCAGTCGGAGCTTGCCGAAGCCGAAGACAGCATTGACAAGAAGACCATTGACGAGATGAACAGATTCAGCAAGAAACTTGCCGCCGCGCGGGAAATAGTTTTGAGACACCAAGCCGTAACCAACTTTATGAATACTTTGTCGTCAAATACCGTAAGTTCGGTTCAGTTAACTGATTTCGGCTACACCTATGCTCCCGACGAGCTCACGGTGCAGCTTAAAGGAAGGGCTTCGGACTACGGCAGCGTAGCCCTGCAGGAGAGTGTTCTCTACAACAGGGTAAGCTCGGTTAAAACACTTAGCTTTGAAAATTTGTCGCTAGATACCAGAGGATTCGTAACGTTCGATCTCAAGGTGGTGGTAGATCCACGCATTGCCATTTATAACCCCCCCATTTCAGCACCCGTAGAACCATCCCGGAGTACGCCTACAAGTACCGCAACATCAACTAATCAATAACAAAGATGTCAAAATTAGTCTATACAATCCTTGGAGCTCTGGTACTGTATTTTTTCGCCATGCCGCAGTACGAAGCTCTCGGGCCTCTCAATGTGGAAAAGCAGAGGTATGAGGACACTCTTGAGCAGGTCAGAAACATTGAACAAAAAAAGAGCGAGCTTCTCGCAGAATACAATCAAATAACAAAGGAGGAAATTTCTAACATTAACTCGATGATTCCTACTTCAGAGAATTTTGTAAAGCTCGTCACCGATATCGACGCTACTGCCCAAAAGAGCGGCATCCGCATCACCAAGGCTACGGCAAAACCGGGACTCCAGGCAGAACCGGCCAATTTGGAAGAAACCTTGGCAAAAAACCCATACAACTCCAGTATTGTCAGCCTGACCTTCACGGCTCCGTATCAGACCTTTAAGGTGTTTATGGGTGAGCTTGAAAAAAGCCTTAGGATTATCGATACAAGAACCCTTAAGATTGTCATCCCCGAGATAAGCGGCACCTATACTTATAATTTAGACCTAGAAACTTATTGGATGGAATAAAAATATTATGAAAAGGTCAAGCAACAGAAGATCAATAATACTTTCGCTCATACTTTTGATTCTTGTGATCGTAGCTTACAACACTCTGATGTCATCGCCGGAAGAGCAGGGCGAGGAGGTAGCGGCGGACTTGGCAGGCAGCAGCAGGGTAGAGGCTTTGCTTGCGACCGTAAACGGCATCAGCTTCGACAGGAGCGTGTTTTCGGACCCGAGGTTTGCTACTCTCAAAAGCATTGAGACTCCTCTTCCGTCGAGGCCGGTGGGCAAGCAAAACCCTTTCGGTTCTAATTGATTTTTAATATGAGCATTCTGGATGTTCTCGTAAAACAGGGATCTCTCAAGCAAAAGGATCTCTCCCTAATCAAGGAAAAAGTAGACAAGTCGAATGTATCTGTCGACGAGATTTTGAAGTCTTACGGGATTCCTCCGGAGGATATACTGAAAGCCAAGAGCGAATATTACGGAGTGCCTCTGAAGCAAGTTGACGTAGGCAAAATCACAAGCGCTATACTCGATTACATACCGGAGGAGGCTGCGGTTTACTATCAGTTCATGCCTCTCGGTCTTTCAAACGGCGTGCTCGAAGTCGGTGTGACCAATCCTGACAACATCGCCGCCCGCGATGCTCTAAATTTCATTTCATCCAAAGTTAATTTGCCCTTCAAGATTTACCTTATTTCCGAGGAGGATTTCAACAAGGTCATAAGTCTCTACAAAGGCCTCTCAGGGGAAGTAACCAAGGCACTTACAGAACTTGAGTCGGAATTCATGGCCGAAGCCAAAGATAAGGCCGCCAAAACACATGAAGAAAAAGAGCAAAGGAGCGAGGAGGGAGAAACCGACATAAGCATTATCGCTGCCAAAGACAGCGCCTTTGTCAAAGATGCCCCGGTTACCAAAATCGTCGCCACCATTCTCCGATATGCGATTGACGGCAGGGCTTCCGACATTCACATAGAGCCGACCTCGGCAAGCGTCAGGGTAAGGTTTAGAGTTGACGGAATTTTAAATACCAGCCTGACTCTCCCGACTCGAGTCCATGCCGCTGTGGTGGCGAGGGTGAAAATCATGTGCAACATGCGGCTTGATGAGAAGCGTAAGCCCCAAGACGGGAGATTTTCGGCCAAATTGGATGAAAGGCAGGTGGATTTCAGGGTTTCCACTTTTCCCACGCACTTTGGAGAAAAAGTGGTCATCCGTATCCTTGACCAGGAGAAGGGGATAAGGAAACTTGGCGAGCTCAAGCTAACTCCCGACAATCTTCGGAAGATTCAAAACGCACTTGAAAGGCCGTATGGCTTGGTCTTGATTTCCGGTCCTACCGGAAGCGGAAAGTCCACCACTCTCTACGCCATGATGAACGAAGTGGACAAGGATCATAAAAACGTGCTCTCTCTTGAAGATCCGATCGAATACAACATGGAGGGCATGAGCCAGTCGCAAGTGATGCCCGAGATCGGCTACACTTTCGCAAACGGCCTGCGCACTACCCTCCGCCAGGATCCGGACATAATAATGGTCGGTGAAATTCGAGACAGAGAGACCGCCGCTCTTGCCATACAGGCCGCCCTTACCGGCCACCTGGTATTTTCGACCATCCATACTAACAACGCGATCGGCGTTATCCCTAGGCTTATTGACATGGGCATAGACCCATATCTTATAGCTCCAACCTTAGTGCTCTGTATTGCTCAAAGGCTTGTGAGATCACTTTGCCCGGGGGCAGGCAGGCCAGTCAATATGGAAGACGGCATAAGAATAATGATAGAAAAACAGTTTGAAGATTTGCCGGACATATACAAAGAGGGCATTGATATAGCAAACGGCCAAATTTATGAGATCGCTCCTGGACCCAAATGTCCAAGCGGCATTGAGGGTCGGGTAGCGGCATTCGAGGTGCTTGAAGTGGATGAAGGGCTGGAGCAGATAATTCTAAAAAACCCTACTGAACAGGAGATATGGAAATATGGCCGTTCTAGGGGAATGCTCACCATGAAGGAAGACGCCATCCTTAAAGCGCTCGACAAGATCGTGCCTTTTGAGGAGCTAAACACCCTCTGATGTTTCCCCAAGCCTGTGATTGATATATAATTATTTTTTAGAAATAAGAAAACCAAATGAGCGATTCGGAAGCAAAGTACAAGATTTTGATTACAGACGATGACGACTTTTTGACTGAAATGTATGTTGCCAAGTTTGCAAAGGGCGGCATTGACGTGGAAGTCTGCAAGTCTGGCGAGGCCCTTATCGACAAGCTCAAAAGCGGTGCAACGTACGACCTCATCCTTCTCGATATCATTATCCCCAACCTTGACGGTTTGGAGACGCTTCGGCAAGTAAGGGAAGAAAAATTAGGTGAAGGCATCCCCGTTATAATGCTTACCAACCAAAGCGAGGGCAAAGACATCACAGCAGCAAAAGACTTAGGAGTTCAGGGATATATAGTCAAATCGGCGACTACCCCGTCAGAACTTGTAGATGAGATAAAAAAAATATTAGATAGTTTCAAAAAATAATTTATGAACGATCTAGACACATTGGTTGAGCTTGTAATGAACGAAGGCGCCTCGGACCTCCACCTTTTCGAGGAGAGTTCTCCTTATCTGCGCATCTCAGGGGTGCTCGTGCCTCTGACCAAATATCAGAAATTCAGCCGAGCCATGATGGAGAAAGTTCTCGACAATACTCTTTCGGAACCGAAGAAAAAAGTTTTTTTGGAGAAACAGAGCGTTGACTTCGCATACAGCCACAAGGGCGAGCGCTTCAGGGGACACTCTTTCGTCGATCAGCAGAAAATCTGTGTTGCTTTGCGCCATATCCCCAAAAAGATCCCCACCCTTACCGATCTCAATCTGCCTCCGCACCTCGACAACTTCGCCCGCCTGAAATCGGGGTTCTTCCTGGTGGTCGGGCCGACCGGCCACGGCAAATCAACAACCCTCGCCTCCCTTATCGAAATCATTAACCAGGAGAGGCTTGAAAATATTATTACCATAGAGGAACCTATAGAGTACCTTTTTACTCCGCAGAAATCCGTTATCCACCAAAGAGAAGTGGGTATCGACACTCCAAGTTTCGGAGTAGCTTTGCATGATTCCTTCAGGGCCGATGTGAACGTCATAATGGTCGGAGAAATGAGAGATCCGGAAACTATGTCTACGGCTGTATCTGCGGCCGAGACCGGACACCTAGTCTTCTCCACCCTGCACACCAACAATGCCGCCCAGACCGTAGACCGCATCATAGACTCTTTCCCGCCAAATCAGCAAAACCAAATCCGTCTTCAGCTCGCTTCCTCCTTGTCTGGCATTTTTTCACAGAGGCTTATCCCTAGGGTTTCAGGGGGCCTGATACCGGGCTATGAGCTTCTGATCAACAACACGGCAGTGGCAAACCTCATCCGCGACAAACGAACTCACGAGATAAATACCGTCATAGAGACCAGTTCTGAGCAGGGTATGATCGACTTCAACCGATGTCTGGTCGACCGTGTTCGCAACGGTGATATAAGCGTCGAGAACGCATATCTTTATTCGACAAACCCGAAATCGCTTGAAAAGCTTCTATGATTTACCTTTATAAGGCCATCACAAAATCAGGAGAGAGGGAAGAGGGCAAACTCGAAGCCTTTAACATCGAGAGCGCCATCCGAAGCCTGCAGGGAAGGGGCCTTGTGATCTCATCGATCAGGCCTGAAGACGAGCCAAACGATATAATCAAAAAAATTCCTTTTTTCAATAAAGTCTCAAACAAGGATGTGGTCATTCTGTCCCGACAGCTCGCTACTCTTTTTGAATCCCAAGTTTCAGTTCTTCGGGTGTTCAAGCTTCTTGCGGCGGAGACAGAAAATTCTATTTTGAGGGAAAGCCTCAGTCAGATTGTCGAAGACCTGCAAGGGGGAGCATCCATTTCCGGAGCTCTCTCTAAGCATCCTGACATTTTTTCCAACTTTTACGTCAACATGGTGAAGGCGGGGGAAGAGTCCGGACACATTGATAAGTCATTCTCATATCTTGCCGATTATCTCGACCGTTCCTATGAAGTGATGATGAAAGCGCGCAATGCCCTAGTCTACCCGATTTTCGTTTTGGTGACCTTCATAGCTGTAATGGCTCTTATGTTCACAGTCGTGGTGCCCAAAATTGCCGTTATTATCAGGGAATCTGCGCAGGAACTTCCTTTTTATACAAAGATCGTCCTCGAGTTAAGCGATATTTTCGTTAATCACTGGATTGTCATACTTATAAGTATAATTGCTCTCATCGCGGGTTTCGTCTGGTACAACGGCACCGAGGAAGGTAGCCGATGGCTTTCAAATGCCAAATTCAATATCCCTTATGTCGGCGATCTTTACCGCAAGCTATACCTTTCCCGTTTTGCAGACAACATGAGCACCATGGTCATGTCGGGTATCCCCATGCTTAAAGCCGTAGAAGTGACTGCTTCGGTCATCGATAACGATGTTTATAAGGATGTATTACTCGACGCATCTACCAAAGTCAAAGCCGGTCGCCCGCTTTCGGAAGCGCTCTCCGACCACGAGGAGATGCCCGGTATTTTGGTCCAGATGATGAAAGTGGGCGAGGAATCGGGAGAGCTTGGCAATATCCTCAACACCATGGCACGCTTCTACCAGCGCGAAGTCACAAACTCCGTGAATACTCTAGTGGGCCTCATTGAGCCCGTGATGATCGTTATGCTTGCTGTCGGTGTAGGGATACTGCTTGCCTCCGTTCTCCTTCCTATCTACGACGTCGCAAACTCTATCTCCTAAACAATTACCCACAATGAGCAATGGCATTTCAAAATTAGTGTATAATCATAGGCATATTATAATAAGAAAAAAAAATGTTTTGGGAAAAACACGGAATTGAAAAGAAGGACTTACTAATGCCCGGAAGCATTCTTGTCGGAGCTCTTCTCATATCAGCAAGCATATTTTGGGGAGGTCCTTTGGTTGGGTTAAATCAGGGGACCAATAATGAAGCAGGTACCGGGAACGCTCCTTCGGCACAACAAAATCAAAATAATGATCCCGTCGATCTTTCGGTGAGGAAGGATGCCCCCTCAAGAGGGGACGGCAAGGTAGAAATAGTTGAATTTTCCGATTTCCAGTGCCCGTTCTGCCAAAGGTTTTATAGCGACGCTTACAAGCAGATAAAAGCCAAATATGTGGACACAGGCAAAGCAAAGTTCGTATTCAGGCATTTCCCGCTTTCTTTCCACCAGAATGCACAGAAGGCGGCCGAGGCCGCAGAATGCGCTAACAGGCAGGGCAAGTTCTGGCCTTACCATGACCTGCTTTTTGACGGCTTTGTATCAGACGGCTCAAATCTTGAAATTCCTGACCTCAAAAAGTACGCTTCTGACTTGGGGCTCGATACCGGCAAGTTTAACACCTGTTTGGATAACGGAGAGACTGCAGCCGTTGTAAAGAAAGACATAGATGACGCTACCAAGGCTGGTGTTTCCGGCACCCCCACTTTGTTCATAAACGGCAAAAAGATCGTTGGCGCCCAACCCTTCAACGCCTTTGAGGCTGTTGTTGAAGAAGAGTTGAAGTAAGGCTTTAAATCGACAGAGAAAAGCGACCAAATTATCCATTCTCGAGTTTGATTTAGCTCTTGATATCCACATAATCCATTTCCGCTTACCACTGTTGTTATATACTTAATCTAGTAAAATTAATATATATATATATATTGTATAGAAATAATGAAGACAGGTTGTCAATATATCACGTACTCATACATGGACATTAAAGCGACACCCGCTATGTCATATAATACTTAATTATCAAAATGGAATCGCAAATCACGACACATTATACTGAGCCAAATAGACGAAAAATACTATCGGTTTCAATAATTCTACTTGTTTTAATAATTTCTGGCTTGTTATTGTGGCGAAGTAAATCAAATACAGACTCCAAAAACTATAGTGCGCAATCACTTCCGGTTGAGGCCTATAAAAACGCAGCCTTGTCTTCCTCAAAAGTCCAAATACCTAGTATTATCAGCTCTGAGACTGAAAATGCGGAAAGTCTGCCGATGGAACTCAGAGGTTTGCTTTTCAAGAAAGCGCATAATTTGATTATCCAAAGTGTTAAGTACCAGGATGGAAAGGCAGGTTTTTTGATTACTGGCAGCACACCTTCTGATGACTTGCAGAGTTCTTTTAACGAAATTAGAAATTTAATGCTTGGTTTGCGCTGGAAACTCTTGGCAGGGGCCAGAAACGAACAGTCTGCATTGTTGGAATTTGACACAAACAGATGGGTGAGTCGAATTGTTATAGTGAAAAGTGATGCAGATAATTTAAAATTAGAAATTTATGCGCTGGCCATCTGACAGAAAGGATTTTTTACATTCTAAAATAGCTTACAAATTGGCTATATTTGCTGTTGTGCTCGTAGCCATTTATTTTTTTGGAGCGGTCTACGTTCCTACGGCTCAAGCGGCGCTTAGTTGTGCTCGGCCAACTATTCCATCTTGTGTTGTTAGCGAGTCTGAAGTATACTGCCCTTCTTTGCAGATTGCATATGCCGATTGCTCTGCGGTTTGTAGTGATGGCTTTATACCCCAATGTGTCACTACTGATGAAGACTACTGGTACTGTGCAGTTAGCGTAGATTACAATCACTGTGGCTCACCTTGCACTATGTCTTGTTGCACCACTTATCTTTGCCCTGTCATTGGCCCGATTCTTGATGGACCGGAGTGTCCTCCGGGTACCGGTGGTCAACAATGTGGAGCAGGACCTGGTGCATATGACACTTGTGAATGTGTCCCTGTGTCTGTCAACGGCGATTGCGGTGCTGCTACCGACACTTGCGATGCCGGCACATACAGCAACACTGCCGACGGCGCTTGTACCTACAACTGGAGCTGTCTCGGCCAGAATGGAGGTACCAATGCATCCTGCAGCAATGCCAAACCTCCGACAAACGGTGTTTGCGGTGCAAGCAACAATTCGTGCACTTCTGGTAATCTCAATGATATAGCAGATAATGCAAGTTACTATCTATGGAACTGTGATGGAATCTGTGGAGGCTCTACAGACGCATGCAGTTTACCAAAGGCGATAAACGGCGATTGCGGTGCTGCTACCGACACTTGCGATGCCGGCACATACAGCAACA
>CAYXKV010000004.1:0-13863 GCA_964464975.1 uncultured Candidatus Saccharibacteria bacterium | reverse complement strand
CCTACAACTGGAGCTGTCTCGGCCAGAATGGAGGTACCAATGCATCCTGCAGCAACCCCAAACCGCCTACAAACGGTGGCTGGACGGATTGGAGCGAGTGCTCGGTTGCCTGCGGTGGAGGTACCCAGACTAGAACATGTACCAACCCAGCACCAGCTTGTGGGGGAAGCAATTGTACTGGTGAATCATCTCAGTCTTGTAATACAAACCCATGCATTTCTGGCCCAGATCTGACTGCTGGCAGCGCTTCTCCAAATTCTGCTATAGTCGGAACGTCAATTAAATTTACCGCAACCATAAGCAATATAGGCGATGCCTCTACTGGAGCAGCCTTTCCTTATTTCTTCCAGGTGGCGGTAGACCCTAATAACGAAAGCACCATAACCGATCTTACATCAAGTCTAATGTCTGCGTTAGCTGCTGCATCAAGCAATACTGCCACTTCCCCTGATTACACATTTTCATCTACAGGACAAAGATTTGTAAGAGTTTGTGCGGACAAAACAAACCGTAACGGTGGGGGTGTTATTACCGAACCGAACGAAGGCAACAACTGTGGGGCGTGGGCTAATGTTGACGTAAGCCCCGCCGCTTCACTTCCGGATTACATAGTTGAGAATATCTCGATTAACGGTATGTTGACACCTGGTTCGATTCTTGGCTTCCAGGGTACAGTTCGAAACCAAGGAGGTGATGCCACCGTTTCTTCTCATACCCGATTAAGGATAGACATAGATAATAACAGTACTTGGGATGTAATCCCATCCAATAACTCAACCGCCCCTATTCCTGCTGGCGGAACGGAGCTTGAATCATGGACAAGTGTTTGGACGGCAGTCGCCGGAACCCATCTCTACCAAATTTGCGCGGATGTTCTAACTGCCGTTCCGGAATCAAACAATTCCAACAATTGTGCGGATTACACCTTTACAGTCAATGATATATCTGATTACACTCTATATATTACAAAGTCTGGTCTAGGTACGGTGATAAGCAGTCCGGTTGGCATAAATTGCGGCTTAAGCTGCCTAAATCAGTCGCATGAGTTTGAATCGGGGATTGAAGTAATCCTCACTGCCACTCCGGCCTCAGGTAGTATATTTACCGGATGGAGAGGAGCGTGTTCGGGTACCAACAATACCTGTAAAGTTACCATGAACAGCGCTCAGACGGTTTACGCATACTTTGCTGTTGACCCGAACTATAAGGAATTTTGATTGTATCAAACAAAAACTAAACATATGATAAAAGGAGCCATTATTCCCGCCGCAGAAAAACCAAAACCAAAAACCCCAAAATCGGTTTGGGTAACCCTTGCTGTTTTAGTAGCGGCTTTCTCGGTATTTTATTGGACAAATTTCGATAAAGGCAGTTTTGACGGCAAGCAAGCGATCCAGATGCCTTTGGTGAACAAAGTCGCTCCCGAAACCGTCCTTGTCATGCTTCCTCAAGGCATAATGTCAGAAAAAGGCGCAGAAGCGGTCGATGCATATACCTCAAGCCTTGCCGGCGAGAGTCAGGCTACACTGTCGTTTATTTCAAATAAGCCTATCGATGAAAACGCCAAATTTTTTAATGATCTGTTTATAGAAAGCGGCTGGACTAAGTTAAATGAACTGAGAAGAGAAAATAAATTTGTGGCGGTCTTTGAAAATGCAGGTGAACAGAAAATCATGGTAAGTGTGAACCCATACCTTGATACAAAAACATATCTGGTTGATATATCGATTGTACCGCCTCCTTCAGTGTAAATTTTATATTAAATTTGAATAAAATAATGCATAACAATATGAAAAAGGGCCTATTGCTGATTTTGGGAAGTGCAATATTGCTCTCAGCCCCTTTTTTAGCTTTCTCGCAGGCTGCCGCCCCAAGAGTAGTGGATATATTGCAAAATAGCTTTAATGCGATAAGCGGTGATGAAAAGGACTACAGTCTTGAAGTAACATGCAATTATGCAACGACAGTCACGCTGACAGCAGTCTGTCCTCAAGGAGTGGCTTGCAGTTTGAGCAAAACCACTTTTCCGCTAACCGCTGGAGGCAAAGATTCGGCCTTTCTTACCGTAGACACCCATCAGGCAGGAAGCTTTGAGCTCAGAGTCAATTCTTCTGGATGCAGCGATCCTTCGACAAATTATGATCTTGCCTGGATAAATGTTTCCGAGCCGATAGACGAGAATGGGTGTGCCCCCGGAATCTTTTATGATCCGGCGTCAGGATTTTCATCTTCCCCGGTTGCCGCTTTGGGGGATTCAATAACCGTCCCGTCCGGTTCTGTTTTTTACGCTTTTGTGGATTACAAATCGCAGGACAGCGGAGTAAATTATCCATCCGCAGGCTGGAACCCCGACATACTTGCTCCGAACAGCGCAGGCCAGTATAGCTGTGAATTTGAAGATTATGGAGGAGAATTCGGAACAGTCGGAAGATACAGATGCTGTACCGAGGGTTCGAGCGTCTGCAGCAACCCCATTCCCTCAGGCGCCGGTAGCCTTACCTTTTCCACTTTTGCCAAATACCAGGTTCCAGGAGGCAGTGTTTGCGAAAGGACTGACACTCTCGGCACGGTTACAGTCGATGGCAAAATGGAGGTTGATGTAGAGCCGGAGACTTCGGCTGTGGCCAAGGGCACTACGGCGGTGTTTGACGTCACGACAACACTTGAGGGCCGTAGCGGGACTGTTAACTTGGCGATTACGTGCCCATCGGGACTTTCCTGCTCTCTTGATCAGTACAGCCGCAGTTTCTCTCTTGATCCATCCGACGATGTATGGTTCGGCAACAAGCTTAGAGTGGACACTTCAGCTGCTACAGCAGGCAATACTTACAATATAACTGTCGGATCCACCGGCTATCCTCTCGACGGTGCTAAGAAGGATGACACAGTGAGCCTCCACGTAAGCTCAAGCGCAAGCAACTCAATTATCCTTATCAAATCAGGACAGGGGACGGTCACGAGCAATCCTTCGGGTATAAACTGCGGTTTTTCATGCAATTCGCAAACTTCGGACTTCGAATCTGACATCAACGTCACTCTTACCGCAAATCCGAGTTCGGGCAGGATATTTACCGGCTGGGGAGGGGACTGCGCTGCCTATGGGACAGGAAGCTGCACTCTTTACACAAACGTAAGCCACACCGTTTATGCCTACTTTGTCACCATAGCGGGCTATTCTGAGTTTTAATCAGTTATCCCCACGTGTTTCTATAAAAATTTGGCAATGGGGTTATAATTCAAACGGGCTTTATACGCAAAGCCCTTAAGGGCACAAGCTTTTTTGGTCGATTGCGAAAAAGCTTCTCTCTCGAGAGGGAATTAATTATTACTAGAAAAAATATGAACTATTTGAAAAACAAAAATAAAAGAGGGTTTACACTCATCGAATTACTCGTCGTTATAGCCATCATCGGCATCTTGTCCTCTATCGTCTTGGCATCCCTAAATACCGCGAGAGCAAAAGGTAGTGACGCGGCTATCAAGGCTGATGTTGCTGGTATAAGAGCTGGAGCAGAAATAGTATTTGATGATCTTAATAACACCTATGGGTCATTAACGTTTACAAATGCTTGTGGTGCTGTTGCAGTTGTGACTCCTGCTACACATGTATTTAGCAAAGCTGAAGTCCAAGCGGCAATCGACGATGCAATTGCAAAAAACGGGGGTAATGAAGCAAAGTGTGGAGCAAACGGCAATGACTATGTAGTTGCAGTTCCTCTGAAAAGTAACTCGGCAAATGGATGGTGTGTTGATAGTAAAGGAAACTCTAAGCAGATAACAATGGCCAGCTTAACTGCTATTACTGCCTGTCCTTAGTTTCTACCAATGTCTGTGTCGAAACCGCCTTTTGGGTCAGCCCGGGGCGGTTTTGTGTTATTATTTTGAAATGCAGTATTTGTTCGGGGCATTAATATTTATTTTGATGCGGCAGGTGAGTAGAAGCAATCCACATTACAAATTGCATTTTTTTATACAAAAAGTTATATTATAGGTAATATGCTTATTTTTAAACGTAAAATTGAGGACAGAATAAAACAGAATTTATTTAATGGGAGGGCAATATTGATTTTCGGACCCCGCCAATCCGGCAAAACTACCCTTTCTAAAAAGATACTTTCTGAATTTGGAGAGGATAGTAGGTATTTTAATTGCGAACTTGCATCCGTAAGAAAGTATTTTGAGATGGGAAGACCAGAGCTTTTGAGGGAACTTGTCGGAAATAAAAAAATTGTAGTTCTGGATGAAGCGCAAACAATCGAGAACATAGGAAAAATTCTAAAAGTTTATCTCGATACTTACCCGGGAAGCCAGATCATAGCGACGGGGTCGTCTTCTTTCGACTTGGCAAACAAAATAAACGAACCTTTAACTGGCAGATCCCATGAGTTTACGCTTTACCCTATTTCAATATCCGAAATAAAAAATAGCGGCATTTCTATTAAAAAAGAAGATTTACTCGATATGATGAGGCTTGGTATGTATCCCGCAGTCGTTTCTGAAAAAGATACCGTAAAAAAAGAAGATATTTTGAAGAACCTGGCAACAAATTATCTATATAAAGACATTTATACTTTCGAATCGATCAAAAATCCCACAATTTTTGAAAATTTGATTAAATCGCTTTCTTTTCAAATCGGGTCGCTTGTTTCCGTAAACGAGCTCTCAAAGGAGCTCGGAATCAGCAGGCCCACGGTAAATAAATATATAAAGTTGTTAGAACAATCATATATAATAAAAGTCATAAGACCGTTTTCCAGAAATCAAAGAAATGAAATCAAAAAGGCTTTCAAGGTCTACTTCATAGATATTGGAGTGAGGAATGCCGTGATAGACGATATTTCTTCCGTTCATAACAGGGCGGATAAAGGAGCGATTTTTGAAAACTTCTTTGTCATGGAAAAATTAAAGGATAATTCAGCCGAATCATTCCCGCCAAATTTAATGTTTTGGAGAAATAAATTTGGCGCTGAAATTGATTTAATTGAATACAAAAATTCCAAGGTCAATGCTTTTGAATGCAAATGGAATCTAAATAACACTGCCGATTTCAATAAATTTTTAAAACATTACCCTGATGCAAAAGTAGAAACGATTTCCCCAGAGTATTTTTTAAGTGATCAATAGTAAGATGTCTTTTCTATTTGGCATATTGATTTTTCTTTCCGGAGCGGCGGTGGGGAGCTTCGTATTGGTGATCGCTGACAGGTGGAATACCGGCTTTTCTTTCCTCAAAGGCAGGTCATTTTGCTTCTCATGCTCGGCAGAGCTTGAGGGCAGGGATCTGGTGCCCGTATTTTCATTTCTTTTTCTCAGGGGTCGCTGCAGACGTTGCGGATCTAGAATCCCTTTTGAAGCTTTTGCAATCGAGCTGCTTATGGGCGTCTTGTCTCTTCTCGCTGGCTTCAAATCAGATTTTTTAAGCTTAGAGCTTGGAGCTTATAGCTTGGAGGGTGTACTCGGGTATATTTTGCTTTTTTGCATTTTTTCTACTATCGTGCTTATTTCAATTTACGACCTGCGCCACTTTATCATCCCCGACCAATTTCTGATTTTTTTGCTGATTTTTTCATCTGCGTATTTGACTTTAAGCTCAAAGCTAGAAGCTTTAAGCTTCCTCTCCGGTCTTCTCGTCTCCCTCCCGTTCCTTCTCATCTACCTCATCTCGCATGGTCGCTGGATCGGCCTAGGCGACATCAAATATATGGCAGTTCTCGGCTTTTGGCTCGGACTCCCCATAGGGCTATCTGCCATAGTCATGGCTTTCTGGGTAGGGGCGGCATTTGCTCTTGCAATACTTCTTCTCAAGAAACTTTGGCCACAGAACGGTTTGCCTCTGTTTCGAAATAATTTTACAATTAAGTCCGAGATACCCTTCGGGCCGTTTATATCGCTTGGGGCAATTTTAAACTTTTTTATAAATGTTGACTTATTTCAAATCAAAACATTCTTTACTTTCTTCTCGTAGGAGAGGGATGACCATAACCGAAATCGTAGTAGTTATAGCAATCGCTATGACAATAACTACCGCAGTTGTGATCCAGCAGAACAATTGGAGGGATAGGCTAACCGTTACCACAGCAGCATATGATCTGGCACTTAAAATTCGTGAAGCACAATTAGAAAGTTTAGGTGTAAGAGAGGATAGATTGCAAACAGGAGGAGATAAATTTAGTGCAAGTTACGGAGTGCACGCCTCGAGGGGTTATACCTATGGCTATTATTATTTCAGTGACAGAAACAAAAATTCCAAAGCGGACTATTCGGCTCCATCGGAGAGGATTACACTAAAATCCGTTACCTTTAACGACTCTCCACAAACAAAAGGAGTTCTAATAAGCGCAATTTGCGGATATTCTGGGGCATCACAGGTGTGTCATTCTCCAAGCCTAAGCGTTTATCAAGTCTACATTACATTTGTTAGGCCGGATCCTAATGCGGTAATAAAATTTTATGATAATACTAGTCCTACACCAATTTTGCAAACAACCACGGGTCCGGTAGTAATTCGATTGAGTTCTGCGGGTGGGAAAAGGATGGAAATAAAAGTGGAGCTAAACGGCCAAGTGTCAGTGAAGCCAATATAAAATAAAAAAGTGAAAAGCTATAATAAAAAAGTAAAAGTCAGCAGAGGCTATACTCTAGTTGAGCTTATTGTCTCGGTGGCACTCTTTACGATAATTGTTTTCATTTCTTTAGGCTCGCTCATCACGGTTTTCGGCTCCAACAGGCGCGCCCAATCTACCAAGACCGTGGTGGACAATCTCAATCTCACGCTCGAGAACATGGTTCGCACCATAAGATACGGCGGCACTTATCACTGCAGCAGTGGCGGTACCATCACAAACCCGCAGGATTGTTCAGGCGGGAGCGACTTTTTAGCTCTCAATTTTCAGGGCGCTACATACATTTATAAACTTGAAGGAGGAGCCATAAAGTTTTCCAAAGATAACGGATTAAATTTCACAAACCTCACCTCTCCGAGCGAGACAACGATAGAAAAGCTCAAATTTACCGTGTTCAATACCACACCGGATGAGTACCCGAGCTTCAGCGACAAGAAGCAGCCTTATGTCCTGATAAATATTGCCGGCTTTGTCGGGAACAATCAGGCCAAATCCAGTTTTTCGATACAGACCATGGCCTCGCAAAGGGACATTGATATCAAGATTTGAACGTAAGTTTAAAAATATGAATTTTTAGATGGAAAAAGATTTAGAAAAAAAGAAGGATGGGTTCAGTGTAGTGGAAGCGCTTGTTGCCATCTCAGTGCTCACTGCTGTTATTGCCGGAGTATTTTCAACTGTCCAGACGAGCCTCTCGCAGGCTACCTTGTCCAAGGATGAAGTCAAGGCATTTTACCTTGCGCAGGAAGCTTTTGAGATAATAAGAAACATAAGAGACACCAATAGGTTGGAAATACTTTTTGGCAACTCAAGTCTGCCGTGGCTTTACGGCATCCCTTCAGCCTGTGTAAACGGCGATATATGCCGAGTGGACGCGAAGAGCATGAGTGTGATCTCGTGCGGATCGGCAAGCTGGGGAAACTGCATGAACTTGAGGCAGGACCTTTCCCCATCGAGTCCCACTTACATGCTATACGGCTATGATGCAGGCTTTACACCTACGAATTTCAAGAGGGAGGTGTATATACAGGAGACTGTAAGCGAAAGGGAAATGTCGGTAATAGTCAGGGTCACTTGGTCCAAAGGCCTTATCAGCAAGTCTTTCCAAACCAGATCGTATTTCATGAAATGGAGATGATAAAAAAATTTTTCAAGTTTCAAAGCCGGATTTGCGATTCCAGAAGAGGGATGACGCTTTTCATCTCGATCTCTATCGTGAGCATCCTTCTTATGATAATCTACTCTCTCGTGAGCATTGTGATAAAGGGCACCCAATTCGCGGCGACCGGCAGGGAATCGCAATATGCATATTATGCCGCAGAGTCGGGACTCGAGTGCGCTATATACTGGGATACTGAAGCAGACGCCTTTGCGACTTCTTCCGGGGCAGTTACTATTCGATGTGCAAATCAAGATAGGGATAATGGATTAAACAAACCGAACATTGTGGGCACTACGACTATCGTTTCCACAAGAATCGGTGGCGGAGGAGATGCAAATCCAATGAGCATCTTTCATATAGGCTACGGAGGTCCGTGCGCGATTGTTACTGTGCTCAAATACTACTCTGGTCCTGATCTCATCACCCACATCAAATCAAGAGGATACAATACCTGCAACACAAGTTCCTCAAGGAGGCTTGAAAGGGGCGTGGAAGCGAAATATTAGTTTTTCCTACAAACCTAATTCACTAAGTAAAGTATACAAAATAAAGGCAGAGCCTTGGGTTTTAGACATTGATTTTTTTGGAATTTATTATGATAATTAGAGTAATTAGAATAATCTGAAATTTCTGTGAGCATTCCACAAAATATCAAAGATAGAATAGAAAATCTAAGAAAGGCCATAGACAAATACCGCTTCGAGTACCACGTTTTGGATAAATCAAGCATTTCTCCGGAAGCCCTGGACTCCCTCAAGCGGGAGCTTGCAGAGCTTGAGGAGAAGTACCCCGAGCTTATCACCCCGGACTCCCCGACGCAGAGGGTAGCTGGCGAGCCTCTCAAGGAATTTAAAAAGGTGGCTCACAAGGCGCCGCAATGGTCTTTCAACGACGCGTTCAATGAGGAGGACATAGTAAAATTTGACGAAAGAGTAAAGAATTTTCTTAAAAAAGAAGTCGGTCATGGCGGAAATGTCGAATACACCTGCGAGCTCAAAATTGACGGCCTCAAAGTGGTTCTTGAATACGAAAAGGGGATTTTGAAAACGGCAGCTACACGCGGTGATGGCAAAGTCGGCGAAGACGTCACTTCAAACGTCCGCACCATCGAGTCGGTGCCTCTCAAGCTCAACCGGCCGGTGGATGCCATAGTCGAAGGCGAGGTGTATATGCCCAAAAGCCGATTTGAGAAGCTCAACAAAATTCAAAAGAAGCAGGGTGGAGAAATTTATGCAAACCCACGCAACATAGCCGCCGGCACCATACGCCAGCTCGATCCGCGCATTGTGGCCCAAAGAGGACTTAGCACCTTCGTCTACGACGTGGCGAGAGCAAGCGAGTCTCTGCCGGAAAACCAGCTCGAAGAGCTTCGGTATCTTGAAAAGCTCGGATTCAAGGTAAACAAGCACTACAAACTTTGTCTAAACGTCAATGAGGTGATCGATTATTGGCAGAAATGGCAGAAAGGCAAGGACAAGGAAGACTACCTTATTGATGGGGTGGTCATAAAGGTAAATTTAAGAAGTTTTCAAGATATTCTAGGCTATACCGGGAAGGCTCCAAGGTTTGGCATCGCTTTCAAGTTTCCGGCAGAGCAGGTGACTACTGTGGTGGAAGACATAATTCTCCAAGTCGGCCGAACCGGAGTGCTCACTCCCGTCGCTCATCTGCGGCCGGCTCTTGTCGCAGGCTCGGTCGTTTCCAGAGTTACTCTTCATAACGAAGACGAGATTAAGAGGCTTGATGTGAGGATAGGGGACACCGTGATTTTGCAGAAAGCGGGGGATGTCATACCCGACATAGTCTCGGTGGTCAAAGAGATGCGCACTGGCAAGGAAAGAAAATTTATATGGCCCAGAAATGTCGCCGACTGCGGAGGCAGTGGGGAGATAGAACGCGTCGAAGGACAGGCCGCTTGGCGGTGCAAAGATAAAAATTCCTTCATCCAGAAGAAGCGCAGGCTCTACCATTTCGCAGGCAAGCACGCCTTTGATATCGAAGGATTGGGGCCGAAAATCATAGACCTCCTTATCGAGCATGGTCTAATCGCAACTTATGATGATATCTTTACGCTAAGTCGCGGTGATTTACTTGCCCTGCCCCGGTTTGCGGAAAAGTCTGCCGATAACCTGATCATATCGATTGATAAATCCCGCAGGGTGTCCCTATCGAGGCTTATAGTGGGGCTCTCTATACCGAATGTCGGCGAGGAAACCGCCCTCTTGCTTGCGAACGAATTTGGCAGTCTTGAGAAAATACGGAGCTCCAAAGTCGAGGATTTAGAAAAAATAAATGGGATCGGTCCTATAGTAGCAAGATCAATAGTCGATTGGCACGCTGACAGAGAAAATCAAAAGCTTCTTTATAAACTTCTGAGGCATATAAAAATCTTAAATCCTAAATCTAGAATCTTAAATCAAGAACAAAAACTTGAGGGCAAAGTTTTCGTCCTTACCGGCACACTCTCTGGAATGACTCGTGACCAAGCAAAGGAAAAAATCAGATTGTTAGGCGGGTACGTCTCAAGCTCGGTTTCCAAAGAGACTGATTTTGTAGTAGCCGGTGAGAATCCAGGATCAAAGTATGACAGAGCAATGAAGCTTGGGGTCAAAATTCTCTCCGAGAAGGAATTTGGTAATTTAATCCAAAGTGCTAATATCTAACAATGGTAACCAAAGAAGACATAATGAAGCTCGCCGAGCTTTCAAGAATAAGGATAGAAGAAGAAGAACTCGAAAGCCTTAGCCGAGAGATGGGTGACATATTGGAATATGTTGGACAAGTGACTGCGATCTCATCCGACCAATCACTCCTTGATAATAGCGAGGATACCTTAAACACGATGCGCGAAGACGAAAACCCAAATGAAACCGGGGCGTTTAGCGAAGAGCTGATCCGGGAATTTCCCCAGAAAGAAGGAAATTATCTGAGAGTCAAAAAAATATTATGAGTCTTTTTACTCTTTGGTTAATTTACAAAAGTGGATATATCGAAAATAACAATTAAGGACGCAAGGAAACTTCTCGATTCGAAAGAATTGAGTGTAAAAGAGCTTGCCGAAACGTTCTTGAAAAATATTGAAGAGAAAAATAAAGAACTCAATGCATATCTTGAAGTCTATGACGATGTTTTGAAGCAGGCGGAATCTGCCCAAAAGTTGATTGACGAAAGACGAGCGGATTCCCTTACAGGCATCCCGCTTGCCATAAAAGACAACATCTTGATTAAAGGCAGAAAGGCGAGCTCGGCCTCAAAAATACTTGAAAATTATACTTCTACCTATACCGCTACAGCTGCTCAGAAACTCATTGATCAGGGCGCAGTATTGCTTGGCAGGACAAACATGGATGAGTTTGCGATGGGAAGCTCCACCGAAAATTCTGCCTTCGGGGTGACGAAAAACCCCTATGATCCAGATAGAGTGGCAGGCGGCTCTTCCGGCGGATCAGCCACCGCCGTTGCCGCAGACCTTGCTGTGGCTGCCTTGGGATCTGACACCGGTGGGTCAGTGAGAGAGCCTGCGAGTTTTTGCGGAGTTGTAGGCCTCAAGCCGACCTACGGTTCGATTTCCCGCTACGGGCTTATGGCTATGGGTTCTTCACTTGACGTAATAGGGCCGTTAGCTAAGACGGTAGGTGATACGGAGTCGATCTTCAATGCAATAAAGGGAAAGGACAAAATGGATAGCACTAGCATTGATCTTGCATTTCACGCCTCGCGTCAGGCGCCTAAAATTATAGGTGTTCCATATCACATTTTGGAGATTGGGGGAATCGCAAAAGAAGTAAGAGAAAATTTCAATCATTCCATCAAAAAACTTGAAAGTCTCGGGTATGAAATTCAGGATATAAATCTGCCAAACATAGACAAGGCCCTTTCTGTCTATTACATCATCATGCCTGCCGAGGTTTCTTCAAATATGGCGCGTTATGACGGAATGCGCTACGGATTATCATTGGATGAAGGCGGGCCCCTCCTTGATGTTTACAAGAATTCACGAGGTGTGGGCTTTGGTAAGGAAGTCAGAAGAAGGATTATTTTGGGGACATACATACTTTCTGCCGGCTATTATGATGCATATTACGGAAAAGCTATGGCCGCAAGGTTAAGGATAAAGGAAGAGTTTAAAAGTGTATTCAATAAAGTTGACGCCATATTTACTCCCACAGCTCCAACCTATGCCTGGAAGATCGGGGAGAAGACAAGCCCTCTGGAAAATTATCTCGCTGATATATTTACAGTAAGCGCAAATATTGTGGGCGTACCAGCTATATCTTTACCCTCAGGGTTTGCCGAAGTAAATGGCAAAAAACTTCCCTTAGGAGTACAATTGATGGCGCCGCGTATGGCAGATAATATTTTGTTTGAAATCGGCAAAAAGTTTTTAGGTGAATTTTAGCAATGCCTCCAAAAGACAAAAAAGAAAAGCTGGCAGGCTGGAATCTCGATATGATTGAGATGCTCATACTGGTCTTACTTCTGCTTGGTCTTGCGGGTTCAGTTGTTCCTTCTATCCTTGGCTACATATCTTCCGGAGAGATATATTTTTACGGATACAGGATTTCCGACATTTTTGGTTTTTTCTCGCGCAATTCCTGGGTTTTTAATATACTCGGGCTTGGGATAGCCGGACTCGGAGCTTTCGGTACCATTACTTTAAACAAAATGTCCGATGCTATACGCACAGCCGAACGGGCCCGACTTTATCCATCGAATCTGAATGAGCTTATGGTCGGTTCTAGCCCTCCAGGACCTGACAAGACGAAGAGTCGCTGGCAACGTATCGTCATGCTGTCCGAGTCGGTGAACCCTTCGGACTGGAAGCTTTCGATAATCGAGGCCGATATTATGCTAGACGATCTTCTCGGAAGCTTGCGCTTGCCAGGCGAGACCATGGGGGAGAAGCTCAAAGCAGTCGAGAAAAGCGATTTCAATACCATAGATTTTGCTTGGGAGGCCCACAAAGCTCGCAACATGATTGCCCATGAAGGACCGGAGTTTCTACTGAACCAGCGCGAAACTCGCCGCATCATTTCCCTTTATGAATCCGTGTTTAGGGAGTTCGAGATAATTTGACCAAAAACCTAACTATATATATCAAAGTTAACAATCAGACAGTGGAAAAACCACTTGAGTTTTTAAACCCATCTTTTTTTGTATTCACTTAACTAACAATTCTCAAGTACGATCTTCAAACGGTGTGCCTCTGGTCCAAACGGCATGAATAATGTGAATGAGTTTTCTTTCGGTTGCAGTCATGGCGGAGAAATAGTGTTTGCCCTCTCCAATTTTCTTTTGGAAATATCTCTTGAGTATCGGATTGACTCTGACTCCCACAAAAGTGGCATTAAAGAGTACATGTCTCAAATAACGATTGCCTCGTTTGGTAATGTAACCTTTGCCTTTGATTGATGTGCCGCTCTCGTAAACTCGGCAGTCGAGGCCCATGTAGGCAACAAGCTTCTCCGAAGTTTCAAATCTGTTGATGTTGCCAATGTTAGCTACCAGTGCAGCTGCGCTAGTGGGACCGACACATGGAATGGATTGCAAAAGTTTTTGAGTTTCTTTTTCGTAATCTCTCATCTTCTTTTCAATCCCTCGGATTTCGTAGGAGAGCATTTTCAACGCTCCAGCAAGTCCGTTGTGGAGTGGAAATCCAACGGCTTTTTCTCTGATATTGTGATTGTGGATTCTCTGTTTGGTTTCGGCCCTCATCTTGACCAAACCTTCTCTTTCGATGACTAAAGTTTTGAGAGCTAAAATATCTGGCGTGTCGGTGTAAATTTGACCCAGGTTAATCATTAGAGCTTTGCGTATTGCTAAAGCATCATGGTGGTCGGTTTTGACTCTGCGTAGAGAGCTTTCAATCACTTTATGAGAAAGCGGAGGATTAATGACTTTGATTTGCCAACCATCTTTACGTAAGATTTCACAGAAGAGGAAGTGGTAGACTCCGGTCGCTTCAGTGCCGATCACTGTGTTTTCTTTAGAGCAGCCAAGAAGCAAAAGATCTTCCAGAAAAATTCTCATGTCTTCTTCAGAGTTTTTGAAAACTTTTACATTTTTTTCGTCCAAAGC
>CAYXKV010000003.1:0-38429 GCA_964464975.1 uncultured Candidatus Saccharibacteria bacterium | reverse complement strand
TAATTAACGATTAATTATACAGAATCGGTGTCAAAAATTTAGGGTCCGGGCCAACTCGTCTAGCCACTCCCCGGAACCGATTTGTCGGTAACGGAAAGAGGCATGCACGAAGATGTTCGTTCGATTGTCTTCTGCTAGCAATCAGTTTGCAAAGACCTTAACTAGGCAGGAGCGATCGAAAACCCCTCGGCTTCCACACGGAAGCCGAGGGGTAAACTATTTTAGTTACTTATTTTCCTTTAATTTATCAAAAGCTAGATTGAACAAACTTTTGAGAGTATCGGCCAAATCTTTATTCCTTATAAAAATACCGGAGAGTTTTTTGCCTAAGATACTGATTCGTACTTTATCCTCATATATTGAAATATCGCAAGATACAGGGTACTTACTTCCATTAATTTTTATTCTGTCTCCCGTCGCATCCGATAGCCTCTCACTCTTTTCGGATGTATAAAGCACTTTAGATTTTATATTTCTAGAAATACGAATGGAGCGATATTTCTCTCTTTCTTTATCCGTAAAAAGTTCATCGAGCTGATCTTTTGGATATAGAAGATATGTCTCTCCGTCTTTCTCGCTAACTCCCGCAAACAATTCTTCGAGCATGCTTATTATTCCATCTCTGCCTTCAAAATACTTCACAATCGGTTTTTCGCCAGATTCTCTTTGAACACTCTTAATTTGAGGAATAATATCTTTTAGAGTTCTTTGTGATTCTTCAAGAGCTAATTTTCTCCTTTCAACAAAAGTTTCTAACCTTTCGGGTGGCTCAGCATAAAAATTGGTTTTCTTTCCGATAGTGGTTTCGCTGACAAGACCTTTTTTAGAGAGAGATTCTAGAATTACATAGACGGTTGGACGCTTGATTTTTGTCTTGTTCGCAAGATCCAAAACGGAAGCATGCTCTACAGAAAGTAGTGTTAGGTACACAACCGCTTCTTTGTCGTTTAATCCGATGTCCTGCAAATATTTTTCAAGCATAAAATTTAAATTTTATTATTAACAATTATTTTACTCTTCTGGTTTTTTCTCTAAAGCGAGCTACTGCTTTCTCCGGATTTCTGGTGCCTCGCATTTCTATCACCTCTAAATTATTTATACCGCGTTCTCTGAAAAATCTGTTTAATGCATGAACTGCAGTAGCGTCTTGTCCAAATGCTAAAATGTGAATTCTTTTAGTGGTAGGGTCAGTTGCCCGTGTTTCTTGTATTCTCCTCTCTCCGAAATTTAATAGCCGAATCAGGTTTTTGAATTCTCTATTATATAAATCCTCTGTAGAGCTTCCTTCTGCTACCGAGAGATTATTCAATACTCGAACAAAACCAGCCGTTATATCGTCTCGATCGTTTCTGGTGTGCTCTGGCCTTATAACTTCCAAGCCCCTTCTCTCTGCCGCCAACCTGTAAGCATTGGCGGTTTCCAAGGAATCTTCTTCTTCGCCAGATACAAGGAAAAACGAATCAGTCTCAGGAAAATAATGCCCGAAAAATCTATTGGCTTCTAGAGTCAATCTTTCTATTTCCACATGCTCTAATCTTCCTTCTCTCGTTAAGCGTGGCACTCTGACAATTGGCCTTGACGGGTCTTCAGCCCTCACAAAACTGTGAGGCAAATCGCCTCCACTCCTTCCTCTCCAAGCATTCGATATTTTTCGGAGGGCGTAGCCGAGGAGTAGCAAAGCTGGCACCGGCAGTACTAAAATCTTTTTCTCCTCGTTAATTTCCATATGCACAGCTACTTTGCGCTTAGAGCCAACTGTTTCCTCAAGCAACTTACGAGCTTCTTCTTCGACTATTTGGCCGTCATTATATTCTTGGATAATTTGCAACACTTTGGAAGATTCGGAGTCGCTCGGATCAGCGAGGTTTAATTGCACTGATTCAGTAGCCAGTTTTTTGAGCTCTTCTGGAGACAGAGCCGCTTCTCCTTCACCTTGGAAATATATTTCATCCACTCCTATATTTTTTTCTTTGAAAAGTTCGCTTATGATTTCTGTGGCATTTTCGGCTCGGAGTTTGGAAAGTTTCTGGTTTCTAACATCCTTCATGTTTACAGCATCTGTAGTTTCTGGGGAAGCATATCCTTTTACTTCCATTTCATTGACTTTAGTAATGGGAGAACTAAATTCTCTGTGATGTTCCTCGGCTTCTTTTTTGAAGAAAGACAGGCCGAAAGTGGTAGTCAATATCTTATCAAAAAGCTGTTCAGCGTCTTGCATGGCCTGCTCTTTCATTTTTTCTCTGTTTTGAGGATCGGCTGTGTCAAATTTTTCCGCATATCTATATGGAATTTCTATATCAACAATTTGAGTTTCTCCATCTTTGTATCCAAGCATGGTTCTCACTTTGGCTACCATATTATCTGGGCCGTATGGAAAAGAGATTGAAACGCTAAGTGGTTCAAGAAGCATCTTACCTAAATCAGCAAGAGATTCCGGCATCTTGATATTGTGCTGTAGGGCTACGGAGACATCCTTGTCCATATTGCCGGTCAGTCCAACCACATTATCTATATTGGTTACTCCGACGTAATTTTCTCCCTGCACAGATTTTGTCTCTTTGTATTCCCGAGTAATTTTAGGTCGCAATTCTTTGGCAAAAGAATCATCGGCCTTTCTTTCCTGAGCCATAACTCCTCCAACAGAAGAAATCAAACCCAGGGCGGCAGCAAGTTTGCGGGATATTCTATTAGAGCCGGAAGAAGGAGAGCTCGGACTTTCGGGCTGTACCATGGGCTTTTTTTCTGGCTGCTCTTCAAATTTTTCCATAATTATTTAAAATTTACTTATTGGAAGTTGTATTCTACCATATCTGTCAATTTTTTTAAACAAAATTTAAATAGTGAAAATCTGATATACTCTAAACATGGGGATTGAATCAATTGCAAATCAAATAAACGAAAAGATAATAGAATGGTAGGAAGGAAAGGAGAAACTAGTTATTGCTATGGATGGGTATACGGGTATAGGCAAAACTACTATTTTGAATAAAATTGTTGAGCTTAATTTGGACATTATTCCCGTAAGCAGAGATGATTTTCTTTTGCCTAGAGAAGTTGTGCGGGAAAAATTAGCAAAAGCGGAAGACCGATCTAAAGTTTTTGAAGTTGGGGTTAATGATAATAAAAAATTAGGAGATTTTATAAATAAATTTAGAAGTAGTAACGATTTATGTAAAATCGATACTTACGATGGTGTTTCTGGAAAAGTGGATATCCTTAAAACATATGATTTTTCTAAAAAAATTATGGTAGTCGAAGGCGTATTTATGTTCCACCCTGAATTAGAGCTTAATAAACTCTGGGATAAAAGAATTTATCTCCGTGGAGATATCGCCAAAATAGACGAAAGAAGAGTTAAGAGGGAAAAAGAGCGATGGGGTGACAAATATCATCCTGAGACAGATCCCGACTCATATTTCAGGGCAGTAACGACAGGACTTAAAAGGTATATCGATTTATATAAACCAGAGGAGGCGGCTGATTTAGTAGTAATAGTTAATTTTTAATTACACTTTCGATATGAGGATCCGAGCTACTGGTATTGTAATCCACGACAACAAGCTCTTAATGATCCATCGTTTTAGAGATGGTAAAGAATACTATGTTTTGCCTGGTGGAGGTGTTGAAGAAGGAGAATCTCCACAAGAAGCTGTGGTAAGGGAAATAAAAGAAGAGACAAGCGTCGAAACTAGACTGAATTCAGGGTTGGCGTTATTTTCTCATAACTATACTGCCGATACAGGAGAAGAATCCATACACCAACTTTTTCTTTGTGAATATATTTCGGGAACTCCAGCACTGCAACAAGATAGTGTTGAAAAAATGCGAGCTGATCATAACAATATTTACGACCCCATATGGGTTGATCTAGACAGACTTGAATCCATGACCATTTGGCCGGTAGAAACAAAAAAGTGGTTGATGGAGTATTTAAAAAAATGATAACTATTTCTAAACCAATATCTGAAGATGCCGAGGGTATCCATAAAGTTATAAAGAAATCTTGGTATGCAACTTATATAAACGAAGAGGTCGGTGTAACTAAAGAAGACATAAATGCTATTTATGTGGATAATCCAGAGGGTCAAATTAATGCTATTCGTAATAGAGCGGAAAACTCCAAAGAGGATGACATTTCACTAGTAGCAAAATTTGAAGAAAAAGTTTTAGGGTATATACGACTAAAAATTCACAATGATTTTGTCGAACTTATTTCTCTCTATGTTGATCCGGAATATATGGGCAATGGAATTGGCACGCAACTTTGGGAGCAAGCTCTGAAACTTTTACCAAAAGACAAACCGATAATAGTCGAAGTGGCTACTTATACTAAAGCTGTGGAATTTTATAAAAAACTAGGATTTGTTGACACAGAAGAAAGGTATTCAAAAGAGAAAATGCTTGTAAGCAAAACTCCTATGCCACTCATGAAAATGGTCTATAAAAGATAAAATTATGAACGTTAAACATAAAAGGATTTTTATTTTAGGAGATGCCGGTCGAGGCAAAACCACCTTTGCTGAAAAACTATCAAAGCACACCGGCATACCTCATTATTCAACTGATGATTTTTTCTGGAAAGTAAAACTACTCCCAAAATCTCTTTATGTAAAGAGCTTTCTTTTTAGCTAAAAAAGTGTAGTATCGGAATTAGAAAGAGGTGAATATGCACTATATCGGAATTTGTGATTTTCCCAGTGGAGAACAAACGCTCAAAACTGCTAAGTTCTTTCAGGGTTTGGCGAAGTCTCACCGTCTGAGTAGTAAGCTGATGGTGGGTGTCATGATGAGCTACAAAACTCTGAATGGCGAACCATCAAAATGGACGGTAATTTGGCCCAAAAACGAAGAGGTCGCGGATATCTTCATCGATCATCCGACCGTTCTCAACACGCTTCACTACGCAGACTACGACGGGAATACCAACGCTTGGCATTTGCTACAAGCGGTCAAATTCGGTGGGCCCAGACTACAAGCACTTCAACTTGATATGGTCTGGCCGATCGAGGACCATATCGCCTTTATTCGAAAGAAGTTTCTGAATCTCAAGATTGTTCTTCAGATCAATACTAATGCTCTGAAGGGCATCGAAGACAGTCCGGAACTTCTGGTTGAGCGTCTCAAGAAGTATGATGGGTTGCTTGACTACGTCCTGCTCGACAAGAGCCACGGCAAAGGTGTGGGGATGGATGCACAAGGTCTCCTTCCTTTCGTCAGAGCCATCGTTGATCGTCTGCCGAAACTCGAAGTCGCAGTGGCTGGCGGTCTAGGTCCGAATACGATGGATCTTCTGTTGCCAATTACGCACGAATTTCCCCATGTGAGTATCGACGCTCAAGGGAGACTTCGGCCAAGTGGTAATGCAATGGATCCGATTGATTGGGAGATGGCCCATGAGTATCTTCGCGAAGCAGTTACAATTTTTTCTTGTTAAGTTCGAGGTGCTGGTTTCTCGGGTGAGAGATCAGCACCTTTTCTTTTGTTCTTATTAGGATTAGACTGATCGTATGAAAAAGGGTGAAGACTATACTGGAGTAACTATTGTTTATCTATGCCATGACGGTAATGGAAATGTTTTGCTAGCAAAAAGAAGCACTAATTGCAGAGATGAACATGGTACATGGGATTGTGGTGGAGGCGGTTTGGAATTTCTCGATACTGTAGAAAATACTCTCAAAAAAGAAATTACTGAAGAATACAGCACCGATGTTTTGGATTACGAATTTCTCGGCTATCGAGATGTTCATAGAGAAAACAATGGGAAGAAAACTCACTGGATTGCTTTGGATTTCAAGGTTCTTGTTGATGAGGAGAAAGTCAAAAATGGTGAGCCCCACAAATTTGATGCGGTTGAATGGTTTAGGTTGGATAATCTACCCGACCCACTTCACTCTCAGCTTCCAAACTTTCTCAAATTATATAAAGAAAAAATATGAAAACGTGGACGCTTAGATTTAGGGCGGTTGATAAGAAAAATTTTGATGAGCTAAAAAGCGGTATTAAGGCTGTGGAGACCAGAGCTGCAACTATAAAATATCAACCAATCGAAAAAGGAGACACTTTGATTTTTGCCTGTGGCAAAGAGAAATTTTCAAAAACAATTACCAAAAAGACTCATTTTAAAAGTATTGATACGATGTTTAGAAAAATTCCGTATAAGAAAATAATGCCGGACTTGAAATCGAAAGAAGAAGCAAAGAAGAAATATTACTCTTATCCTAATTACAAAGAAAAAATAAAAGAATTTGGCTTACTCGCGTTTGAGTTGAAATAATCAAATATGCTTATTTATATTTGCCTAACACTAAGGTGTGTTAGGTCATTTAATTGCCAACACCCGTCCTAGACTCCCTAGCTCGTTTGCGTCATTCCTTAGATATACAAGCTAATTTAAGGAATATGCAAACAACACAAAGACCTTTGGGAGTTCAGGTACAAAATACAACTCCACAAAAGATTAAATACTGTCTGTATTCAAGGAAGAGTACTGAAGAAGAAGACAAACAAATTTTAAGTATAGAAAGTCAGGTCAAGGAAATGGAAAGGATGGCAGTCGAAAATGATCTAGATGTTGTAGTAATTAAAAGAGAAAGTCATTCAGCCAAAGAAGCAGGTCAGAGACCGGTGTTTAACGAGATAGTAGAAGAAATTAAGCAACAAAAATTTGATGGAATATTAACTTGGGCACCGGATCGTATAAGTCGCAATGCAGGTGATCTTGGAAGAATCGTAGACTTAATGGATCAAGGGCTTCTCAAAGAAATCAGAACTAATGGTGGTCAGAAATTCACTAACAATCCCAATGAGAAATTTCTTCTGATGATATTAGGAAGTCAGGCCAAACTGGAGAATGACAACAAGGTACTGAATGTAAAACGTGGGTTAAGAGCCAGGGTGGAAATGGGGTTGTGGCCAGCACCTGCACCAGTCGGATACTTAAACAGTAAAAACAGAGATGAGAAGTGTGTTGTAAAAGTAGATCCTCACAGAGCTCATATTGTGAGAAAAATGTTTGAGAAAGTGGCATATGAAAATTGGTCTGGCAGACGGGTACACAAATGGTTAAAAGATGAGATCAAATTTAAAACCAAAAACGGCAAACCTCTGGCTTTAGGTAATATCTACCTCACTCTCCGATGTCACTTCTACTACGGTACCTTCGAATATCCATCTGGGAGCGGTAAATGGTACCAAGGCAAGCATGAACCAATTATCACCAGAGAACTTTTCGATAAAGCTCAAGAGAATATTTCAGAGCATGTAATGAAAAATTATGGCAGAGAGTATGCCTTTACCAAACTTATGACCTGTGCTTTATGCGGATCAGGTATAACAGCTTGTGAAAAGTATAAATATCAGCAAAACGGCAATGTTCATAAATACATATACTATGGGTGCTCAAAATCAAAAGACAAATCCTGTAAATCTAAATATATTGAAGAAAAAGATCTGATTGAACAATTTGCTAAAATTATGGATCAAATCGACTTGGACGAAATTGGGATGAAGGAAAAAATTAAAAATGAGATTGAGAGGCACAAGAAATTCCAATCAGGACTCTTGGGTCAAAAAGTGGAGAAGGTCAAAGCTGATGATATCGATATCCGAAACTACGCCAAGTATATTTTAAGAGAAGGAGATATGTGGGAGAAGAGAGAGCTGCTATCATGCCTTAAAAGCAGAATCCAGATTGGAGAGAAGAAGGTTTCCATAGTTTAAACTCAACAAACAAAAAATCACTTCGCGGTGATTTTTTGTTTGAAAGAATCGAACTCTTTTTCTAACTTGACTCTTCCAAAATACTGCTCTGTTGAGCCATATCGGTCGGTCTCACTACGTTGTGCGCGGGAGAGGACTTGCACCTCCACGTCTTGCGACACACGCACCTCAAGCGTGCCTGGCTACTAAGTTACAGCACCCGCGCATTAAATTTTCAGTCTTAATATACCTAAAGCTTCATTAATTTTCAATCTCTTTCTCTTAAGGTAAATAGCATGGTTATTTTCATAGATCTTATTGAGTAGAATTATAGATTCTTTTTTAGCATATTTGAGTTGAAAGCAAGGTTTTTTATTAACATAAGTTATGTGCCCATTTAAACCTGCGAGTGTATAAATTTTGTATCTTAGCCATAAAATAAATTTTTCACTTGCTGATGCAAAACCCGTATAAAGCATGAAGCTAGATTTCCATCTGCTATCCCAATAAGAAAAAGTGTAGCCATCACCATCGAGACACCCTCTTAAAAAATCAAAGAAATATCTATTGGGAATTTTTATTGAATTTATAGTCTTTGATTTATTTGGAGTTATACCTATGGAAACCAAAAAATTATAAAAATAAATATCTCCAAATTGGCAACGATAGGCGCGTGCACCGTTATATCCAGAGATATGGTCTCCAATTTTTACCTTAATGTTTAAAGATTTCATAAAATTTATAATTTGGTCTTGATCCTTTGACACTAAAGTAATATGCCGACCATCGTTTGATAAACACCCGTCAGTGGCAATCAGACCAATCGCATAAGCTAAATTCGCTGACCATTTTGTATTTACTATTTTTTGAGGTTTTGGCCCCCTCTTCCCCATTATTTAATTATAACATACCTCAAATATAAGGCGTCTACCAATTGTTTATAGCAAAAATCACCTTTTCGGTGTTTTTTGCAAATTAAATCTTTATTCTGCTTTTGCTTCCCCTTTAGCTTCTTCAAAAGCCCAGTTTTCAACTGGCCCCCCGGCCTCTTGGAGTGTCGAGACATCCGGTAGCTCCCTGATATTTCTCATCTGGCGTCTGATTTCCTTGGCTGCTTTTTTGCGTATATGGTAGAGTTTGGATCTCCTAACTTTGGATCTTTTGATCACTTCGATTTTCTCTATCATTGGAGAATAAATGGGGAAAATTCTTTCTACTCCGACGCCGCTTGCAACTTTGCGCAAAGTGACTGTTCCTCCTGCCTCCTTGCCATGCTTCACCGCAAGGCAGAGTCCTTCAAAGTCCTGCAATCTTGTCTTCGGTTTGCCGGTCTTTTTGTCTTTTTCGATAATCTTTTGGGTGACGCGGACAGTATCTCCAGACCTAACATCTAGTGCCTTTCGTTCGTCTATATTTATGGGTGATATTTTAATCATATTGGCTTGGATTACTCTAATTGACCTGATTATTTGAAAAATTTCTAATTCGGTGATCGGGATTTATTTAGGGGTACTTAGTTTAATTAGATTAATTAGTTAATTTATTATCTCTGCTTCCCTATTTTTCTCCTTGATACAATGTATTTGTCCGAATACTTTTTGGATCTTCTGGATTTCTGACCTTTGCCGGTCGGCTTGCCCCAAAGAGAAATGGCTTTTCTTCGGCCTCTTCCCTGTCTGCCCTCTCCACCGCCATGCGGATGGTCAACCGGGTTTTGGGCGGTACCTCTGACAGTCGGGCGGATGCCCTTCCACCTGCTTCTTCCGGCCTTACCGTAATTTTCAAGGCGCTTTTCCTCGTTTGAAACTTCGCCTATGGAAGCCCAGCAGTTTTCCTTGACCTTTCTGACTTCGGTGGATGGCATTTTTAGATCCACATATCCCGCATCCTTGGCTACTACTTGAACAAAGTTGCCTGCCGATCTGCCGATTTTTGCCCCACTTCCCGGTTTAAGTTCCACGTTATAAACGAAAGTTCCCACCGGAATTTCTCTAAGAGGCAATCTGTTGCCCTGTTTTATCTGAGCTGTTTCTGAAGTGATGAGCTCTTCGCCTACGCGGATATTTTTAGGCAATACCACGTATCGCTTTTCTCCATCTTTGTATACGGCAAGACCGATCAAGGCAGTCCTATTTGGATCATACTCGACAGAATCAATCCTGTATGGAATATTTATCTTGTTATACTTGAAATCTACTTCTCTCCAGAGCTTCTTGTGACCTCCCCCTTTATGCCTGACAGTGATTCTGCCGGCGCTGTTCCTGCCTTTCCTTCTTTTCCCGCCCGAAACCAAGGATTTCAAAGGTTCGGTCCGGGTAATGACACCTTTGTAAGACACGACGCTCATGTGTCTTCTGGATTTGGTTGTCGGTTTAAAAAATTTTATTGCCATAAAATTTGGAATTATGATTTATGAATTAAGAATTATGGTGTAAGAATTTGTTCATTGCTCATTCTAACTTGTCTCCTTTTTTCAGATAAACATAAGCTTTCCTGACGCCGGATTTTCTGCCTTTCTTGCCCCTTACAAAAACCGCCTTTGAAGGATTTTTGACCAGCCTGACCTTGACTGGGGTGATTTTGTAGTATGCTTTTACAGCTTCCGAGACCTGCTTTTTTGTAGCCTTGTCGCTTACTTCAAAAGTGTGGACATTTTTCTCTGCTAGAAAATTCGCCTTCTCTGTAATGCGAGGCCTTAAAAGGGTGTCAGCGTATTTTGCTTTTGTGTTGTGAGTCATGTTTTATTTTATTTTCTAGAAGCAGAAGTCTTGGTTTTAGAAGCAAGAATATCGACTGACTTCTTGCCGTCTACAAAAACCAAAAATTTTCGGCTCAAAAGATCAGCCACATTCAGGTCCTTCACAAAACCGATCTCTAAATTTCTAAAATTCCTGAAGCTCTTAGCGAGATTATCATTTTTATCAGCAAAAGCTACAAATGCGGCATTTCTTTTGCGTATCAAACTACTTAGCCCTTTGTTTTTTGAAACCGCATTTATTATTCTCTTTGCTTCCGCAGTTTTAGGCTCCTTGAATGCCGGGCTTTCCAAAAAAACAATTTCCCCGTCTTTAAATTTTTTGGAAAGCGCGGTAAACAAAGCTTTGGTCTTCTCCTTTTTGTTTATCTTTCTTGAATAATCCCTTTCGTTTCTTGGTCCATGAGCGACCCCTCCACCTACCCAGATTGGGCTTCTCCTGGAGCCGTGCCTTGCTCTGCCGGTACCTTTCTGTCGCCAAGGTTTTTTGCCGGTACCGGAAACTTCGCCTCTGTTTTTGGTATGAGCGATAGGAATTCTCGCATTTGCAAGCATATCTGCCGCCACACGCCTTACAAGCTCCTCATTCCAAGGCAGGCCAAATAGTGATTCTGGGAGTTTGAGATTTCCCACTTCTTTTCCTGTTTGATTGTATACGGTTGCTTCCATGGTTATAAATTTCTAATTATTCTAATTGCTCTAATTGACCTAAAAAATGACTGACTTTTGTAAAATTGGGAATTTATTAGAATAATTAAGTTAATTAGAAATTAGGTTAATTTGATCTCACTTCAACTAAAGTTCCCCTCCTTCCGGGTACTGCCCCAGAAACAAGCATTTCATTTTTTTCAGGATCCACATAAAGTACTCTTAGGTTCTTTACTGTAACCTTATTGCCACCCATCCTTCCGGCCATTCTTTTGCCTTTGGCCACTCTGCCACCTTCACGACCAGCTCCGCCAATAGATCCGGGTTCCCTTTCGGAATGCTTCTGACCATGGGACCTCGGCCCCCCATGGAAACCGTGGCGCTTAACGACACCCTGGAATCCCTTACCTTTGGTTACGGCGGAAACTTCAATTTTGTCACCTTGGGCAAAACCGGATGCGTCAATTTTGCTACCGATATCGAAATTTAATGCCTCTTTGCTTTCTGCCCCGAATTCCCTAACTACGGCAAAATTCCCGAGATTCTTGAAATGTCCTTTCTGCGGTTTTGAGATTCTTTTCTCCTTTTTATTACCTGCTCCAACCTGCACCGCATTGTAGCCGTCCCTTTCGGAAGTTTTAAGCTCTATAACCGTAAGGGGCATAACACTCAAAGAGGTAGCGGGTACTACCTTTCCGCCCTCCTCGAAAACTTGGGTCATATTGAGTTTTTTGGCTAATATGAATTTCATGCAATTAAATAACCCTCCTGCACTTCTGGCTTCGGCGGGGTAATAAAAACGCCGATTGGCTTGCATAGATTAACAGAATACCAAAACTTTTGCAAGGCACATCCCGCTAATGTTCCCTTAAATTCGTTTTTAAGGCAACCAAAAACCCCTTTTGAGGGGGTTTTTTGGTTAGCCTTTTTTCCTTTTCCCCTCTCCTGCCTTCTAGGAGAGGGGGTTGGGGTGAGGTTTTAAATAATTTTCACATCTATACTTACTCCTGATGGTAAGGAGAGGTTAGTCAGAGCGTCCATGATCTTGGGTGTCGGGTTTATGATATCTATAACCCTGCGATGAACCCTCATCTCGAACTGCTCCCTAGAGTTTTTGTAGACGAATGGGGAGCGGTTGACTGTGTATTTTTTTATCTCCGTAGGCAAAGGTATCGGACCTATGACCTTGGCATCATAGCGCATGGCGGTGTCGATGATCTGCTTGACTGAAAGATCAAGAACCTTGTATTCGTAAGCCTTGACTCTAATGCGTAACTTGGAAATCGGCTCTTCTTTCTTTTTTGAAGAACTTCTTTTTGCCGCAGTTTTCGCTCCGGCGGCTTTTTTTGTCGATTCCTTTTTTAACGTACTTTCCGCCATTGTGTTATAGACGAGCCGGAATTAAATTTCATTCCGGCGATGTCATTTTTATTTAACCACCTTTGTAACAACTCCTGCGCCTACGGTCTTGCCTCCTTCGCGAATAGCAAACCTCATCTTCTCTTCCATAGCTACCGGGGCAACCAACTTGACCTTAAACGTCACCGTGTCACCGGGCATTACCATCTCTACTCCTTCAGCTAGGGCAACTTCTCCTGTAACGTCGGTCGTTCTGATGTAAAATTGCGGTTTATACCCCGTGAAAAACGGCGTGTGTCTGCCTCCTTCCTCCTTTTTCAGGATATAAACTTCGGCTTCAAAGTCAGTGTGAGGGGTGACACTTCCGGTCTTAGCGATAACTTGGCCTCGGTGAACATCTTCCTTTTTGAGACCCCTAAGAAGGATTCCGGCATTGTCTCCGGCCATACCTTCGTTAAGAGACTTGTTGAACATCTCAATGCCGGTAACAGTGGTCTTCTGGGTGTCTTTGATGCCGACAATCTCCACTTCTTCCCCAACCTTAACGATACCTCTCTCGATTTTACCTGTCACTACTGTGCCTCTGCCTTCAATCGAGAAGATATCTTCTATCGGCATGAGAAACGGCTTGTCAGTCTCGCGAACCGGAGTAGGGATAAATGAGTCTAGAGTATTTGCAAGCTCAAGAACCTTCTGTGCCCACTCGTCACTTGGATCCTTGGCTTCCAGAGCCTTGAGACCGGAACCGCGGATAATGGGTGTATTTTTGCCGTCATATTCGTACTTTGTGAGGAGATCCCTGACTTCCTCCTCAACCAGATCGATGAGATCTTGCTCAGCTACCATGTCGCACTTGTTCAGAAATACGATTATCTTTGGAACCCCAACCTGCCTTGCAAGAAGGATGTGCTCCCTTGTCTGGGGCATAACACCATCGGTTGCCGCAACTACAAGCACCGCGCCATCCATCTGGGCGGCTCCGGTAATCATGTTTTTGATATAATCTGCGTGGCCTGGAGCGTCAATGTGGGCATAGTGCCTGTTTGGAGTCCAGTACTCGCTGTGGTGAAGGGCTATAGTGATACCCCTCGCCTTCTCTTCAGGGGCGTTGTCTATCTTATCGACTTCTTCCACTCTGGCTCCATAACCCTTGTCCTTACTCATATCGAGGACTCGGAGGATGGCCGCCGTCAATGTTGTCTTGCCGTGGTCTACGTGGCCGATTGTGCCTACGTTTACGTGCGGCTTGGAACGATCAAATTCTGCCATTTTATTAAAATTAGTTGACCAATAAATTTATAAATCAATCGGCAACCCTCAAGCCTTGTAGGCAAAATAAAAGAGCGCCTTAATTTACCAATGAAGGGTATTTTATCAAAAGCCTAAAAATTGCGCAAGTAGCTTATCTAAGCGAACATGCCGGAAGTCGCCCGCTTTAGTCTTGTGAGCTCTTGGGATACTATCTC
The DNA here is from genome assembly GCA_964464975.1 of uncultured Candidatus Saccharibacteria bacterium. Taxonomy (GTDB): domain Bacteria; phylum Patescibacteriota; class Minisyncoccia; order Phycocordibacterales; family WO2-35-19; genus CAYXKV01. Next base: position 24,503 of record CAYXKV010000003.1, on the reverse strand, counting down.
ATCAAACCCCGGAGTCTTCTCCTTCAAAAAACTCACTACTTTGCTATAGTCGCCCCCCGCTGTATCCAGCTCTTTCTCAAAGTCTGATACCACCCTGTCATCCATCATATCCACGGAGCGCTCAACCACCGACTCAAACAAAAGGTTACCGATCTTTTCAATCATCGAATCCTGATCTGCTGAAGACATATTCTCGAGTCCAAAATCCTCAACTATTTTTTTCTTGAAATCATCATCCATTTTTGTTTTATGCCGCCATTTTAATCTCAGATGGCTGCCTCTTCATCAGGTAGCCGCCCAAACGCTTGACGAACTGTTCTATGGTCTCATTGTTCTCATATGGCTTGACTGCCCCCTGGGACTGCTCTATAAGCCAAGTCATATGTTGGAGAAATGCCGCATGTTTCTTCTCGCTCGAAAGCCTGATGATTATCTCTTGCGGCAGTCCGGATTTGGCAGGGTTACCTGTATAATATTCTATCACCCTGTTTGCCGGAAGTCTTGCCATTTCTCCCCACTCTTTAGTGTCTATACCCGGAGTATGTCCGAAGCCTAAGGGTCTGCTTTTGCCATAAAACTCGTCAACGTCTGCCCTGAAAGCCTCTTCCACTCTTTGAGTGAAAACGCTGTCCGAATAAAATGCCCTTTCCGGCCTTGCGTTTATGGGCATTACTTTGTTTTGATCACTTAGTCCGCCCGCTGATTCGTTATTTTGGCCAAGCACTTTAGGATGATAGTCCGTGACTTCGGCGTGTAATGGCGAAGCTATAGAATCGGAAGGAGCCGTGCTCTGCTTTGCGAAGTCGGCCCCTTCTGCGCGAGCTATTTCGGTATTGGACTCCATGGGCGCCTTTTCCAAATTTTCCGGCAGTGCCGATTTGACCGGCTCCACATAGTGGTGATCCAGAGGATTCTCGGTGATGGCCTCCGGCATCGGAGATTTTATATATTCAACCGGCTTGGTATTCAAAATTTCCTCAAGTTCGTCATTTGTGAGTTCCCTGCCCGGATTTGCCTTGAGCCAATTTGTTATCTTGAGGTTGTTCATGAGGATTGCTTTTTCTTTGGCACTTCCCTCAACTATTGTCTGCTTTGCTTTTTCCATCACCGATTTGACTTCTTTGGAGTCCTCGAATAACTCTGTCAGGTCTACTTTGTCCCCTTCTATAAGCCCCCCTTTAGAGACTCCAAACTCTGAAGGATTTGCCATCACTTTGTTTGACATACTGCTTAAAACATAGGTCTTCTGGGCTTCTGTCATTGTCTTAAAATCGCTGTTATTCTCCATCGTTTTGTTGAGAAGCCTCCAAACCGAATCTCCCGACTTGACCTCGTATTTGAGCACATTCGGGTCAGAGAAGAATTTTTCAGGTTGTGGCGCAACTGCTACCTTAGGCTTATCCTGGGCCACAGCTTTGATCACCTCTTTCTTTGCATCGCTTGCGATTTCCTGTGTTGGAGAGCTCTTTTGTTCGGGGTTGAAGGTGCCTCTCGCGACTCTAGATCCTGAATTATCTGTGCTCAGGCTCTTCGACTCTGGAACAGGGGCTTTGCCTCCTCCGGATTCTGCCGCTGACTTTGCCGCCCCTCCCACGCCTATGAAATATTGCTCTGCTAGGCCGGTAAGGAGTCCCGTGCCGGCACCGGCGGCAACCGTGACCCCAACTCTTTTGGCCATCACTTTTGCCCTCTCTTTGCCAAATTTTATCTTTATTTCCTGAAACTCTTTGTTTTTCTCTTCCAGGGTCTTGTCTGAATTTTTAAGTTCTTCTATCTCCTTCTCTTCATTTTTGTTTATCTCCTCTATTGACCATTTTTTAGCCGACCACTCTCCCGCCACGGCTCCCGCGGTACCTGAAGCAAGAGTTCTTCCCGCCCTCCATGCCAGATAACTTGCGATACCCACCATCCCCGGTGCCACAGTAGCACCGGCTGCAAGCCCCGCAACTGAGCCGATCCCAAAACTCACAAGCAATCTCTGCTTTCTTGATAAGCCCATGTATCCCTTGACTACTCTGCTGTTTAGAGCTTTTAGAGCTTCAATTTTTACTTTATCTTTCCAAGACTTTTCTCTATTATCGTCTACCGCCTGTTTGTATGAAGCCGATTCGGATGCCACAAGCTCATCAAATACGGTATGGGCAATTTTTGATTTGAGCTCCTTTTCCTGTTCGGGAGTCAATACATTCCCTGCTATTGTTGTAAGATCTTCTCTGATTGCCTGCGCGATTGCATTTCTTTTATCTTCATAGGTACGGCGAGCTTCTGCAAGGCTTGTTTCTAATTCTTCAATTCTCGACGTAGCTTTGTCTGGTGAAAATCCAACTTTAAAAAAGTTCGGTACGCTAACCCCTTTTATTTTAAAAAGGGTGACTTTGTTGAGCTCATATTCCGCTTGAGCCACTCGATTCCTTAAACTGGAAAACTCCTCCCATTCTTCGGAATTTCTCCATTTCGGGATTCCCGGCTCATTCGTTTTATTTTCTTCGGTTTTAGCGTTTTCTTGCTCCGCGCCCTCGGGCTCTTTATTGCCGACAACGGGCTCGGCATTGAAATTTTTTATTTTTTCTTGCTCTTCTTGGATTAATATTTCGATTTTCTCTCTTAAACCTGCGCTTCTTGTTATAAATTTGAGACTGAATTTGGATGGGAACTTTCTCGCCTTCTCGATATTTGAAATTATTGTTTCTGCAGGAGTATACTCCTGAGACCCTTGAACTCCTCCGAATTTTCTTAGCACCTCGTACAATTCATCAAATGAATTGCAGGCGCTAATTTGCGAAGCAAGTTCTTCCCGTTCAGAAACGAATGATACAAATTTTGACCTTATGCCGTGCTTTTCGGGAATAGCACCGATTTCAAGGCCCATTTTATTAGGGTTTTGCCAGATATCTTTTATAATGGAAACCAGTGTTTCTGGCGGATACATAGTGCCTTCGCCTTTTACTCCTTTTGTCTTCCTGATCACTCCAAAAAGTTCATCGAGATTTTTTGCATTTGATACACCTTCTTCGATTTCTTTATCCGAAACCTCCTGTTTCGGCTTATCGGCCTCTTGCGCTTCCGCTTCAAATAAAATTTCTGATGGATCAATTTCTTCCTCCGCGCCATTAATATCAACTTTTACCTTTGTCCTGCCAAAACTGTCGATGGATATTTTTAATACTTTTCCTTTCACAGTATTGCCGTCCTTTTTTAAATCAATTTCGTCACCCATTTTTACTTCTTTCCCATTTGGAAGCTCAAGTTTGTCAAGTGTATCTCCGGATCTGCTTTTTAAATATTCCTGAAGATAGACTGAATTTGGAGAGTTTAACCTTTCTGGTTGAGAACAGTAATTAATAAATCCGGCGATATCGCTTGTTGATACGTTTGACGCTGAGGGTATAACGAAACCTGAAACATTGTTGTAATAAATCACTCCATTGCCTATATTCAGTGTTTTTGCTGGGAAAATGTTTGCATCAATACCTGATTCTTCCAAAGCGCTGTGGAATTTTTCTGCTATTTCCTGCAAGTGCCCACTTCTCAGAAGTTCTTCCCCAAAACCAAGTCCTTTCTCACGAAGTTTTGACACCGGATCTTCTGTTCCACCACTTTTTTGTTCTTGAGGGTCAGGATTTACTATTTCTTTTTCGTCTTCTGCTTTCTCAGCGTTTCCCTCGATACTACTTAGAAGAGTATTTTTATAATAATCTATAGCATTATCAGGGTCAGAGTCATATCTAAATTTGAATATTTTTTCGGATTCATCGTACAAAGTCGCATTAGGCCCACTTGTCACTATTTCTACCTTTATTCCTTCTTCTTTGAATGTCCTTGCAAGATTCTGGTTTTGGTTTAGGAAATCGAGAAATTCATCGAAATTCGAGTAAGCTTTCTGGATATCTTCCGCAGGCAGGCTTTCAAATCCATCTTCTACCCCAAGCTCGACGGCGAGGCTCACAAAAGTTTTTCTCTTCAGTTCATCAAGTGTAAGAGGGGGCTTGTTTATGCCCGCCGCCGGGGAAGCGTTGTCCATATGCCCAAATTATATTCAAACCTAGTCTAAAAAGAAAGTTCGTTTTGTTCTTTTCCGGCGCTTGACTTATTTTTTTATTTGGAATATACTTATCTGTAATACCGAAATCAGAGATGTCCGCCCACGGCGGATGTTTTATTTAATCCCTGGGTTTAATCATAGGTTAAGTTTGGTCAATTAGTCAAGTTAATTTACAATCATGTTCGATCTAAAAGTGATAAATTCAGTCCTCGACCAGCTTGAGGAGGAGCGCGGCATACCGAAGGAAAAGGTCATAGAAGCAATAGAGATGGCTCTGGCTACGGCCTATAAGAAGGAGTACGGCAAGCGAGGACAAATCGTCCGAGCTCATTTTGATATAAACACAGGCGGAGTCGAAATGTCCCAGGTCAAGATCGTCGTTGACGAGTCCAAGGTTTTTATGAGTAAGGAAGAGCTTGAGGGGGCCCTTGAAACTGCCGAGGCCGAGGATGATGAAAGGGTGCTATTTAATCCTGAGCACCACATTCTCCTGCCGGACGCCCAGAAGATAAAGAAGGGGGTGGCAGTGGGCGACGAGGTAGTATTTCCGCTTGAACCAAAAGGCGATTACGGGCGTATAGCATCCCAAACCGCCAAACAAGTGATCATGCAGAAAATCCGCGAGGCCGAGAGGTCTTCGGTGCTTAAAGAATTTGGCGAGAGGGAGGGCGAGATTATTTCCGGTACCGTCCAAAGAATAGAGCGTGGAAATATCTTTGTGGATGTCGGCCGAGCAGTGGGTATCCTCTCCTACGAAGAGCAGATCCCCGGAGAGAGGTTCAGTCAAGGAGAGAGAGTCAGGGCTTACCTTTATAGAGTCGAGGACGGGCCTAAGGGGGTAGCCCTGCGCCTTTCCAGATCACACCCTAAATTTCTCATAAAACTTTTTGAAAACGAGGTGCCGGAGTTAGCGAACGGCACCATTGAAATAAAGGGGGTAGCTCGCGAGCCAGGTTCGAGATCGAAGGTGGCAGTTGCTACAAACGATCCTTACATTGATCCGGTAGGGTCTTTGGTCGGCCAAAGGGGCGTCAGAGTAGCCACCGTCACAAGCGAACTTGGAGGCGAAAAGATAGATGTCATCGAATGGTCGGACGATACGGCTCAATTCATCGAGGACGCTCTCTCCCCGGCCCGAATAATATCAGTTGAGGTGGACGAAGATAACAGGCAGGCCTCGGTGGTGGTTTCCGAAGATCAGCAGTCCTTGGCCATCGGTAAAGGAGGCCAGAACGTGAGGCTTGCTGCAAAACTTACCGGCTGGAGGATTGATATAAGCTCGGTCAAAGGGGAGAATTTAGGCAGCGGCGAAGCTGAAGATGGGAACTCTGAAAAAGCGCAATAAAAAATTAAAAAATAACTTCTAATGAATATGAATTTGTGGCATGAAATTGATCCCGGATCAAAAGAGAAAATCAACGTCATAGTTGAGATTAACAAGGGGTCTAAAAACAAATATGAGATCGACAAGAAAACAGGACTTATAGCTCTCGATCGAGCGGCTTATACGTCTCAGGATTTTCCTTTCGATTACGGCTTCGTGCCGCAGACTCTATGGCACGACAATGATCCGGTTGATGTAATACTCCTCACCACTTATCCCCTGCTGCCAGGGGTTTTGGTCAGAGCAAGGCCAGTGGCAATGATGATGATGACCGACGGAGGTGACGGGGACGATAAACTCATCGCCGTACCTGTGGATGATCCGAGATGGGACCATGTCCAGGATCTCGAAGACCTCAACAAACATACCCTCAAGGAAATCGAGCACTTCTACTCTACATACAAAAAACTCCAGAACAAACATGTCGAAGTTCACGGCTTCAAGGGCAAAAAGGAGGCAGAAAGCGCTTTTGAGGAAGGCAAGGCAATTTACGCTTCCAAATACGCTCAAAAATAAGCCTCTGCTCCGGAATTTGAGTTTTCCACTGCTTGCCCGGGAACTTTGTGATATAATTTAGAAATAAATTTTAATAGTAAATATAAAGGCATGAAAAAAGGTATTTTAATTTGTTCTGTACTTTTGATCGGGCTCTTTCCGGCTATATCTTTCGGGGCCACAAGTACGGCCACATCGAGCTCCGCGAGAGAAAGAGCGGAGGATAGGTTTGAGGAAATGAAAGAAGAAAGGGAGGCCGGCCTTCAGGCTAGACAAGAAGAGCGCACGGAACAAAGATCTGAAGTAATCGAGAAACTTCAGGCAAATTTTAATAGATTTAATGAAAATCTGGTTCAAAGATTTGAAGCTGCCGTAGAAAGACTTGCAAAACTTGCATCAAGAATAGAATCGAGGATTGCCAAAATGGAAAGCCAAGGTAGCGATATGGCCGAATCAAAAAAACTTCTCTCTGACGCCAGAGTAAAGCTCAGCACCGCAAGTTCAAGTGTTGCAAGCTTAGTTGACGGAATCGAAACACTCGATCTTTCGCAAGCCACATCAACACAGTCGTTTAAGGGCGCTTTCAAAGTGGTAAAAGACCTCGTCGGGAAAGCCAAGTCAGACCTCAAGGCAGCTCATGCGGCCTTAGTCGATGTGATCGAGAGCATGAAGCCGGGCCGGAACAGAGACAAAACCGGAGCTCAGTCTACGAGCACAGCCACCACGACCTCTGATTAAATAATATAATTTTAAAAAAATGGACAATTTCAACCCTAACCAAATGCCTCCTATATCTCGAGAAATTGAGAAGAAATCGCACGGACCCCTTATAGCTGTTATCGTCATATTAGTTTTGATCATTGTCGGCGGGCTTTATTTCTTGAAGCAGAGAACAACTAAAATAGAATACGGTACCACTGCGGGAGGCGATATCATCACCGAATCCCTGAACACCCAAAGTTCGTCAGACACTATTGAGTCAATAGAGGCCGATCTCAACGCGACCGACCTAAACAACCTTGATCAGGGGACTGCTGCGGTCGAATCCGAAATCCAATAATTTGCATTGAGATTATTTTCTGATAAACTGCTCCGGCAGGATTTTTCGCTCTGCATTAGATGAAAACGTACCAAGTTGAAAAAAAGAGATTGCCAAAGTCTGCGGCAGAACTAAAGGTTATCCTACCGGTTGATTTTTTACTCTCCGCTAAAGGGAAGGCCCTTCAAAACCTTTCTTCCGATCTTGAGATTCCAGGTTTCCGTAAGGGTCATGTGCCTCCAAGTATAGCTGAAAATCATTTCGGCAACGATCGCCTGCTTCAGGAATCGGCAAACCTTGCACTCAGCGAACATTTTCCAAAAATAATCGAGCAGGAAAATTTGGACGTCTTAGGCCATCCTCATATTTCTATAACCAAACTCGCTTTTGGTAACCCCATGGAATTTACGGCAACAGTTTCTCTTATGCCTGAATTTGAGTTGCCAGATTACCGAGCAATAGCGAGATCAGCCGTAGCTAAGGCGAAGGAGGATAAATTCGAGGCAACAGAAAAAGAAATTGATGATGTGTTGTTGCAGATAAGGAAGAATAAGGCTCATATAGATTGGCATCGAGCCCACAAAGGCGAGGACCACGACCACCCCGATCTTGAAAAGGAGGAAAATTTACCAGCGCTCGATGACAAACTTGCCCAAGAAGCCGGCGATTTCAAAAATCTCGATGAACTTAGGGAAAAGATCAAACAAAATATTGCAGAGGATAAAAAATACAAAAATATCGAAAAGATCAGAGCGGAAATAATGGAAGAGCTAGTTAAAAATACCAATATCGAAATCCCTGATATTTTGGTGGAGTCTGAGACCGACAAAAGCATAGCCCGCATGAAAGACGATCTTGGGAGAGCGGTAAACGGGACAAAGCAAAATGGAGCCGGAGATACTTCTCATGAATCAGCTTGGCAGGACTACCTCTCACATATAAAAAAGGATGAGGCTTCCTTGCGCAAAGAGCTTGAGAAAAATTCGGAGAAAAAGGCCAAAATCCAGCTTATCTTCAACAAAATCGCAGCTGTCGAAAAGCTTGGGCTAAATAAAGAAATCCTAGAGCATGAAGTGGCAGAAATAATGCGGCTCTACCCTGACGCATCAGTGCAGAATGCCCGCACTTATGTTGAAACTATCCTCCTAAACCAGGAAGTATTGAAAATGTTGGAGAAGGAATAATCCCACAAGTCTGCTTACAAAATTAACTTTGCAAGAGCGACAATGGCGGCGGTTTCGGAGCGGAGAGTAAGGGAACTGAGTGAATAGACTCTGGCTCCTTTTTGTTTAAACAAATCCATTTCTTTTTCTGTCCACCCGCCTTCGGGACCGACAAATAAGCCTAAAGCTAAGAGCTTGGAGGCGTGAGCTTCCAAAGTCTTTTTTTGCTCTAAGCTCTTAGCTTTAAGCTCTAAGCTTTCTCCAGATGGATCAAAAACTATCAAATTGTCACATCCTTTCAAAGTTTCATCCAGACTCATAACTTGCGATATGATTGGCACATCCGCCCTGCCGCACTGCTCGGAGGCTTCAATGGCGATTTTCTGAAGTCTGCTTTGGTTTACGCCTTTCTTTTCGCTTCTTTCCGAAACTACCGGCACGATTTTCGATACTCCGAGCTCGGTCGCCTTCTCCACTACCCACTCGAACTTGTCTTTCTTGATAAGCGACTGGTAAAGGGCAATCTTCCTTTCCGGCACCACTCCTTTGCGCTCGGACACAAGTCTCAATTTGGCTTCTCTGTTGCCGAGCTTCTCGATAAAGCAATCATACTCGTTGCCGGAGCCGTCGAAAAGTATGACCTCAGAGCCAACGTTGTATCTAAAAACACTCCTCCACTGATGGAGCAGACGGTCATCATCTATAGTCTCAAGGGTATGTTCCAGAGGCCTTTCTACGAAAAACCTGTGCAGTCTCATAGCCTAAAATGTAAAACGAAAACCGCAAAATAACAACTCAGAACCCGAAATCATTTGCCTTGCGGTTTTTTCTGTTTATGGTAGTATATTTAACCATGCAAAATAACATAAAAAATTCAATCCTTGTTCCCACGGTAATCGAGAAAACCCACCTAGGGGAAAGAGCTTATGACATATATTCAAGGCTTTTGAAGGACAGGATCATATTCCTTGGAGGAGTGATAGAAGACACCATGGCAAACCTGATTATCGCCCAACTCCTATTCCTCCAAAATGAAGATTCAAAAAAAGATATTTCGATATATATAAATTCCCCAGGCGGCTCGGTAACCTCCACTTTGGCCATAGTTGATACCATGAACCATATCAAACCGGACATTTCGACCGTTTGCGTCGGCATTGCCGCTTCAGGAGCAGCCATTATCCTTTCTGCTGGAGAAAAAGGAAAGAGATTTGTCTTGCCAAACGCCGAAGTGATGATCCACCAGCCGCTTATAGAGGGCATCGGCGGCCAGGCAACCGATATCGCCATAACCGCAAAGCACATCATCAAGACCAAAGAAAGGATCAACAAAATGCTCTCCGATAATACCGGCCAAACCCTTTCAAGAATAGAACAGGATGTTGAAAGAGACTTCTTCATGTCTGCAGAGGAGGCCAAGAAATACGGAGTAGTCGACAAAATTCTCTAAACTTTGCATTATTTTCGATTTTGTATATAATGCTTTCATTAGCATTAAATTTTTGCGATTTCGTTAACCGGGCGATAAAATTGACTGGAAAAACCCGAAAAACGTCCATTTTTCTCATGTTTTCGTTAAACTCAAAAAATAACTTTAGAAAAAGGCTGGTAAAGGAAATCGCCAGATAATATATGTCATTAAAAATAGCAATGCTTCTAGCCGGTTTCTCGGCTCTTCTTGGTATTGGCTTCGGCTATTTCCTGCGCTGGATAATTTCTTTAGGGCAGAGAGGCAGTGTCGAGCTTCGCATCAAGCAGATGGAGCTCCACGCCAAAGAGGAGGCAAAAAAGATTGTCGAGGAGGCAACTGCAAAAGCTGAGGAAACTATAAAGGAAGCTAGGTTTGAATTAAAAGAAAAAGAAGAAAAGCTCAAAAAGACTGAGGACAGGCTTATAAAAAAGGAAGAATTCTTGGATAAGCGCCAAGTAGACATAGACAAGGAAGTAGAGCAGATAAAGGAGAGGGTTGCCGAAATAAAATCAATCAGAGAGAAAGCCGAAAAGCTTGAGGGAGATCGTCTGGCAGAACTTCAGAGAGTATCTCACTTAAGCGAGGAAGAGGCAAAAGAAGCTTTGATCACTGAGATGGAGAGAAAGTACGAAGAAGATATCGCCGTCAAACTCCAAAAGCTAGAAAACCAAGGCGCTGAAAAAATTGAGAGCAGGGCAAAGGAAATTTTGACCACGTCCATTCAGAGACTTGCTAATTCAGTTTCTTCGGAAATATTTTCTACAACGGTAGCTATCCCCTCTGATGAAATAAAGGGCAAAATAATTGGTAAGGAAGGGCGCAACATCAAGGCGTTCGAGAGAGTCTCTGGGGTGGAAATCATCGTGGACGACACACCTGGCCTTATAACGATTTCTTCTTATGACCCGGTGCGCAGGCAGGTAGCAAAGATGGCCCTTGAAAACCTGATTCAGGACGGCAGGATCCAGCCCGCGAAAATCGAAGAGATGGTTGAAAAAGCCAAGCAGGAAATCAACAAGATTATCAAGGAAAAGGGCGAGCAAGCGGCATACGAATGCGGCGTATTCAATCTTGATCCAAGAATTCTCGGTATTTTGGGCCGCCTTCATTTCCGTACCTCATACGGCCAAAACGTTTTGCAGCACTCGATAGAAATGTCGCACATTGCAGGCATGATCGCCGAAGAAATCGGAGCAAACGTAAGCATTGCCAAAGCCGGCGCCCTCCTTCATGACATTGGCAAGGCCGTCGATCATGAAATTGCAGGCACCCATGTCGAGATCGGCCGCAGGATTTTACAGAAGTTTGGAGCGGACGAGCAAATCATAAGGGCCATGGAATCTCACCACGGTGAATATCCGTACTCTACCTTGGAGTCCTACATCGTTCAGTCGGCTGACGCCATTTCTGGATCAAGGCCGGGAGCCAGACGGGATAGCGTGGAAAATTATCTCAAACGCCTGACCGAGCTTGAATCCATCGCTACATCTTTCCAGGGCGTTGAGAAGGCTTACGCCCTTCAGGCTGGGCGGGAGATAAGAGTATTCGTCACCCCGTCTGAAGTAAGCGACCTTGAAGCCAGAAACACCGCCCGCGATATCGCCATCCGCATCGAAAATGAGCTCAAATACCCGGGTGAAATCAAGGTAGTGGTGATTAGAGAGTCAAGAACAATTGAATTTGCTCGTTAACCCCACCCGCCCTACGGGCACCCCCTTGTTCGGGGGGGAAACTTAAAAACTCAAGTTTGTAAGATAACCTAACCCGTACAACGCACTTCGGCGAGGCTATTCCAATAGGTATTCTTTTCCTTCTTCCGGATAAATCGCCTCAATGTCCAAATATTCGCGGATGCGCTGGCAAAGAAAAAGCGAGGCTTTAGGCTCGCCCATTATGACGAATACTTTTTTAAGTTTAATGGCTCGACTTCGCTCGCCATCCTCGAAAATTTCACCTTGTGAAGTTTTCTCGACCCATTCCAGCAAATGATCCGAGTCCATATGCGATGAATAACCCTTGATGACCTCGATTTTCGCCCGTACTTCTATTTTTTCTCCGTCAATCGATACTTCCTTTGCCCCGTCCTCGAGCTGTCTACCGAGTGTTCCCGCCGACTGGTAGCCTACGAGTATCAGGGTGTTTTCCGCATGGTTTAGAATTTTTGATTCGTGGCCGAGCACCCTTCCACCCTCCGACATGCCCGAACCGGCCAAGATTATTTTTGGTCCGCCAATTTTTTCGATCATTTTTGATTCATAGTTATCTTTTATTATCCTAAGTTCAGGAAAATCGAAAATATCGTCGCCGCCTTTTATTTCTTCCCGAACGGAATTTTTGAAATCATTTTGGTGCTTTTTGTATATATAAGTCACCTTATCCGCAAGCGGAGAGTCGAGAAATACCGGCACAGGCGGCAGTTCATTGTCCTCAACCATATTGTTTATTTCGTACAAGATGACCTGAGTTCTTTCGATTGAAAAGGCCGGAATCACTATGGAGCCTCCCTTTTTTATCCCGTCTTCAATTGCCGCTTTGAGCTTCTTTCTTCGCTCTTGTTTGCTTTCATGGTTTCTGTCTCCATAAACACTCTCCATTACCAAATAGTCGACCTCCTTTGGAGACTCAGAATCTGGAAGAAGCGGAGACGGTGAGTTGCCCAGATCTCCCGTGAAGGCAATCGTTTTCCCTTCGCAGTTTAGGGAAACTATGGCTGATCCAAGAATATGTCCAGCGTTTGAAAACTCAAAACTGCACTTCTCAAAAAGCTCAATTTTTTTGCCGTAGCCTGCTATTTCCCAGAAAAGAAGAGCTTTTTTTATATCTTCCTCCTCAAACAGATCTTTTCCGGGATGTCTCACCCTCATTACTTTTAAAGCATCGTAAAGCAAGGGCTCTGCAAGATCTCTGGTGGCTGAAGTTGAGTAAATTTTGCCTTTAAATCCGTCTCTTACGAGTTTTGGAATTTTGCCGATATGATCCATGTGGGCGTGGGTGACTAAGAGGAAATCCACTCTCTTGGGGTCGTACCCAAACGGCTTGAAGTTTTGCTCTTCCGCTTCCCTGCCTCCTTGCAAGAGACCGCAGTCAACCAGAATGGTTCTGCCTCCGAATTCAGCCATGATATTTGCCCCTGTAGTGTTGCCTACGCCTCCATGAAAAATCAGTTTTACTCTTTCTTTCATTGTGCATTTTTAGTGTTCTCCTCAGGTTCCCTCAAAAAAGCATAAAAGCATGCGACCGATCCGCCCAAGAAGTCCATTATGAAGTCGAGTGTAGTGTCATACGGATACTCGGGTCCTTGTATCTCCGTTTCCCCCAACACGAGCTCATATATCTCCCAGAGGACCGAAACGAGAGTCACTCCAAGTATTGCAATTACAAAAAAATCCCTGAACCTTCTTTTGGTTGGAGAAAAGCGCCCGGAAAAAAAATACAGCCATACGAATCCGAGAGAAACCAGAGCTCCACCTAAAAAGTGCATCAAGCTGTCAAATTCCCTGACTGACCAGTATATATTATTCTTTGTCGCCCACCAATTGAGCCCTCCAACAAGCAGAGTCATCCCGAACACTTCCCAAAACAATGGTTTTCTAAGCATTTTCATATTCTACCATCAGGTACAAAAAACCAAAAACTTTACGATTACGAAAAAATGCTCCTTCGAGCATTGCTTCGTAGGGCCGTTTGGAGTAATTCCCTAATTGTAAAAAATTAGGTGGGTGGCCTCGACCACGTGAGATAAGAAATCCGACTTTAGTCATTATACCGTTATGAGCGTGTCTTATCGCAAGATTTTCTCGGAACTCTTATCTCACGCGGAAAGTTAGCCTCCCTAAGTATGTGCAATCTAGAAAATACTCAAACGACCCTGCACATATTATATCTCTATTCGAGTATGCCGTCCAAGTTTACATCATAAAGAATTTGTTCTTGAACTAGGCGGTAGTTTAAGATCTCTTCCGGCTTAAACCAGTGCTTTATTTCAGCCTCCGCCTCGTCAATCGTGCCCGAAGCATGGACCAAATTTCTTACTGATCTGTCATCCTCGTCAGCCATTATGTAGGAGTCTAGAACAAAATCTCCTCTTATGGTCCCTATATCCGATGTTTTAGGTTCTGTGCCTCCTGTGATTTTGCGGACAACTTCGACTGCATGAGCTCCCTGCCAGACCATCGCCACAACTGGTCCGCTCGCCATATATTTTTTAAGCCTCTTAAGTATCTGTTCTGTAATTTCGATCGGGTCTTCAGTTGCCAGTTTCTCTCCTTTTTCTTTTGCGGCTTTGATCCTTTTTTCACCAGTTACTCTTCTCCACTCCGGATTCAGAGTATAGTGGCCCTCTATGAATTCCTCTGTCGGCACGAGCATTTTTACACCCACAAGCTTGAGTCCGGTCCTTTCATACCTTTTTATTATTTCTCCTATAAGAGACCTCTGCAGCCCGTCAGGTTTTATCACTACTAGTGTTCTCTCTTTTTTTGGATGAGTCATTGAAAATTAATAAATTGATAATTAATAAAAAATTTTAAATTAAAAATCAAAAATTACAAAATCATGCTGTTAGGATGACGATGCCAGATTTTGTGACTGCTACCGTGTGTTCAAAGTGTGCCGAGAGAGATTTGTCGCGAGTGACATATGTATAGCCGTCCGAGAGCCTTTTTATCTCCCTGCTTCCGAGCGAAAACATAGGCTCAATGGCTATCACAAGTCCCGGTCTTAGCTCCGGTCCCTCACCCCGTTTCGCTCTGTTCGGCACAAAAGGCTCCTCATGGACATCATAGCCCACGCCATGGCCAGAGAGACCTTCGACAACGCCAAGCTTATGTCTCAAGGCCACCTCCATTATGGCCGCGCCGATATCTCCTATATGCCCCCTTGCTCTCATTGCGGCAATTCCCTTATCGAGCGCTTCTCTAGTAGCCCTGATCAAAATCTGCGCCTTCCCGTCGATTTTTCCGACCGGCACTGTGATGGCCGCATCGGTAATCAATCCATTATAGGTAAGACCGAGGTCGAGCGTTACTATGTCCCCTTCGAACAAAATCCTGCCTTGTCCTCCGGAACCCTTGGCAGAAGAAGGACCGCCTTCATTAGAAATACCATGCACGATCTCCTCATTTATGGAAACACAAAGCGAAGCCGGATATGGTCGCTTGGCATCTTGTGGTTTGTAGCCTAAAAAAGACGCGCTACATCCCGCTTCGTCAATGAGTTTCTCGGCAAAATCATTCAGTTCACCGGTCTTCATACCGGGTTTGACCCTTTTGGCCACTTCTTTCAAAATCTTTGCGTGAATCTTGCCTCCTTGCCTCATTACCTCAATCTCTTCTTCTGTTTTGTATCTGATCCCCATTTTCTTGTCTTACTTATCAAAGCCCGACTTTTGAGATAATGTCTTGGTGCACTTCTTCGATTGAGCGTTCGCCGTTTATGTGAACAAATCTATAGTATGAGTCGTTTTTGAAATAATCAATTGCAGGCACCACGTTATCGTCGTACCAGCGAAGCCTCTTTAAAATTTCCTGATCATTATCGTCGCTTCTGCCCCTCTCAGTTAGGCGTTTCCTCGCCCAATCGCTTGAGACTTCAATTGAGATTATTATAGGTTTTTCTCTTTTATAAAACTTGATTGCCGAATCCAGTATGTGCGCTTCCTCAAGTTTCCGGGGGCTGCCGTCAATGAAAAGATGCTCCCCGCCGGAAATATGACGCACCATATATTCCGTCCAAATCCAAATGGGCAAAAATTCAGGCAAAAGCTCACCTTTCTCCAAAACTTCCTTGGTAAGGTGCGAGGTGAGCGATGCTTCCTCCGCAAATTCGCGCAATTTATCCCCGGTTTCCAAATAAAGAACCTTGCGTTCTTGGTCTCTTTTTTTGAGCTCATCGATCAAAAGCCTTGCCTGCGTGCCTTTGCCGGATCCAGAAGGGCCGAAGAAAATATAAGTCGTCGGTTGCATGCATGCAGTATAACAGACAACAAAGAAAACAAAAGCTGTTCTTGAGCGAGATTCCGCAGCGCGACAGCGCGAGGACAAGCAAAATTTTCAGCAGAAAATTTGCGTATCGAGCGAAAGAATAGCTTTTGTTTTTAGTATTCGCGGGCTGAAATTTGGGCGTCAACCTTCTTTACCAAATCTATGACCACGGCAACAACGATAAGAAGTCCGGTGCCCCCGATAGCCACAGCGCTGATGCCCGTAAGAGCCTTGACAACAAGGGGCAACACAGCGATAAATCCCAAAAACAGAGCCCCTACCATGGTCAACCTAAAAAGTATTTTGCCTATATGAGCTGATGTTGATACGCCCGGCCGCACTCCGGGTATGAAGGCGCCGCTTCTTTGAAGATTTTTGGATATGGAATCAGGATCAAAGGTAATGGCCGTGTAGAAATAAGTGAATACGAAGACCAAAAGGAAGTAGGCCACTGCGTACAACACCTGATTTTCTAGAAACGTCAGAAGGAAGTTTGATACCGAGCGGATGATTTCGTTGTTTACGTTCGCAAGGAATCTAACTATCATCTGAGGGAAAAGGAGGATCGACATCGCGAAGATGATAGGAATAACTCCAGCCTGGTTTACCCTAAGCGGCAGGTAAGTGGAGACGCCGCCGTATACTTTATTGCCCCTGACCTGCTTTGCGTAAGTCACGGGAATCGGCCTTTCCGCCTCGGTGATAACTACCACTCCCCACACCACCAAAAGCGAGGCAGCGATGAAGCCGATATAAGCCGGCAACTGCGACAGATCAAAAACGGAAAGAAGCCTTCCAACCGCCGAAGGAAGGGATGAGACGATACCGGCAAAGATTATAAGTGACACGCCGTTCCCGACACCGAATTCGCTAATTAGCTCGCCTAGCCACATAAGCAGAAGCGAAGCCGCCGTTATAACTATTAGATTGGTAGCGAGGTCAAACATCGAAAGTCCGGGCATTATGCCCTGCCTCTGAAGAATAGTGATGAACCCAAACCCTTGAATAATGGCGAGTGGTACGCTAAGAAGTCTTGAATACTGGGAAAACTTCATTCTGCCAGCCTCGCCCTCCTCCTGGTACATGGCTTTAAACTTTGGGAAAATGACAGTCATGAGCTGCATGATGATAGAGCCGGTAATGTAGGGCCCGACGCCGAGCATGATGATAGAGAGGTTTGAAAGCCCGCCACCAGAAAAAATGTTAAGCAGGCTCAGGAAGTCGTTGCCGGACAAAAACTGCTCGAACCTAATAGGATCAATTCCAGGTATAGGTATAACCGACATCACCCTAAATATGACTAGCACAAAAAGCGTGAACACTATCCTCTTCCGCAGGCTCCGATCTCCCCAGACAAGCCTTAGTTTGTGAGCAAATTTTTCCATTTATTTGAAATTATAGCACTTTGCCGTGAGCGGATTCGACAAGCTCTTTTGCTTTGGTCGAAAACTTCACATTCTCAAAAGTGTACTTGCCTTTTATACCACCCCCACCGAGTATTTTGATATTTGGAATTCTCCCATTTCTTGCCGTAATAAGCCCCTTTTCAACTAAAGACTTTGGACTGACGGTATCGCCTGAATTAAAAGCCTCACTTATGATACCGAGATTCAAGACCAAAGGCCCTTGGCTTATGGACTTAAGTGAGTTTTTGCCGCGGCCTCGGAGTTTAGGTAACCTCTTTATCACATCTCTCATTTCCGGCCTCTTTTTTCTGCCCGCTCTGGCGTTTTGACCTTTGGTTCCCCTGCCAGAAGTTTTGCCCCTCTTGCCGCCTCTCCCGACTTGGCGTGCTTTTTTATTATTTTTATTCTTTTTTAGGTTGTGAAATTGCATTTTCACTAATTTACTATTTCTAATTAAAATTTATTTTTTATCACCGGCCTCATTTTTGGTACCCGCTTTCAGGTTTGTGCTTTGCTTGATCTGTGAAAGAGCTTTGATCGCTGCTCTTGCAATGTTGATCTTGTTTTTGGATCTTGAAAGTATCTTTGAGACCACATCCTTTACTCCAGCAAGTTCAAGGACCGTTCTTAGGGAGCTTCCTGCGACCATTCCTTTGCCTGGAGACGGCATGATCATAACTCTTGCGCTTGAATATTTGGCTTCAACCGCGTGCGGGATAGACTGCCTGCTGTTGAGTTTTATGGTTGTGAGATTTTTCCTAGCGGCTCTTGTAGCCTTTTCAACAGCGATAGGAGTGTCGCCTGCCTTGCCGACACCTACTCCAACTCTTCCCTTTTTGTCGCCTATGACGATAGCTACACTGAAAGAAAACCTCCTTCCTCCAGCGACAACACGGGTTACCCGTCTCATGCTGATGATTTTGTTGTCAAATTCCTGTCTTGCTCTTTCTGGTCTCTTCGAAGGTTTACGCTCGTTTTTTCTTCTGTCGCTTCCGAAAGACCTTCTTTCAAACTTATTCTTTACCTTGAGCTCGGGAAGGGTTTCTTCCTGCTCCTTATCAGGCAAAGCTTCCATACTTCCAGAAGCTTCCTCGACTAGCTCTTCTTTTGTGTTTATTTCATCAGCCATAATCCTAGATCATAAATAAGCATTAAAACTTGAGTCCTCCCTCCCTTGCACCATAAGCGACTGAGGCAACGGAGCCAGTGTAAACATAGCCGTTCCGGTCAAAAACCGCTTTGGATATATTTTTTGATTTTGCTTTTTCGGCTATTAGAGCGCCTACCGCTTTGGATTTGTCTGAATTGGTAGCCCCCTTTACTTCCTTGGTTGTTGCATAAGCAATGGTCTTGGAATTGAGATCGTCTATAAGCTGGGCAACAACATACCTGTTTGATCTAAAAACAGACAGTCTGGGTTTATCTGGCGTACCAAAAATTTTCGCCCTAACTCGCCTCTTTCTCCTTTCCCTTTTGAGCTGTTTGGTCTTTGTATCCATTAGAAATTAGGTTAATTAGAAATTTTTACACGTTCTTCTTGCCCTGCTTTCTCCTTATAATCTCACCCTCGTACCTGAATCCTTTACCTTTGTAAGGCTCCGGTTTTTTAAGGGCTCTAATCTTGGCGCTCCAACTGCCGACAAGCTCCTTATCAATTCCAGAAATTAAAACTGAGTTCTTCTCGGCTTTGACTGCAAGGCCTTGGGGTATCTCGATCTCAACCGGATGCGAAAAACCCAAAGACATCACCAGTTTGTTGCCGTTAACTTGGGCTTTGTAGCCGACGCCCTCAAGAATAAGTTTTTTCTCAAATCCTTCATTTACACCTTTTATCATGTTCTTGATATGGGAAGCGTAAGTCCCCCAAAGTGCTTTCGAGAGCTTGCTCTCCTTTGCCGGCACAAGTGAAACCCTGTTTCCTTCCACAGTGATGTTTATGTAAGGTTCAAAATACCTCTCTAAAGAACCCTTGGGTCCCTTGGTCGAAAAAGTTCCCGAGACGAATGATACTTCGGTTTTTTCTGGCGCAACTATTTCTTTTTTCCCGATTCTACTCATAACTTTTATATGATGTACTTTGATTGATATGTGTCTTTAATTACCAGATATTAAACAGTACTTCTCCTCCCAACTTCTCCTTCCTTGCATCCTCCCCGGACAAGATACCCTTAGGGGTAGAAAGTGCAGTCATTCCGAATCCACCCTTGAATTTCCTGATATTTTTTGATTTTTCGTACAATCTCCTAGACGGCTTGGAAATCCTTTTTACATCACTTATTTTGGGCCTCCCGTCATCGCCATAAAGTATCTCAATATTTACGTATCTCGGTATTTCTCCCTTGCCTTTCCTGACGACGCTACCAACCATGCCCTTTTTTGAAAGAAGCTCCGCAATGGCAAATTTCATTTTTGAAAAAGGAACCGAAACGCTCTCCTTGTGGGCATGTCCGGCGTTTTTTATCCTGTTTATCAAATCTGCGATAGGATCCATGATAGTAAATTTCTAATTGCTCTGATTAATATAATTCTTACCAGGAGGATTTTTTCACTCCGGGTATCCTGCCTTCGTTAGCGAGCTCCCTAAAACAGATCCGGCACAGATCGAAATCTCCCATATACGACCTTCTTCGTCCGCATTTGAAGCAACGTTTGACAGCCCTAGTGCTCCACTTGGGCTTCTTTTGAGACCTGGCTATGACTGATTTCTTTGCCATTAATTTTTGAAGCTCCTTACAAGCTATTAAAAAGCCCTCTTGGGGCTCACTTAGGCTATCAAATATATACCATCAAGTCAAATCCAGCAGGATAAATGAAGGCGAAACAAAGGTAGGGATTTTACGCCCGGGACACGGCTTAAACTGGGGAAAAAGACTAGCGTTTTCAAATTTTACGAGCTATAATCCATAGGATGAATACGGTATTGCGTAGAAAGCTTTTTGCTAGGATTTTTGGGGTTGCTTTCTTTTTTGTTTTCATTTTGACTGACGTGGCCTATGCCGTAGTTCAATACGGCTACAGATGGCGCAACGACGACGGGACAGAGGCCACGGCTACCAACGCCGCTGCCGAAAACACCATTGTCACTGGAGTCTCAGTAGGCGACGATTTGCGCGTTCGGTTCTCTCTCTCCGGTGGCCCAACATATGTTGGAGCAACTTTCGGCTTCAGTAGTCCTTTTAGTATGACCTCTGAGTTTTCACCCAGTCTCGCGATTGACACAGCGAACGGTTATTTGTATTCGGTAAGCATGCCTCACACTACCATGAACGAACCTTTTAGAATCACTAAGATCAGGCTTTCCGATTTTACTAAAGTAGACGAGGGCGTGGTCACCGATGATTCATATATCGAAATGTCAACGAAGATCGGGCGAGTTTTCTTGGATAGTACCGGAGCTAACCTCTATATTGCAAATAAGGGAAACTTTACAGACCATGATACCCGGGCTTTATATAAAGTAAGGACTTCAGATTTAGTCACCGTAGATAATCTTGACCTAGACCCTGACCCAGGCACCGATGACGAAGAGATCTATATTGCCGGATATGATTCTGCAAACAACGACCTAATCCTTTCAATGCTTGCAAACTGGGCAAGCGAGGGAGTTTTCAAGATCGATCTCGATACCTTTACCCAGACGGCTAGCACCTCTGCGACCACCACCTACTATAATACCGGAGGCGTTGATCCTACGGGAACATGGGGATATTTCTACGGCAATAACTACCTCGCGAAATACGATATTGCATCCCTGTTCGTAAACAGCACAACCACCGGAGCCGGAGGCTCATCTGCAAAGGTCGATTTCGACTTTGCAGATGGCTACGCGTATGAATGTGTTACTTCTGCAAACCCCACGGTTATCACTCAAAGAGTTCTCTCGGACTTAACGGCAAGTTCCACCCTTACGCTAAACGCCGGGGAAGGACTGTGCTATGACATCGCTATCGACCCTGCAAACGACCTTGGTTACGCAATGGTAAGAAGCGGATCCGAGCTAACTTCGACTGCAAAACTTGTAAAATTCAGCACCGCTAGTATGACACGGATAGATGCAATAACATTCGCATATAACGAACAGGGCGGCAGTGATATAGCTATAGATACTGTAAATAGCAAACTCTATATCGCGAATTCCCCGATTACCACAAGCAGCTATTACGCGGGCAAAATCGTCAAAGTTGATTTGGCAACCTTCGCTCGTGAGGATGAATTGGACCTGGATGAAGGTATACACATCGGAGGTAGTTCGCAGCAAGTCTTTGCCATAGATCCAGCAAACGCGCTCGGTTACATAAACGGGTTCTTTGGGTACCACCCATCAACTACCCGATCGGCATTGGGCAAAGTAGACCTGTCTACCAGGACTCTTACGAGCAAACTTGATCTTGCAACCACCACATATAACGATTCGGAGGGTGTAGCGATAGATCTTGACGATGGATTCTTATACATAATGAACAGCACATTTAGTGCTTCTCCCTCTATAACCAAGGTGAACCTGAGCACATTCGCGACAACAGCTATTGCGTATTTTGCAACGACCACTACCGCGAACAACCTCCTAATGGACAGAGCAAACGACATTCTCTACATCGTAGGCACCCAGTCCCAATCAAGAATTTTGAAGATAGATGCAAGCACACTAACAATGACTGATTACTTAAGCATTGGAGGCACCGGGCCGTTAGAGAACAGTGCCGTTATTGATGAGGAGGACGGTTATATCTTCTCCATAACAAGCGCGAGTCCGGGTGTAATGAAAAAAATAGATCTCTCAACCTTCACTGTTTCTACTTCTTCGACGATTTCAGGAATAAACAACATCAATCATGTGATTCTCGATTATGAAAACGACTTTGCATATCTAAGCAGCGCCACTATGCCCGGCAAAATTTACAAAATAGACACTACCGATTTCACTTTGGACGGGACTATCACCCTAGACGCCACCATGAACAGCATCGGCTCCGTAACTATAGACCTCGACTCCCAGTATGGTTACTTCCCTGTCGGCAGTAATACCGCCCTTACATACAAATCAAATATAATAAAAGTAGACCTCAACGACTTCACTAGGAACAATACCCTTACCACCCTACCCACAGTCGACAGCCAAGCATATGGCGGTAGCGCCCTGACCTCATGGTACCAAAACAAATTTTATGTCGTCGGCACCGATTACGAGCAGATAATGGAATACACTACCGATCAACGTTTATTACCCCGCCTCGAATACGGCACCAAAGTAACCACCTGCTCGGCCATCACTAGCTGGACTAAGGTTCCAGTAACTGCTTCGTCTGAACACTGGCAGATGAATGACTCCCCGAATTTCACCAACTCTGCTTCCACCACCGATTACAGCGGTCTCTCCAATCCCGCAGGCAAGACATTCGCCGAAGGCAACATCATGGATACTGCAAACCAGACCCCTCCCAATTACTTCACTCCCTCCGACTTTATCGAAGTCGAGTACAGCGTCACCCCGACCGCTAATGCCGTGGACGGCACCACATACTGCTTCAGGACGACTTC
The DNA here is from genome assembly GCA_964464975.1 of uncultured Candidatus Saccharibacteria bacterium. GTDB lineage: Bacteria > Patescibacteriota > Minisyncoccia > Phycocordibacterales > WO2-35-19 > CAYXKV01. The sequence continues at coordinate 1,984 of CAYXKV010000003.1, read as the reverse complement.
GGCAGGGTACACCACCTGGTATACATACTCGCAATATGCCGAGGCCACTTTGGGATCCGGAGGGGGAGGAGTGCCAGCGGTGACAGTCACCGAATCAGGAGGCTCCACTGCCGTAGAGGAAGGAGGTGCTACCGACAGCTACACCGTGGTATTGGACACCGCTCCCATAGACGACGTGACTGTCTTCATCACTGCTCCTTCCGACCTCTCTCTTTCTGCCACACAGCTTGTCTTCACTACCTCAAACTGGAGCACCCCCCAGACTGTCACCGTGACCGCGGTGGATGACAGCACCTACGAGGGCACGGAGAGTGCCACCATCACCCACACCGCCACAAGCAATGACAACGATTACAACAACATATCCGTAGCAAGCGTAAACGTAACTATAACCGACAACGATACCGCCCCCGTGTCTTCTTCCGGAGGATCGTCATCGAGCGGTTCAAGCAGGAGAAACCTCATAGACGATGTGCTCAATCTCATCAATCCTCCCGCCGAAGAGACCTTTACCCCTCAAACAGTCTCTCCCCCTCCTTCAGTCCCTCCTCCGTCATCCATTACATACAGCGATACTCTGCCGTCATCGCAAACCTCTCCTTCATCATCCGGAGTACCCAAGTATTCAAGGCAGGATGAGACGACAAGCCCCGCATCCGGAGGAGGGAATGACCTCCAAAAGCTCGACAAACTGGAGGGCAATCTTAACATCGGAGTATTCGACTTTCTAAACTCCATGCTCTCCCTTTTCGGCTGGGGCAAGGGAGGAGGAAACGGCCTTTCCATAGCTCTGGTGGTCCTCTCCATGCCTCTCTCTCTTCTTCTGTCAAGACAGGGGGCTCTGGCCTTGCTTTTCATATCAAGACTCGGATTCAGGGATGTATACACCGTCCTTGTCAGAAACTTCCAGACTCTCATGGTATTTCTGGGCCTTAGGAAGAAACGCAAGTTCTGGGGTACCGTATACGACTCATATACCAAGCTGCCTCTGGACCCGGCTATAGTGGAGCTCTATGATGCAAATACGGGAAAGCTCATAGAGACCTCGATTACCGACATTACCGGACACTACGGTTTTCTGGTACAGCCTGGGAACTTCTTGATGAAGGCCAACAAGACCCATTACCGATTCCCCTCCAAAGACCTCCATCAAACTGCAAACGACGAGATATACGACAGGCTGTACTATGGAGAAGAGTTCAATATCACCGATCCTTCAGAGGTGGTGGTACCCAATGTCCCTATGGATCCTATAGCTCCGGACTTCAACGAGATGGAGAAGAGAAGGAAGGGCCTGGTCAAGGTCAACCCTCGGGGCGAGTGGTGGAAGTTTCTCTTGATGAGCGCCGTCTTCTGGTTCGGATGGGTCTGGACTGTCTGGGGTTATGTCATTGTGAGAACCAACCTACAGTTTGTCTGGGCTGTGATCTATACCCTGGTGGGCTTCCTCTATCTGCTTCAGGGCAAGGGCAGGCTCTGGGGCAGGGTCTACAGAGGCAGGGATGGCAGGGCCATAGCCGATGCCACCGTAGAGCTTTCCTTGCCCGAGGTAGCTCAGGTGGTCTATGCCAAAGCCAAGACCGCATCTGACGGCAAGTTCTTCCTTAGGGCAGAGCCCGGGGTTTACAGGTTTAGGGTGAGGAAGACTAATGAAGCGAAGGAAACCATGACCATTTCCGAAGGTATGCTAGAGATTGGGAAGGTAGGGGCAGTCAATACCGATGTCATCGTTTAAATATTTTTCCCTGTATTATTCCTGCCCGGGAATGGGAATAAATTGGAAGGATTTAATAAACTCGCTGAAATCCTTCAAGGTGACTGAGTTTTCGTCAATATAAGTTGCCGAGAGAACATAAACCAATCCTCCATGAGTAACGACATAATTTTTGGAAGCGTATAGCCCGTCTGCGGTATAACGCACAGCTTTTGCTTGGCCCGGACCCTAAATTTTTGACACCGATTCTGTATAATTAATCGTTAATTA
>CAYXKV010000002.1:0-58404 GCA_964464975.1 uncultured Candidatus Saccharibacteria bacterium | reverse complement strand
AAAATGCTAAAATGCAGACACGGAATTAGTGTCTAAAGAAAGGGGTCCACTACAACAAGTCCAAATGATGCGTAAGGGATGTGAAGCCCTGATTTGTCTTTTCTCGCACCCGCTCCACCTCTTTGATGATGGTCAAATCTGCCGATTTTTTCATCGTATATCCCTCCTACATCTATCACCAGATCTGCTTTTTCAATAGTTTTCCCATCCCTGCTTCTGGTAATTCTGATCCTATTCTTTGTTTTTTGTGCCCAAATAAGGATCGTGGCGCAGGCAAAAACTTCATCAGGATGGAAATTGCCGTTGTGAGTAACTACATTTATTATTTTTTTAGGCCAGAGTCTGGAAAGCATCAGTTTTTCGGAGAGAAAATTTTCATTTTTTTATCAAATTCGACCACCGTCCGGACGTACTCAGCATGACTCCAGGTCAACGGCATAGCGGATATCACAGCACCGGAGAAAGGGTCGAGTTGTTCAGAGAGCATTCCTGAAACTTGGTATTTAGCCGCCCATTCGATATCCTTTGAGATTTCTTGCAAATCGTGAATTGAAACGGCTGTGGCTATTTTGTACTGAGTAAACCACAACGATACTACAAACCAAGGATTGCCGGCAAAATCGCCCGGCGCTTTACAGTAGGAGTCATTCTCGTATCTTGCGATACCTCCAATGTTAATCCCTCTTCCAAGCTTTGAAGAGAAAACTTTGAAGGACTGCTTCATCCTCGGATCATCTGACGATATTACCCCAAAACGAAACGGCCCGTAAAAGCTGCTCGCGTCCAGCACAATATCTTTCTCTCCTTTTTCCGTCATCTTAAAGAAAAACTTTCCTTCTTCATCCCATAGTTTAGAAATTATCGCTTTTCTCATTGACTCTGCCTCTGAGTAATATTTTTTGGTATCTTCCTCTTTGCCCAAAATCTTTGCGAAATTGCCGGCCGCAATGAGCCCGCCATACACAACTGAAGCGGTATATGCCGATACCCCGTACTTCTCTTCCCATAAGTCATAACTAGGCCACGGCAGGAAAGTATGGGTGTCCCTGTAACGACACATGAAATCTGCTGCTCTTTTAATAAATTCATTGTATATAGTTTCAATATATTCCAAGTCCTTGGCTCTAACATAATGCTCCCAGAGTCCGACAAGCAAAACCGCGGTTTCGTCCTCCTGTATGGCAAGCTGGCGTTTCCCCTCCTTAAACCACGGATGCCAGGAGCTACCCAGGGAGTGGTCAGGCTGGTATTTATGAAGAACATAGCCTTCTTCGGTTAGGACATCGTTTGCAAAAGTGTAAAATTTTTTAGAGACGTCATGGAAACCGATGAGGTCGAAGCTCCAAGCCGTATAACAGGCGTCCCTTGGCCAAATGTAGCCGTAAGTATCTCCTCCGTACTGGACGTTCCCGGAGTCCGCCGATGCCAGTATCCCCCCTTTACTGTCACTATGGGCTTTCATGACCAAAAGCGAACTGTAAAACAGGTCTCTTGCATTATTTGACAGACCATCAAAAGAAACTTCGGCCTGATTAAGCCAAGCTTGCCAGAAGTCCCGCGTAGACTCGATCATGTGCTCAGGGCCTTTTTCAACTACGTATGAGAGAAGCTCGCAGGCATCTTTGTATGTTTCAGCGGAAGCTATCCAATAATAAACGGTCATTGAGGAAGATGGGGCTACTTTGCGAGACCACCCGATAACCGAGTCCACCACTCCGTGTTCAATCGGGTTTTTTGACAAAATCCCATCGCTTGCATCGGTCCAAGTGCCCTCTTTGCCCTCAATGCCGCAAAACCCGATGGCATAGTCATCAAAAGGCCTGTTCTCGCAGATCCCACCGACCAAAAACACCCTGCGGTTCTTATAATGAATTATGGACTCAATGGTGCTTGAGAAATATGCAGTGTCTGCGTGATTTGTATCGCTTATCCTGAATTGTTGATCAAGGAAAAGTTTTATTTCCCTCTCCCGGGAATCGTTGTTTTTTACCGTAATTTTCCTCAAAAAAATATTTTTTTCGTTATATACGGCATCACTTGACTCCAAGGATATCTTCGCTCTTTCATTGTTCGCCACAAGTGAAGAAACCATAGAATACTTTTCGTACTTTACCTCGGCACGCCATTCGCCGTTGTCGATCCAGTGTATTCCGCCGTCAACAAAGATGCCGATTTTGTGGAGTTGATTTGAGCCGATGTGATTTTCCTGCCCGGCGTAAGGAAAATAAAAATCGCGCACCTGCCCGAACTTGTCGAGACAGATCAAATTGCTGCCGTTGCCCAAAACCATCGATCTAGCCATGTATTTATTTTAACACAGCAAATTTAAAATTCGCTGAATCGGAGAGGTTTGATCTTGTGAACAGCTACTTGGTGTTCCTGGTTTTTCTTCGCGGCGTTGAGTCGTAGCCGCATATCCTGCAAGACATTCATATAAGCGATAAACGCTTCGTATGGAGATTCGTATGGCGAGAAATACTTGTGGACATCTCCGTCATTCCACCACTTGGTGCACATATAGTAGAAATGGTCAGAGGTTTGGAGTCTTCTCCAGTCTTCTAAAAGCTCTGGGTCGTCAACATGTGAAATCTCCTCGCCAAGCTCATATATCGAGCTTAATGCCTCCTTCTGCAGTTCGTTTGACATCCAGGCCGACAAATCCCTCTCGGTATCGGCCCAAGAAACATAATAAGGTACATCGAGCTCTCCTCTAGGTTCATACCTCTCTATCGCTTCCGAAGGAGTTATAAAATTGTTGTCTGGGTCTTTTAGAATATCTCCCGGCATATGCCTCATGAATTCAAATATTCCAGTTTCCTCCCATTGGTGTTCCCCGAATGTCTCATAATCCATGAAAAGATTGACCACTTCCCCCGAGCCGTTGTGTGCCGAGACCCACTGGGCAAACTTCGGGGCAGTGAGGGGATATTCTGCCCATGTTCTCTCTCCAAACCTGAAGGCTATATCATCCGAAAGCCTGTAGTGCTTCAAGAGTATCTTAAGCTTACTGTCACCGAGAGGCTTATAAAGATAAGTAGGGCTCCTCCAACCAAGAACATGGTCCGCCCCTTCGGCCAGGATGCCTCTAAAACCCATCTCTTCGGCCATTTTGGCAATTTCATTTGAGTAGATGAGCTCCGTGTTTCTAAAAACCATGGGTATGACGCCGAAAAGATCTCTCAATTCTCTTCTGTGACGCCTGACTTGGTGGACGAATTCATCTTTCGAAAAAATCGAAGAAAGAGAATGGTAGTAAGTTTCCGACAGAAGCTCCACATTGCCTGTATCGACAAGAGCTTTGAACGAATCAATCACTTCCGGAGCATATTTTTGGAACTGCTCGAGAGCTAGTCCGGATATAGAAAAGCTCGCTTTGAAATCAGGGTGTTTCTTTATATTTTCCAGAAGAACGGCGTTTGCGGGCAGGTAGCACTTACTCGCCACTTTGTGGATGATAGCTTTGTTGTCTAGACTTGTGCCGCTTTCGTCGTTAAAATATGAGCTACTTTTGCCAACATCAAAAACCCGGTACTTGCGCACCCGCATGGGCTGATGTACTTGGAAATAAAAACACACCGAAGGCATTGTCTAAAGAATTATATACTGAAATCAAAGAATCTGCCGCTTTTTTCCAGTGGATTGTCTTGGCTTCATCGCAGCCATTTCTCGAAAGATGATTTTTTAGAGGCTTGTGATCAAGAACGCTTATCACTTTGTCTGCTATGTCATCAATATCCCAAAAATGCGACTTGAGTGCCGCGGACAAAATTTCACTCACTCCAGATTCTTTTGATACTAAGACCGGCACTTCAGAAATCATTGCCTCGACAGGCACTAGCCCGAAGGGTTCCGAGACTGAGGGCATCACGAAGATGTCAGCTGCCTTGTAAACTTTTTCCAATTCATCTCCACGCAAAAAACCACAAAAAATAAATCGTGACGCGATACCCTTTTCGGAGACGCTCCTTATCATCTGCTGCTCCATGTCTCCGCTTCCGGAGATGACGAAGTAAGTGTTCGGGCGTTCCTCCAAAACCTTTTTAGCCATAGCTACAAAATAATCCGGACCTTTCTGCAGGGTGATCCTGCCAACGAAAAGGACAATGGAATTGCCCGCTTCTTTGATTTTTTTGAGGCCTTCTTCAATTGTGCTTCCGCTGTTTTTGAACTCCACACCATTATAAACAACCTTCACTTTGCGCGGATCAATGCCGTACTTGTCTATAACTTTCTGCCCTGTGCGCCGAGAGACCGCGACCACGACATCTGCCTTGCTGAAGCCTTCTCTTTCTATTTCATAAATTTCGCTGTTTACGCTGTCGCTGCCGCTTCGGTCAAACTCCGTGGCATGAATGTGAGCCACCAACGGCCTCCCTGAAGCTCTTTTAGCCGCAATACCTGCAGGATAAGTCAGCCAGTCATGTACGTGGATGATTGAGTGGCTTACCTTGCGAGCAATTGAAGGTGCGATCATCGCGTATGCCCTGACTCTCTGTAATAAGCTTCCTGAGATATTGCCTGACAGCACTCCCCTCATTGCAATCTTTTCATCAACATGACTCTGGTATCCTGCAAAAAGACTCCTTATCACCGCCTCATCTGAAATCTGATCCTTGTCATTTGCAAAAACAAAACGACACCACGGTGCGGAAACTGGCATTTTAACTGGGAGCACGAAGGTAAGATCCACACCGCTTGCAGAGAGCGCCTTGCTCATCCCCTCGCAGGCGACACCAAGCCCCCCACTGTTGAAAGGCGGAAATTCCCATCCGAACATCAGCACGCTTGGTGATTTGTTTATTGGCACTTTGTTATTGCTTTTGGTTTTTTAGATCCATAATCCTTGGGTAAATCTTCATCATTGAAAGGAAGGTGCTTACCAAGACCGGACCGGCCAAAAACCCGATTGGTCCGAAAAATTGCACGCCTCCAAGTATGGAAAAAAGGATTAAAAGCGGAGGTATTTTGATTTTGCGCTTTAGGATTAGGAAAGACAGTAGATCGTCTATGAGCCCTACCGCAAGAGCCCCCCAAACGATAAGACCAATGCCCGCACCGATATTTCCGGTAAGGAATAGGTAGATGCTTGCCGGCACCGTAATAAGCGAGGTGCCAAGAGCTGGGATAAGTGATGCGATACTTGCTATAAACCCCCAAAGCAAAGGATTCCCGATTCCAAAAATCACAAAGCCTATGCTCATAAATACTCCTTGGGCGACAGCAACCACAAATCTGCCCTTGAGTATGGCATCAACTGATGATCGCAAAGTGACCAGAACTTCTTCATCGTAGCCGTCGGGTAAAGGCGACCATTTAACTATATTTCTGCGGATTTCCTCCCCGTTGATTAAAAAATAATAAGTCGACACAAGCATCAAGATAAAGCCAAGCAAGCCCTTGAAAACGACTGCAAAAACCGAATCAAAATGCCCGATTATCCACACAAGCGTATCCCTGAAATAGTCCTCGATGTTGAGATCTATCGGGGTCCCGCCAAAACTGACACTACCCAGTTTGAAATAAAGCGATTCTAGGTAAACTATGGCCTTCTGAGCACCACCGCCGAATGCTATGGAATTGTAAAGTCCAACCGCTTCGGAAAATATCCCAGCGGATATAAATATCACCGGCAAGATAATCGCGAATACAATGATAACGATAACAAGGAGCGCTGAAACGCTTTTTCTTTCTGGGATCTTTGAAAGTATTTTTTGATAAAGCGGATAGAATGTTGCGGCAAAAACGCAGGATATGAATATGATTCCCAAATACGGCTTCAAAACCAAAAAAGAAACTACGAATAGAGAGAGGGTCGCAAATGCGAAAAAATAAAATTGGGTATTTCTCTCTGACATAAGCCGAAATACAGATTTATCTTTCAAATCTGTGCTTATATTTTAGCATAACGAAGGCGGCAATCGCGAAAATAGTGGATATGAGGACAGTATTTTCAATGGAGGAAATGGTCTCAGCATACCTTTCATATACATTACCGGCCTGCCAGCCGATAGCCCCAAGGACAATGCCCCTAAAAAATACGCCGACAAATGAAATTATCGTGTATTTGACTATATTCATCTCCAAAATTCCGCAAAACGCCGATATTGCAACGCTTGGTACAAAAGGCACAATTCGAGCAATTGCAATTATCAATTCGTCCTTCCTGGTACCGCTAAGGCGGCTTCGTAGCTTCTCGATATCCTTCCAATAAAGTCCCAAATATCTTCCCCATCTCTCGATTATGAATTTGCCTCCATATTTTGCCGCATAATAAATGACATACGAGCCTAAAGTCACTCCAAGCGCGGCCGGTATGGCCACCTTAAAAATCAGAGCCCACAAGACTCCCCACGATAAATCTCCCTGAACAAAGATAAAGCCAGACATCGTCATAATGAGAGCCGAAGGTATGGGTGCTACGACCTCCTCAACCACGGAGGCAACGAAAACTCCTACCACCCCGAGCGGCAAAATATTCGCTTCCAAAAATCCCAAAAGCCCTTCGATCATAATTTTATTTTGATATTACAAGGTGAAGGTGGAAGTGCTCCGGTATAGATCTGTTTTTTAAAGCCGCTTCGATTAAATAATCGTACTCCGAGTTAAGTACCTCCTCTTTGATTTGCAGAAGTTCATCCAATTCTTCGGCATTAAGTCCCCTCTCCTTGGTGTGCCTAAGCGGAACGATCATATGATGTATTTTGGCAATTGCGTCATACGGGAAGTTGTTGTTTACGATCTTCCAAAACCTGAATGTCTTGAGAGCTTCTGCGTGGCAAAGCGGACAGACTTTCAACAAAGGCGCCTGTTTTTTGGTGCTCTTCGTACTTTTGCTTCATTTTTGGAGTTCGTAGGGATACCATATGATTATTAATTGTTAATTATTTTGTATTTTAAAGTCTAACAAAGTCCCCCCAAAAAGAAAGCTTATGCACGGTAAAAAAATGTAATTTAAATTTTTTAGACAGTCAGTGCGCTTTTAGGTTATTTTATTCCAAAAGATTTATAGGTTTGCCAGCCGCCGGGAATAAATTCAAAAATCGAGAGGTTGTTAAACTCTGCATCAACCCAAGGCACTTCCCGATTTTCCAGAAAATCCAAAACCGCCTTCAGATCTCCTCCTTTAACATACCTTGCGAGTGAAAGGTGGGCCTTGATAGGTCTCGGGAGGCTGCTTCCGTTTTCTCCAAAAATAGCGAGGTCATCAGCAATCTGTTGTATCTGCTTTTTGAATTCCCAATTTCCATGCACCTTCCAAAATACCGTCGCCCCGTCCCTTCCTTCAAAAACACCCAATCCTCCAAGAGTAAAGGAGAGAGGTTTTGCCCTTTTGGCAATTTTTTCAATTTCTTTTTCAATTGCCCCAAGATTTTGAATCTCAAATGGTGGCTTTAGGGTCAAGTGAGGCGCCACTCTTTCACCGAGGTTTGTTATACCAAACTTATCTGCAAGTTCCTTAGTAACTTTCAAATAAAAATCACTCGCAGTCTCTCCCCCGACTTTATGCCCCACAAAATACCTACTCATTCTGACCATTATACACCTATGCTCCGTGGCATTTTTTGAATTTATTGCCGCTACCGCACCAGCAGGGGTCGTTTCTTCCGATTTTTTCCCCTTTTGGTCCGACGATCTCCTTTATATAAGAGGGGTTTTTTGAATCAGTGGTTCCGGTAATTTTAAGGGCTTGATTTTCAATTTCACGCTGGGCGGAGATATCGGCTGATTCAACCTTTGAAATAATGCCGAGAATGGTGCTCTCTATCGATTCTTCCATTTCTTTAAACAGTCTCAGTCCCTCTTTCTTGTACTCCACCAATGGGTCCCTTTGACCATATGCACGCAGGTTGACCGAGCTTCGGAGATAATCCATCATCTCAAGATGATCCACCCAAAACATATCAAAGGTCTGCAAGGCCACCTGCCTGAAAGCCACAAGGTATTGTTCCTCATTTGTCTTTAGCCTTTCCTCAATCACCTGTCTTATTTCGGGCAGGGAGTTTTCGGAAATTTTATTAAGATACTCGAGTATTTGGCTCTTCTCTCCCCTCAGGATGTTTCTCCTGCGCTCGTAAAAAGTCTTTCTCTGAAAATTTAAAACATCGTCATACTCAAGCACGTGTTTCCGGGCATCAAAATTCAGCCCTTCTATTTTCGATTGTGCACTTTCCAGAGCCCTGGTGATGAGCCTGTTTTCTATGGGTTCGTCCTCTGGAATGCCTAACCTGCCCATCATATTTTTTACCGTATCCGAGGCAAAAACTCTCATTATGTGATCCTCCATGGATACAAAAAACTGGGTCTCGCCCGGATCTCCCTGCCTGCCCGAACGGCCTCTGAGCTGATTGTCTATGCGGCGTGCATCATGCCTCTCGGTACCCAAGACGAAGAGTCCTCCGTGGGATTTTACTCTTTCATGTGCATCCTTGTTGAATGGCGCCCCGCCAAGTTTGATGTCAACACCTCTTCCGGCCATGTTCGTGGCAATCGTTACCGCGCCTTCACGGCCGGCCTGAGCGATTATCTCTCCTTCCCTCTCATGATTCTTCGCATTGAGCATCTCAAATTTTACTCCTGCCGTCTTTAGATATTCGGCAAGCAGCTCATTTTTCTCGATGGAGATAGTACCTATGAGGACGGGCTGGCCCGTTTCCTGAAGTCCCTTTACCTTTCTCGCTATGGCCTTGAGTTTGCCTTCCTCTGTTTGAAATATCAGGTCATTGAGATCAACCCTTTGCACTGGCTTGTTGGTGGGAATAGCCACCGTATTTAATCCATAAACCTTGTAAAATTCCTCAGCTGAGGTCAAGGCTGTACCGGTCATGCCAGAGAGCTTCTTATACATCCTGAAATAGTTCTGGTAGGTAATGGAGGCGAAGGTTCTAGATTCCTTTTGGATACTAACCCCCTCTTTGGCTTCAATCGCCTGATGCAGACCCTCTGACCATCGTCTGCCCGGCTGAAGTCTTCCCGTGTAAGGGTCTACGATCACCACCTCGCTACCTTCAGGCGAGTTTTTGACCACATATTCCTTATCATTATGGTAAAGAGCCTTGGCCTTTAGAGCGGTCTCTAGGTGATGTACCAGTCTGACCCCGCCTTCGGCATAAATATTTTGAAGCCCCAAAATTTGTTCCGCCTTTTCTATGCCTGCGTCCGTGAGTAAGACCGCGTGCATCTTTTCATCCACCGTATAATGCTCTTCCTCTTTGAGCTTTCGAGCCACCTCTGCGAATTTCAAATACATGACATCGGAATCTGACGACGGTGCAGAAATGATGAGAGGAGTCCTCGCCTCATCGATTAATATTGAGTCTATCTCGTCTACGATTGCAAAGTAATGGGCCTTTTGCCTGACTTTGGAAAAGTCATACTCCAGGTTATCACGCAGATAGTCAAACACGAATTCGCTGTTTGTCCCGTAGGTGATGTCAGCTTCATAAGCTTCTATTCGGCTTATAGGTCGCAGGAACTCGTGCACAATCTTGTACGAACCTTTTTCATCTCTCTCCTTGTCTTTATTCGTGTGAGCAGGGTCATACACATAACTGGCTTCATGAGCTATCACCGCAACGGAAAGACCGAGTGCATCGTAAACCTGCCCCATCCAGGCGGCATCACGCATAGAGAGATAATCATTTACCGTGATAATATGCACTCCGCTTCCCTGAAGCGCGTTGAGGTAAGCTGGCAGAGTTGCAACAAGCGTCTTTCCTTCTCCGGTTCTCATCTCGGCTATCCCACCTTGGTGCATTACCACTCCACCCATAAGCTGAACATCGAAGTGTCTCTCGCCCAAAGTCCTCCTACCCGCTACTCTCACAACAGCGAAGGCTTCCGGCAGAATTTCATCTATTTTTTCGCCTTTCGATAGTCTTTTTTTGAATTCGTCGGTCTTACCTCTCAACTCTTCTGCCGAAAGAGTAGAAACTTGCTCTTCAAAAGAATTTATTTTTTCAATTAACGGCAAAATTCCCTTGATATACCGCTCACTCGGATCTCCGAAAATTCTGTTCAAAAAAGACATAGCTTACGGATTATATCATATTTTAGGCATTTTTAAATGGTTTTAAAAAACAAAAACTCCCTTCGTATGCGGGAGTCTTTGCTAAGTGGGAGAAGCTCCGACACAAAATCGGAGTCCTCGTCCGGCTTATGCCGGGCTCGGACTATGCTCTCTTCTTCTTTGTTGCCTTTTTCTTGGCTGCCTTTTTCTTTGCCATTTTATTTTTTCTCTGTTAGAGACAGAGTGTAAAATTATTTTTAAGCGCGCTTGCTGCAAAAGTTTGAAAATTTCTGCAGCTTGCCTGAAATATTTTTTGAAAAAAATTTTTCAGACGATCGACCTTGATTACATTATCGCGCTAAAAAAAATTTAAGTAAATAATTTTTTTGCAAAAGTGGGGATAACTTGCTTACTCGGAGTACGGCCGTAAAACTTTTTAAAAAAATATTTTTTATTTTGAGTGACTATTGAAAAACCATTAGAACTTTTTTATCTTAATTTTTTAATTTTTAGATCGAAAATTTTTACTGAAATTTAAAAATTAAAAAAACGGACCGAAGGTCCGATCATATGCCGTAGCGTGGGTGGCGGAAGCTAACCTCCAAAACAAATGTCTTATGTGAGTGCGAACCGCCACCCGCGCCGCGGCACATTTAAATAGTATTAAATACCCGCTATTTGCACAAGTACTTGAACCCTTCGATAGTTCCAGGTAAACGAAAAACCGCCATTTCTGGCGATCTTTCGCAGACATTCATTTGTATAGAAGTTATCTATACACTCACACAAGCTAGTATAGCATAGTATAGGATATATTGCAAGACCCCTGTGGATAACCCTTTTTACGTTAGGTCAACTAGAAATTAGGTTAATTTTGTTACGGATTCCTCCCTGCCCTAATTTCGCTTATGTAGTATTCACCCTGTTCTTTAAAGGATGGGTTTAGTTCAATCATCTTCCGTATTGTATTTATCGCTTCCTCTCTCAGATTAGCCCGCAAGTAAGCGGCCGTTAAGGTAATCCAGTGCTGCATATTGTTTGAATCAAGCTCAACTCTCCTTTTTGCAATATTTATGACGTCTTGGTTTCGGTTGACTATCACAAGAACCGAAAGATATCTGTCATCAAAAACGAGCTCTCGTTCAGACACGCTCCCCAAGATACTCTGAGAAACCGCATTGTCCCCTACAGCAACAGCAGAAAGTCCGTAGATGTATTTGGCCTCATTAAACGCGGGCTCCAGCTCATATGTTTTTTTCGCCGTTTCAAAGGCTTCAGATATTTTGCCGTCAAGCATCAGGTTGCTTATGAGCTCAAAATAAATAGTCTGTTTTTTTGGTGAAAGTTCTACAGCTTTCTTAAGTTCTTCGATAGCCCTGCCGTACCAGCCGTATCTGGAAAGGAACATTCCGTAAAACAGCCTGTATCTTGCATCATTATTCTGATGAGCGATCTGCATCTTGAAAGCTTCGTCCACGATCTCAAAAACTTTCATTTTATTTTCATTTGTCATGCTGGGATTGCCTGAGTTGGATATGGCCGCCTGGGAAATATGTTCCAGCGATTCCGGAAAACCCATGTTATAGTTGTCGAGCAAATCTTTGGCCTCGACAGGATCGATCCCTTTACCTTGGGAACTTGAGTACAGAAATTGAAGAAGGTTTTTGTTTTGTTTCCACGGCGCATAAACCACGAAAAAAAGTGCTATGACCAGAACAACAACCGTACCTGATTCTATGACCGGCCTTCGGCTCTCCTTGGAGACAAAATTTGAGAAAGCGGTTGATATCTTGCTCCAGACAGCGTTGGTCGATTCTGTGGCATGGGAATGAATGTAGGCGAGAATCAGGAAAAAGAATATATAGCTTCCAATCTGATCGAAAACGAATAGGTTGTGGAAACCGTATGCGGCCAAAAGCCCGAGCATTATGGCTTTATCCTCTCTTCTAAGGAAGTCCTCTTTGTTCTTAAAAAGGTAGTACAAAAAAGAGTAGATGACCGCAAGATACGACAAAAGCCCCAGTGCTCCTCCGGCTATGAGCCAGTCGAGATAAGTGTTGTGGGCGCGGTCAAACCATGGTTCCTGGTTGTACATCCGCGGGTCATAGTATTTGTTGAATACAAAATTGAATCCTTCCTGCCCCCATCCCAATATCGGTCTGTCCAAAAATCCTTTGATGGCCATCGGCCAGACAAAATATCTCCCTTGGGTCTTTATTTCACTAAACGACAAACTTGAAAATCTTCCGAGCACCTGATTTTGCCTGATGAAAGAAGTATCTTTGAAGATCAAAAACACTGCTACAACAAGCACTATTGCTCCAAGAATTCCGGCACCAATTTTTCTTATCTTTTCTCCCTTCTCAGATTTTGCGATCAGGAAAATAAGGGCAAGAAGCGATCCGCCGATAAGGCCCAGTATAGCTCCTCTGGTAGCCGTGTAGTAGAGAACGATAAGATCCATGACGCCGACAACCGCAAGAAGAATCCTCTGCCAATTTTTATTAACCCTCACAAACAAAATGGCGGCAAAGAAAATATGAAAGACCATGTAGATACCGAGGTAAGAGGCGTTGCCCAGTGTTCCGTCAACTCTTACTCCCCCTTGGTTGATAGTGATTTTCCCCGCAATCTGCAAAAAAGAATAAATGGACATTAAGGCCGATACTCCGACACTTGTGGCAAGCAGTTTGTTCCAGATGGCTTGCGTTTTTAAAACTGATCCGGCAACCAAAAAATACGCCCCTAGGTGTAGCATTGCCAAAAATCCCTCCATACGTTCATAGTTGCTCCAAAACGCTTTGTGTGAATTTACCGCAAAAAGATCCGCAAGCCCTATGAAGACAAGAAAAGCCGCCATAGAGCCCAAAATCCAGGTAAACTTTGGCCGGTAAGCAAAATCCCTGACGGCAAGAATCACGTAGCAGGCAAAGATGATCTCAATGACAAATCTGAAAAATAACGCTTTGCCGGTTATAAAAGGAAAAAAAAGGGTCTTCATCACTATAAGCGGCACGAATGGCACTGCAAATAGCCCGATTAATATCACCGCCCTAAGCTGGTTGTTTGACATAGGATTAAGTATAAAGGCGAGAGCCGGGCGGCGCAAGCACATTGAAAACAGACCAAAAAAATGATTAAATAACGTAGCAAAATGGAAAAACTAAAAAACAAACTGGTCTCAATCTTGCGCTGGAGTGAGCGTTACACTAAGACTGATATGGTCTATATTGCCAAAGGAGGCTTTTGGCTTACTTCGAATCAAGTTATTGGTGCTGTAGTTTCGTTTTTGTTAGCCATAGCCTTTGGGAATATGTTGCCACAGGAAGTTTATGGCACATATAGGTACGCTATCTATATAGCCGGCATTTTAAGTGCGTTGACTTTAACCGGGATGAATACTTCAGTTGCCCAAGCCGTAGCCAGAGGTTTTGAAGGAACTCTTAAAAAATCCTTTTTGATACAGGTTAAGTGGAATCTAATAGTTTTAGCGGCAGGTATAATTGGAGGTTTATACTACCTTATCAACGGCAATCTCACGTTAGCAGGTATTTTTTTTATAATAGGATTTCTATCCCCAATTTTGTACAGTGCAAATACATATACAGCATTCCTTAATGGCAAAAAGGACTTCGAGAGATCAGCTAAATTTAGCGTCATATCCGTATTAATTTCGGCTGGGGCCAGTTTTATAACAATCCTGTTGACTAATAATGTCATCTGGCTGATATCGGTATATTTCTTAGCAAATTCTTCCTTAAGTTTATTTTTCTATTATCACACGATCAGAGCAAGGAGGCCCAACCATGATCTGGATATAAATGCCATATCTTACGGAAAGCACCTCAGTTTTATAAACATAGTAGCTACAGCTGCAAGCTTCCTTGACGGAATATTGGTGTTCCATTTTTTAGGCACAGCACCGCTTGCAATTTATGCGTTTGCCACCGCCCCAGTAGATCAAATTAAAGGTCTGGCGAAAAAATTACCGGTACTTTTTATGCCAAAACTTGCTACTAGGACATTTAGGGAAATAGATTCCATACTTTATAATCGTCTGCTGCAACTGTTGATAATCGGGATTATAATTGCTACAGCTTATATAGTTATTGTGCCTTATTTTTTTGAAATCTTCTTCCCTCAGTACTTGACATCAATACCTGTCTCAAAATTATATGCCCTGACACTGATATTCGCACTTCCAATCAATCTTTTAGCAGCCAAAGGGCAAGCCAAATTAACCCAAACTCCAAAAAAATTGCTTTATAAAGCAATCATAATACCACCATGGTTTCTTATTATTTCTCTCTTAATTCTAACTCCAACACTGGGAATTACGGGGGTTGTATTGAGTAGGATAATTCATACATTTGTTAATGTTTTTGTTGATATATATTATTGGAAAAAGGCAGTTAGCCTAAATACCGCTCTTGACTAAATCCGATTTCTAGAACAATCTCTAATTGGATGTCCTTTTAAAGGAGAAAAGAAGTGAAGGCTAATATCAAGCCGAGAATTCAACTTGAAAATAGGCCAGCATTGCAGGAACACATACCTCTTGCTGTGCCATTTATCATCAACGTTGATCCGTCTGACAAATGCAACCTGCTTTGCAGGTTTTGCCCTACGGGAGACCACGAACTTATGAGGGAAACTCCTGGCCGCAATCACGGGCCCATGGGGCTTGATCTCTTCAGGAAAATCGTGAGTGACATTTGCACGTTCCCCAGACCCATAAAGGTCCTTCGTCTCTACAAAGACGGTGAACCTCTTTCCAACCCGCACTTTGCAAACATGGTTAAGTGCGCGAAGGATAGCGGCTGTTGCCAGGTTGTTGACACCACTACAAATGCAGTTCTGCTCAATAAAGAGAAGGCTGACGGAATAATTAGAGCCGGGCTGGATCGAATGAACATCTCTATCTATGGGATGAGCAAAGACCAGTATCAGAAATTTTCTGGTCGCGATGTCAGCTTCGAAAAGCTCGTAGAGAACATTAGATACCTCCACGAGATTCGCGGTAAATGCAAGATTCTCATTAAGATAAACGGGGATGCAATCTCCGATGACAACAGGAGGATGTTCTACGAAACTTTCGGAGACATATGTGATGAGATTTTCGTTGAGCACATCATGTCTTGTTGGCCTGATTTTGACATTGAAAGCCACGGAGTCACAGCAAATCCGTTAGTAGGTATCTATGGGCAGCCTATCAATGAAGTGCTGGTGTGCCCCTATATATTCTACTCCTTTTCGATCAATTCGTCCGGCATGGCAAGTGCATGCTTTTTGGACTGGCAGAGAAACCTTATAATCGGCGACGTCAAGACTGAAAGCGTTCCTGACATATGGAACGGCGCCCGCATGCGAGCCCATCAACTACTGATGCTCCGGGGCGAGCGTAATTCGCACCCCACTTGTTGGAATTGCGATCAGCTTCGACGTGGGATGCCTGACAATATTGACTTCTACAGGGAAACTCTTCTTTCAAGGTTGGTGCAAATCCGCCAATAATTGAAGTGGACTGCCAAAAACTGGCGTCCTTGGGGCGACCACAAGGTCGCCTTTCCTTTTTAGTACAACTCTTGTAGTCTTGTTGTTAGCCATAGCTATGAAAACAAAATCCACACTCAAACCATATACCTCCATTAAAACCGAGTCGGCTCGTAGTGCGCATATTCTTTTAGAAAAATTACTTAGGACAGGGCCGAAACTTTACACAAGAAAAGTTAACAAACCCATCATACTTTACGGCGCAGGAAACCTCGGGAGGATGGCAAAAAGTTTTTTTGACTATTTAAATTTACCATACTTGTATACAGTCGATATCTATGCAAAACGCATCAAGGCAAATAAAAAAATAAATAGAGCTGATGTGGTTCACCCCTTAGACGTAAGAAATGAGGATAAACAAAAATCCATGCTTGTCGTTTGTATTGTTAATTCCCGGCTTATAAAAATTCGCGATAATCTTATGAATGAAGGCTGGAAAGATATCGTATTTTTTTATGATCTGAGCCAAGCTTATGCAAATATGTATCCGCTTAATAACGGCTGGGTTTTAGGAGGTTTAAGCGCAAAAGAAAAGAAAAATATTTTCCAGGTCTTCTCAAAAGTGGGCGATCAGATCTCGCGTATTCATTACACTAGATTTATCGCGTGGAGAAAAATGCGCATTGAATTGCTCTCAGAATTGGCAAATGTAAGAACAGATAATCGTTTTTTTATTCCCGAGGTATTAAGCGTTTTAAATGACAGCGAAGTTTTTGTTGATTGCGGAGCTCATGTTGGGTCCGTAAGCAAGAAATTTGTTGGTATAGTAAAAAATAGGTACCGTAATATGTATATAATAGAACCGGATAAAATAAATTTTTCAAGGGTTAAAAAAGAGTTTTCAAAGACAGTCAGAACGAAATTATTTAAGCTTTCTTTAGGATCTAAATACGGTATTAGAAAATTTCACGAGGGTTTCGGCTTTGCTTCAAAACTGAGTAAGATTGGTAATACGAAGACAAAAGTATCAACCTTGGATAGTATGAAAATACCCGCCACCTTTATCAAAATGCATCTTGAGGGAGGCGAATTAGACGCTTTAAGGGGAGCAACAAAAACAATAAGGAAGTTTAGGCCAATTATTGCAGTGACTTTATATCACAATTCTGATGGGGTCTTTAAAATACCATTACTGCTTATGAGCATTACTAACAAATACAGATATCTCATCAGGACCCACTCTTGGGCCGGCACAGGCGTTATACTCTATGCAATTCCAAATGAAAGAAACAAGTAAAACAAAAATAAAAAATAAAAAATTAGTTTTTGATCTGGGTTTTCACAATGGAGATGATACCGATTATTACCTAAGTAAAGGATTCCGAGTAATTGCAGTCGAGGCAAACCCTGATTTGGTTGCCGAAGGGAAAGTGAGGTTTGAAAAATATATTTCTGCGAAAAAACTTGTGTTACTCAACATGGCTATTTCTGACGTTAAGGAAAAAGTTAGTTTTTATATCCATCCCACAAAACCTGACTGGAGTAGCTGCAACAAAAAGCTTGCTGAAATTGACGGATCCAAATCCAGAAAGATTGTCGTCGACACAGTTTCATTTAGAGGGTTATGCAGGCAATTTGGAACTCCATTTTATGTTAAAGTTGATATTGAGGGATCTGATATTTTGGTGGCCAAAGAGCTTTATTCTTTGAAGCAAAAACCCGAATATATTTCTTTTGAAACATCCAAACAAACGTATATGGCAGTTTTTTCGTGGCTTTATGTGTCCGGTTACAAAAAATTTCAGCTGGTAAACCAGCAAAACAATCCGATAAGATGCGGTGATTATAAATTTACAAAATATTCATCCGGTTTTTTTGGAAATTATTTGTCGAAAGATCGTTGGCTTGATTTCAATGAGGCTCTGTCAAGATACATGAAATATAAAGAGCTTAAAGTTATTGATAACCAGGAACTAGCTTTGGGATGGCTTGATATTCATGCAAAACTCTAGTATTAAACAAAAGAAGGTGCTTCATCTGACAACCCATTTGGGTGGAGGAGTCGGCACGGTTCTTTTAAATTTCCTCAGAGAAGCCCGAATAAAAAGTAATTTTTTACATGAGGTGTTAGCGCTTGGATACACAGAGGAAAAAGCATTGTTACTACAGAAAGAAATAGGCTTTTCATACATGGATAATTCATCGTCAAACCATAGAATGGTAATTGATAAAATCGAAAACAGCGATATAGTCTTAATACATTGGTGGAACCATCCATTGATGTATGATTTTTTGGTGCGCAACAGCTTGCCTGAAAGTCGGATAATAATATGGAGTCATGTTGCAGGCTTTCATCCACCTCATGTTTTTACTGAAAAGATTTTAGATTATCCCGATATTTTTGTTTTTACTACCCCGATCAGTCTGGAAACAAAGGAGGTCAAAAAGTTGCCTAAGGAAAAGAAAAGAAAATTAAGGATCGTACTTGCGACCGGCGGAGTCGGTCATGTTGAATTTATTACCCCCCAAAAACATGAGGATTTTAATGTAGGCTACATCGGAACCGTTGACTATGCAAAAACTCACCCAAATTTTCTTAACATCTGTAAAAGGATAAAAGTACCAAAAACAAAATTTATTGTCTGCGGTGGACCCTACGAGAAATGGCTTGCAAGAGAAGCTCGGCTCATGGGTATTGATGATAAGTTCAATTTTACAGGACAGGTTGCTGACATAAATAATTATTTGAGTATTTTTGATGTATTTGGTTACCCCTTGTCTCCGCGACATTATGGTGCATGTGATCAAGCTTTAATAGAGAGTATGGCAGCGGGCGTTGTTCCTGTCGTTCTTGGCAATAGAATGGAGAAATTTATGGTAAGGCACAATCTGTCCGGCATTGTTGCAGAAAACGAAAATGAATATGTTGATGCCATACATACACTATATAAGGACCCCAACCTAAGGAAATCCTTATCAAGAAAAGCCACAAAATATGCAAGGGAAATATTTTCCGTTGATAAAGCTATCAGTGATTGGGAGAAAATTTTTGAGGAAATTCTTGAACTTCAAAAAACTCCGAGAAAATGGAATTTTTCCTTCCATAATAATATAATTTCACCAAAAGACGTTTTTCTGGAATCTCTCGGTAGATACGGAAAATTCTTTGACATATCATGTAAAGCTGAGTCAAAAAAAGAAAGAAATGAGGCTTTGTTGCAGATAATAAGGCTAGGTAAATCGCCTGCATGGCAATCAAAAACAAAAGGCACAGTGCATAATTACAGTTTTTATTTCCCGGATGATGATTACCTTTCATTTTGGAGTAAAATTATGAGATGAAGTTGATCTTTGCCCAGTAAAGTCAAGAGACTTAGTTATTATGAAAAAGAACCTGGTTCCAATAAGTATTTGCCTTGCGGCGTATAACGGCGAACAATACATTAGAGAAGCAATAGATTCGGTGCTTGCCCAGACGCTTGGTGAATTCGAGCTGATTATATCGGATGATGGTTCAAGCGATGGCACAGAAGCAATTTGCAGAGAATATGCTTCAAAAGATCCCCGAGTGCTTTACATACGACACAATGTAAACCGCGGAGGATTCTGGAATAACAATTTTTTACTGTCAGTATGTCAAGGAGAGTACACAACTTTTCTTTCCCAAGATGACGTAATGTTACCCTCTTTTTTAGAAACAACATACAAATACGCCGTAATTCACAACCAGTGTATATTAATTGCTTGCGATATTGAGTTAATTGATAAAGACGGCCAAACAACAGGAATTGCCTATTTAGACAAAATTAGAGAGTATACGCCTTGGCATGTAAGGATGCATGAGTTTTTTAGAGACCCACGCTCACATGTTGCTATGTGTCTCTACGGACTGTTTAAAAGCAGTCATCTAAAGAGCATATACGATACAATGCCATGGCCAAAAACACTAGTAAAAGCATCCGAGGTGCCTCTTTTATGCCGTATAGCAGTGACTGGAGAAGTAGTATCAATACCTACAGTTCTAAGAAAATATAGAAGGCATGACCAATCGGCCTATCATAGAGAAATGAATATGCTTAGATCAAAACCTGAAATCCTAAGAAGGTTTATCCTTCTAAAACATTCTTACAAATTAAGATTTGATCAGTTCAAAGTATTGATAGGTTCATCTTGTTCTTGGCCGAGAAAACTTTCAATACTCACCAAAGCATATGGAAGTTATTTATTAATTTTTCTTGATAGGTTGGTTAAGTTGCCAAAAAAATTTACTTGATAACCATTGATAAAATAAAAAGTATAATAGTACCAGCATCTTAATAAATAAAAATAATGAATAAAATCCGTAAAATATTACAAAAAACTGGATTTGACTTTCATAGATATAGGTCGAGTCCCGACAGAAGCCGACTTTGGAGAAGCCTTGGGATAAGGACCGTTTTAGATATAGGAGCTAATGTTGGCCAATTTTCAAAAGAGATAAGGCGTTTGTTGCCGGAAGCAAAAATTTATTCTTTTGAACCACTTAAGGAGTGCTTTGACAAGCTGAATTCTTTAATGCTAAACGATAAAAATTTTAAGTCTTTCAATTTTGCGTTAGGCGATAAAAATGAGGGTATAGTTATGAATAAAAGCGCCTACTCTCCAAGCTCATCCATTTTAGAGATGTCAGAAGTGCACAAATCCCTTTTCCCCCACACAAAAGAGCACATTGCTGAAAGAATAATGGTAAAAAAATTAGACGAAGTAGCAAAAGATTTAAATTTGGACAAAGAAATTCTCATCAAGGTAGACGTGCAAGGATTTGAAGATAGGGTTATTAAAGGAGGAGAAAAGACTTTTAGGGAAGCCAAAGCCGTGATAATCGAGGTATCTTTCGCAGAGCTTTACAGTGACCAGCCGAGTTTTGATGATTTGTATCAAAAATTAAGAGAGTTGGATTTTGAATATTGCGGTAGTTTAGAGCAAAAAATTGACAGCCACACGGCAAGCATCATTTCAGAAGACTCATTATTTATCCTGAATAATTTTAAGGATTTGTGAAGCAAGAATCTTTGGAGTAAATTTCTGCTTATACAATTTGTATCCATTTTCCCCTATTTTTTTGGCTAAGTCTGGACTATTTTTTAACATCAAAATTTTATCGGCCAAGTCCTGCGGGTCAGCAGGGTTTACAAACAAAGACTCCTTTCCGTCCTCAAGTATTTCAGACACCGGTTTGGTACGCGCCGTGATATAAGGCAAACCTAAAGCCAGCGATTCGTAACATTTATGCGGTATAGTGCGCTTTAATCTCTCATGCTCTTCAAGCTGCCCCAAAGAGACATGGCACTCGCTCATCTTATTTCTCAATTCCTCGTAGCTCAAATTTTCCGAAATCAAATCCAAATTTGCTAATTTTAAATCCTTTATTTTTATCCGTATTTCCCTCTCGAGCCAGCCGTTTCCGATGATAATAAAATCAATGTCTTTGTTCTCGAGAAGCTTCGCGGCATCCAACACGTACGTTACTCCGGCTTCAGGCAAAAATTTGCCCCTGAAAAGCACCGTAAATTTGCTTTTTTTTTTGCAAGCTTGGTCCATATAAAAAACAGAATCGTCAGCCCCAGAATAGGCTGCATAGTATTTCTCGTTTTTACCGAACTTTTTTTCAAAATACCTTCTTTGCTCTTCACTCTCTACCAATACTTTATCCGCACACTTGACTGCCATCCAATCGACAAATTTGATATACATACCCCTGATGCTCCAGGATTTATGCTGTCTTCTTGATGTGATTACACCTTCTTCCATAGTCCAGCCAGCGTCAAAAATTACTGGTTTTTTTGATAAAAGTTTTGCAAACCATACCACGGAATGCCCCGGATATCCGATCATTAAAAAATCATAATTTTTAAATTTCCTATGCTTGACCCATAGTTTCCAATATTTTCTGAAACTGGGAGAATCATCATGACACTCAAGTATTTCGACTCCATTCTCGATTAACCCCCTAATATAGGACCTGCTTCTACCCCATTCGGAGTTGTACGTTCCAAAATATAGTATTTTCATTTGCCGCAATCTAAAATTTTAGCTGTGATATATTGATCACTCTGTTTTAATATATTTTTGCACTTACTCATATAATCAAAGTAAACACTTTTTTCATAAATTTTTGGAATGTCAATATATAGAACATGGCCGCTAAAATCGCCAAAAAACCCCCTATAAGTGTCCTCAAACTGCGGAGCTGCGTAAAGCCTTCGCTCGTATTTTCCCAACTTTTGAATCTCATAACCGCCTATGTCGTTATATACTACAACTTTTTTAATTTCTAGATTGCTTTTTATCTCTGCTTTGGTTAAAGCGAAAAGCTTGTTTACGCTGCCGTTAATTCTGCCAAAAAGATATTCCTCGATAAAGACTGCATTGTACATCAGACCAAGTATAAGTATAGCCGCGAGAGCCTGCCCCTTTGCCTGTTTTGATAAACCGTAAGCTGCAAAAATCAGCGCACAAACCCAAATAAGACCCATAAAAGCAAAGGAAATATAAAATCCCGTCGGGCCCGAACCTCCGCTAAACGGGAAAAGAAAATTCCACCTTAAACCATAAATCCTTTCGATCCAATCTGTTTTAGGATAAAGAGAAGGCGCAAAGTGATTGAAGAATTGGAGGAAGAAAATGGTAACGGCAATAATTATCGGTAGTATATAATTCTTAAATTCTATATCTTCAATCTTAAATCTGCTTATTACAGTTCCGGTAATCAAGCATAGCGGCACGATCAAAAATTGAAAATACCTGTCTAGGGCTCCGGTTGAGAAATCGAAAGCAAAAAGGTAGAAGAACAACCCGATAAAAATAAAAAGAAAAAATAATTTTGTTCTTCTGAATATTTCACGGTCGATCAAAACCGTAGGCAGTATGAGCAACGGCGAGCTATAAAGGAAGACCTTTGCAAACTGGATAAAAGTCTGGAACCATCCCCTATCCGCAAATTTGAAAAAATGTCTCCAATAACCTAGAGAAAACTCCAATTTAAAATAAGGAAAAAATAATTTCGATGCCCAGAGAATTATGCCCAAAAACAGTATGCCACCTATCCCAAAAATAATATACTGAAAAATCTTTTTCTTGTCTGAAAAAATGTTTTTCTCAATTGCGAAATCAAAAGCCAAGGCGGCAATACCGATTACAAAACTTGCTTTAGTTAGGAAACCGAGAATAGCTGCCACAACTAGGATCACAGACCGCCTGATAAAAAACGGGGAAGCTTGAAGCTGGAAGTCTGTCTTTTTTAACTTAACGTATGCGATTGTCGCGATTAGAAAGAAAAAAGGCAGTATTGCGCCATCGGTATCAACCATAAGCGAAGCAAGGAGAGAATAAAATGAGAGAGTAAAAATCCCTGCAGTCCACAAAGCGGCCTTTGTGCCTGCAATTTCTTTTGAGAGGTAGAAAATGAGAAAAAGATTTGCGAGACCAAATACGAATGGAACAAGCCTGAAGTTATCATACCCCACCAAAAATCCCGCCTGCCTGTAAATAAACTCGCCTACCGGAGGATGTGGAATCCCACCCGGCTCTGTCAGCTCCGGATTAACAATAATCGGCCACTTATATTCATCCTGGTGATACGGGTGGTTAAGAGCCGGTATATGCAAAACTACAAACAAAACTGCAATTGCAATTAATATAATTATTTCTTTTTTTGCGAGCTTTTTAATCATTTTTTTGAGCTATAAAAAGCATCTGGCCGGCGAACGGTTTGAATGGAGAATGGATGTACGCGCGAACGAGGAGGGGCAATAGGAAATTTGGGATCATTGATGAATTAGACTTCATTGAAAATGGCAAAAATCTCGACATTTTCAAAAGTATTTTCATTCCATAAGAGAGCAAAAAGCTTTCCAGTGCCGCATCGCTAAAAACTTTTTTGTGCGTCGGGTCGTCAAAATAATTTTTTGACGCAAGCCTATAATTGGGCTGCATCAATATCAACTTGCCGCCTTTTTTTAGAACCCTCTTTACTTCTTTCATTGTTTTATCGAGCTCCTCTTCGGTAAAATGCTCAAAAAGATTGCTCGCATGCACAACATCAACCGTATTAGCCTGGATTTCAAAAAGATTCCATGCCGGCTGATTTATTCTCAATACATCTTTTCCGGCATAGCTTTGTAATTCAGAAGAAGTGTCCACGGCATATTTCTTATCCGCTTTTACGTTATTTATGAAGTCGCAATATCCCGCCCCCAAATCTACGACAACAGCGTTCCTCGGGAAAAATCTTGATTCAAATTTGACGATTTCCCTCCAGACTATACTTCTTTCGGGATCAAAAGTGTATCTTGATGAATAGTATGGGTCTTTCATGTTAAATTTTTTTGAAAAAATATCTAATAATAACCAGCAACATTTTAAACCCTAGCTTTGCCGCTTTCCAGGTGCTGCCTGTATAGCCAGATTCCCCAACTCTCTTTTCATAAATAACGGGAATTTCTATAATTTTTTTATTTTTTTTGAGAAGCCATATCATAAATTCCGGCGAAAAAGTTCCATCTCCTTTTGAATACTTGAAGTACTTTTTTATTTCCTTAAGGAGCTTTCGGTTCACTAGTTTGTAGGTACAGCCTACGTCAGTTAGTACCGGACCATTGAATAAAACCTCTATGAGTTTTGCCCAAAGCCAGTTGCCGAAGCGGACCGGAAAAGGCATGAAAGCTCCGGAATAAATTGCCGCCCTCGATGTGCGAGTGCCTAGAACCGCCTCAAAATCTCTGCTGTATGACAAAAATTTTTCAATGTCGACTGGTCTAAAAGTGCCGTCCGCCTCACACATTACGATAAGATCTCCTTCGGCTTCATCTAGACCCCTCATCAAAGCGTGGCCATAACCTTGTTTTTGTTCATGGACTAAACGGGCCTTGGTTTTCCGAACTTCTTCTTTTGTATTACCTAAGGCGTTATTATCAACCACCACTACCTCATCCACAAAACCGGTTTCAAAAAAACCTTCAATCACACTCTTGATGCTCTGTGCCTCATTATATGTGGGTATAACCACACTTACCTTTTTAGCCTTATACATAGGTTTTAAATCTCATATTTTTACAAATCGAAATGAAACCGCTCATAGACAAAATCATCAAAAACGGTTCTACCGGCACCCTATATCTTGCATTGGCTACTGGGCCAGTCAATATCATGGAATACAAAATGAAAAATATAAAAACGTAGGAATAGGGTTTTTTTCTATTCACCCATATACCATAAGCGGATAAAAATATTATTAAAAGAAGCAGGATTCTCTCCGAGAACTCCCACCATTCACCTGAAATATTCTTTATAAACAAATTGATTTCCCCCTTTGTTAGATACCATATGCTTGATGGTTTTACTTGGCGGTTCAATCGCATAGAACTTTCATATGTATGAACTAGAAATTCCAACGAGGACGAAAAAAGAAAAGGCATGGAGGAAATAATATGAAATTTAGCGTAAGAGACAGGGTTGCTAAGGATTATTTTCATTGTATGTTTATCCAAAAACGAAGAATATTTTAGATCTCTCCAATTATCTTCTGGAATCATTGACACCTTTTGAAGGATGATAGTTTCTTGTTCTACTGTAGTGCCATTCAAATTGGACAAAAAAATTGGGATGTTATATTTTGCCAAGTTAAATGACTTAAGCGAACTAAAGGCAAAAACTCCGGATATTTTTTTGTTCCTTATGTACCAAGGCAACATAAAAATGAACGCGACCAAAGATACGGCTAAAAAATTCACGATTTTAAATTTAATTTTTTCCTTAGCCGCGAAAATGGGTGCCAAAAATATCGGTAATGCAAATATGCCCATTGGACGCACATATATTGCTACTGCAATAAGCAATGCCGGCAGAACTGTTAGGTTATTTCTTGCATTCAATCTACCAATTATGAATGAATATGTGAAGATAAATACAAATATATAAAATACTTCTGATAAAATTGTCAGTGAAAGCGTGAAAGTAATTGGGCTTATTAAAAAAAATAATGCAGACAATTGCCCCACTAACGGATTATCATATTCTCTCCCTAATTTTTCTATTAAAAGCGACGTAGCAAAAACAACGAATATCTGGAAAATAGTTACTCCGAAGTAGCTACCGGTTGCAAATTTTATAGCTGCAATGAAAACCGGATAGCCCGGAGACCTGAAGGTTTCCGGATGCCCGTACAATGAAAACTCTCTCCCATCAAGCAACGATTCAGCGAGATAATAATATTCCTCAGAATCTCCCTGTATGATTGGCAGTACAGGCTTGATGCCCCTATTTGTTTGGGTGTGAGAAAGATAAATAGTGTAGACCCAACCTGCTATATACACACTAAAAATGAGAACTAGAGCAATCCTGAACCATGTAGGCAGAGCATTGATATAGCTGATTAACGCTTTTTTCATTTTTTTTCTGGTATCGAGCCACTCTCAAAATATTCCCTTTCAGATCCTACCGAATCAAAATCGTACCGCTTGCCGTCCATGATACAACGTGCAGCTAAAATTCCCATTTCAAGAGAATGGTCTTGATTATTGTATCTGAAACGCCCCGGTCTTCCTATGTAATAAAGATTGTGAAAATTGTCGAGGTAAGATTTTATTTTTTTCAAGTGGTCCTCATACCAAAGGTCATACACCGGGTAAACGTCATTTTTCCTTATTACATAAGTCTGTCGTATTTCTTCCATTTTTACTCCCAAATCCTTTACCGCATTTAAAGTATAATCCAGCAACTTTTCTTTTGGGGCATTCCATATATCATCTCCTTCAAAACAAAAAAACTCTACAAATAGGGAAGTTTTGCCTTTTGGTGACATCTCTTGTGAAAAATTCCGCATTTCGCTTACTCTGCCTATCGGAGTTTTTTTAGACGGGAAATAAATCCACTGGTCATCTGTGATTGACTCCTTGTTTAATGTAATGAACAAATAAACTTGGGCTCTGTGTTTCAATTTTGATACAGATTCATTCACATCACTTGGAACTGTTGGTTCAATCAATGAGACAAACTTTGTAATTGGGATTGACTCTACCAGGTTCCTGCATAAAATTTTTGTTGTATCTCCTTTATTATCTCTGACGATAACTTCATTCCGTTTAGTATCTGACATGTTTATTTTTACCGGAAAAGTTTCAAATAAGACGATGTGTCCATTTTTTTTGATACGAGAGACAATTGATTCGTAGATAAAGCCCGTCCCCCTAGAAGGATAGTAAAATTCATCAACAAGGCTCTTGGGTGATGAGTTTCCAATCCTTAACGCTCTTTTGATCATTGTTGTGGCTACAGAAGTTAAACTCAAACCCTTTATCCGCTGGGCGGCAAAATCGGTATGTATGGTATCTGCAGGAATTCCCCATATCTTTTCGGTATAGTTGACCATGTTGAATTCAGCTAAAGATTTTCCGAAGTTCGCATAAGCATAATCCTTAAAAGAGGTAACGGGCTTCCTAAATAACCCAAATTCGATCTTGGCCAAGGTATAATCTAGTATCATCTTGAGAGCTCGGGTAAAACCTATATTTTTTAGGGCTTGTAAAGCGTTGATTGGATAATCGTAAAATACTCCGTCGATATATTGCCTGGTCTGTCTTTTCACCTTGATCCATTTTTCCCCTATCAAATCTTCAATAAAATCGTATAAATATTTGTTTTTAGAAAAAAAACGATGTGGCCCATTATCCGTATAAAATATTAATCCGTCTGCTTCTTTAAACTCGTATGTTTTTGCCAGACCGCCGGGACTTTTTTCTTTCTCCACAATAACAAAATCTTTTCCTGCTTTATACAACTCCATAGCACAGGCTAAACCAGCTGGTCCAGCCCCCACTATTAGTGTATCTGTTTCAATCGTTTTTGCTACATTATTTTCTTCCATGATCAGAATAATATATCATAGTTAGGCAACAAAAGAGGTATGTATTTTTTGAACCAAATTATCTAGGCTGTGAATTTTTACAGATGTAGTGCACACCCTTATGATTTCTTCTTTCTGCTCACCATTCATAAATAAGATTCCTTTTATTTTTGCAGCCAG
Source organism: uncultured Candidatus Saccharibacteria bacterium (assembly GCA_964464975.1). Classification (GTDB taxonomy): domain Bacteria; phylum Patescibacteriota; class Minisyncoccia; order Phycocordibacterales; family WO2-35-19; genus CAYXKV01. The sequence goes on along the minus strand of CAYXKV010000002.1, from coordinate 30,844 downwards.
TTCCTTAGAAAAATTATTCTTTAATATAAGGTTATCATCAACAAGGCTTGTCAGGGAATAATTCGAAACAAGCGGTATGCATCCGCAAGCCATTGCCTCGAAAATTGTTTTATCCATACTGCCGGTTGGAGTAAGATTTACAAATATTTCATGCCTTGCGTAAACTTCAGGGGTTTCTTCGTTTGGTATTGCTCCGTGGAATCGAACAAATGAATCAAGATCTAATTCTCTTGAACGTTTTTTGAGGTCTTCAAAATACATTCTATCCTTAGGTAGCGGTTCGCCGTAAAAGTTTGCGATAAAATCTACCCCCTTCTTCTTTAGTATTCCCAGCGCTTCAACAAGCAAATCCGGTTTCTTTATTGGTGACATCCTCCCAAGAAACAATATTGAGTCTTTCACTCTGAATCTTGAATCTTGAATCTTGAATCTTTCTATATCTATCCCTACTGGCATTATTTCAACTTTTTTATACTTTACCACGTATGCGTACTTAGAAGTGCAAAAGACTTTGTAAGACAACCAAACGGCGATCCTTGTAAGAAAACTCCCGTGTGGATGATTGCGCCATAAATAAGTTTTTTTGCCAAAAATTTTCCAAAAAATTCCTCCGAGCAAAACGTACTCTTCATTCATGTGCACAAATACAGCATCATAATTTTTTCTTTCATTCCATATGTATTTATAAAAATTCCAAACATATCTAATCCTAGTTACTAGGTATTGGTTGCTTATTGCTAACTTCTCTTTACCGAGAGATAAAACATTTACGTTTTGCGGTAAACTATAACCTCCTTTTTCGAGGCAAATAACCGTAATGTTTTCAAATTTTTTTGAAAGTTCTTCAATCCATTTATGGAAAAACCCAAGAATAGGGTCATTTTTGTCAATTTTTTGCGTGAGAATAAGAAGCTTCATTTCTTATGGAAGATAAAAAACTTATACATCAAAAAGTTGAAAACCATTATGAAGGCCCCGGCTATCACTTGTGCCAAAATATACCAAATGCCTGCAATATCTACAAACAAAAACATCAAAGCGGTATTTATGAGTATCCCTGCTACAGCTACCCCAAAATACCGCAAAAACTGGTGGTGGGCCTTATTTATCCCCCTATCGTTAAAAGTCCAAAATTTTTGGAGCAAGAAACTGACGCAAAGAGCGGCCGCAAACGCCATCATCGAAGAATAAATGTACCAGATACCCACAATGTCGGTAAATAAATACAAAAGTCCGATTTGTGTTGAAGCCCCGGTAATGCCTGCGCAGAAATATCTCAATAGAATACTCTTCTTAAAAGCGCTCTGCCCATTATTATAGAACGCTATAGCGTCTGAAATAGAATTTTTATATCTTCTTAAATATTCCTCTCTGTTCACCTGCACACTGTTTGCAGAATCTCTTGCTCTCTCTCCAATCTCCTTTCTTAACCCACTATCTGATGCGAGCCTGATAATGGCTCCTGTAAATGAATCAACATTTTTCTGGCCGCAAATTATTGCTTCCCTACCATCCTTAAAGATGCTTCCGGCAACTCCGGTATTTGAAAGTATAAGGGGCAACCCGTGCATGGCCGCCTCGATTGAAGACATGCCATAACCTTCGTAGAGTGAGGTCGAGATGTAGATATCGGCATTTTTATAATACTCCTCCAAATCATTTTGCCACCCGACAAAAAAGATTCTGGATTCAAGATTTAAAGTTTTAGATAAATTTTTTAGATACTCTCTTTGTGAGCCATCTCCCACTATTGTAAAAGTCGCATTAGCGCCCATTTCAACTGCTTCTTTGAATGCCCTGATCGCAGTTTCCAGATCTTTCTCATTCTCCAGTCTGCATACCGTAAGTATTTCAATACTTCCATAGGACTTTTGTTTTTGGCTGTCGTCTTTCACTTTTAGTTTTGCGTTTTGACTTACGTTTATCGGCAGCACCTCAATGTTATGTGAAAGAGAGTGTATAGAATCTGCGATTTTCTGCGACACCACCCTCACGGAGTCGGCAAAACCCAAAATAAAAAGCCCCAATGGAAATCTAATAAAATTCAATAATGAATGGAGAATAAAATATCTGTTGGTAAAATCGGTGTGAATTTGTATTTGAAGCGGTATCTTAAATTTGAATTTAAGCAACAAGCCGACAACTCCTGTTTCAAACGGGTCCTGGCATGAAATAACAGAATTTTGAATTATAAATCCTGAATTGCGAATTATGGATTTGGAAATTTTGAATGCGTCAATGATATACCAGAGTTTATTTCTTGAATTTGTTGCATATACGTATGTGTTATCTGAAAGTTTGATTCTTGATTCATAATTGTTAGTTCCTGTTGTGAACACCACAATGTGCAATTCATCAAACAGTTTTCCGTATTCTATGATCCTCAGCCTTACCGCCGAGTCTTCATCAAATATTTTGCGATCAGTTCCTATGGATATAACCCTCATTTGCTTTTTGCTAGAAGCTCATTGATTATTTTCAGTGTACGCTCCGTTGCATGCTGAATGGAAAACTGTTTTGTTTTGGTTTTTGCTTTGCGTAATAAAGATTCTCTTATGCCACTATCATGAATCTTGGCTAGTGCAGAAAGTAAACTTTCTCGATCGTTTGGATAAAAGAGTAAACCATCTTCACCGTCTTTGATAATTTCAATTATGCCGCCTACACCTGTGGCGATAACCGGCGTGCCAGCAGCCATAGCCTCAACAACCTGGAATGAAAAGCTCTCAGAAATAGAGTTCAATACAAAAACCTCACTTTTTTGGACCTGATAAATAAGATCACGCCGACTTAGATTACCGAGGAGTTTTACTCTGTCTGCAAGATTATTTTCACCAATAAGACGATCTAGGTTTTCCCTCTCTGGGCCATCCCCTACGATTTTAAGTTTCCAACCCGGCAAGTTCTTCATCATTCCTACTAAAAAATCAAAACCCTTCAATTTAATGAGTCGGCCTGCAGAAATTATTGTCATTTTTTCAAAACCACCATTGTTGTTTGGTATCGTTTCTACATCAACGCCATTGTGAATGGTATGAACATTTTTAATTTTTGGGTTCCAATTCTGAACAAGTTTTTTAAAGTAATCACTCGGGGTAATGACCATGTCGGCACTCCGGGCAACATATCTTTCTACCATTTTTAATAATTCAATTTTGAAAGCATATTTCTTTTTTTGGAATGTTTCTATATCATCTTTTAACCCAAAATAACTTGCGGCACGCTCCCAGGCATAATCGCCAGGAATACGAATAAGAAACAGCTTTCTGAGAATCTTTGCTGCGCACAGCGAAGGAAACCCGACGCTGACCGGGTCTTGCGCATACAATAAGTCCGTACTCCTACCCAATTGGAGAATTTTAATTAGAAAAATCACATGTCGAATAATTTTTGGATATTTTTTGACAACATTGAAAGGTAAGACTTTGACCCTTATTCCGTATTTGGGTAATTCCCTTTCCATCAACATCGTATAAGTTGCCGGCCCACCGATTTCAGGTGGATAAACACCAGTAATTATAAGAATATTCGGTTTGTCTTTCATCGCCTATTTTTCGAAATAAATGACTCTAACATTTTTTTTGAGATTAATTCCCAATTATATTTTTCATTTATCATCATGGCTGCGCGGTTTAACACCTTATTTATTCCTGTATCATTTATTACTCTTCTCACTGCGTGAGCTATACTATTTGGATCATTAGGTTTGCAAAAATATCCAGTCTCTCCGTCGAATATAAAGTCGACAATGCCTCCAACAGGGGTAGCGATCACAGGCAGCCCTGCCGCCATCGCCTCGATAAACGAATTGCCCATACCTTCGGAAAGAGAAGGCCGGATGAAGATATCGCAAGCTTTGAGGTATTTTGGCAGCTTGTCGTGAGAAACAAACCCCAGAAATATTACACGAGCTTGGAGCTTAGAGCTTAGAGCATGGAGTTTTAATTTATTCTCTAAGATACCAGAACCGATAATCACAAACTTAACATTCTTCGGCAGTGATTTGAGTGCATCTATCACGTCCCCGACTCCGTTTTTCAAAACCAGCCTTGAGGTTGTTACTAGAGCTATATCTCCTTCCTTTAAACCTATCTCGTTTCTTACTTTTTTTCTTTCTTCAATTTCGTTCTTCGTTATTCGTACATCAAATTTTTCAAAATCTACCCCATTCGGGATTAGGTAAATTTCACCCTTATATCCGAATTTCCTCGCCCTCTCGCCTAGGTAATTGCTAATGACAGTAAGCTTATCTGCACGCGAAAGGGCAAGCTTCCAAGATAGATTGATTAGTCCAAGCCACCGTTTACCGAAGTGCTCTTCCGAGTCGCCTTCTTGAAGAGTGAGAACCACGGGAGTCCTGTTCCAAAATTTTATTATGTTTGAAATATAGGCAGCTCCGGATGCGAAACTCACCATCATGCACCAGTAGAACTTGTAACGGTTTTTGTTATTCAGCCTTAAAGCCTTGATGGCTCCGAGAAAAGGCAGGAGAAGCTTATCTAAGGTCTGCAATCCTACCCCAACCCTATAAACGTTCACTCTGCCCACCTTTTCAGATCTTGGTAAACCTTTTTTAAACTTTGCAGTTATCAGGTCAAATTCAAGATCTCCGATCCTATCTGTGATCTCTTTGATTGCCACCTCGGCACCACCCCAAAACGGCGCGTAGGCTGTGGAAAATATGAGAATTTTTCGAGCTTCCATGATAACCTCATAGTATCAAAAATCCTTGTTTTTAGCCACGCAGTACGATTTTTTGTCTTAAGAGCTTTATCCTTTCAAAATTTTTCTTAAAACATCCTCCGGCACTTCCTTGGATTTTTCTTCTTTTTTTTCTGCCCTATCTGCCTGGTGCTGATTGCTTGCTACTTTATTTAACGCTTCCTTCAAGGCGTTTTTGTTTTCGGCAGTAGCTTCCTTGTTTTTGTTTTTCTCTCCATGTTTGAGGACAGATAAAGAAATTTTTTCCGCCACTTCCAGGGGTGTCGGTTTTTCATTTACAACCTCCTTTTTGAAGTCAGCCGTACTTTGCTTCTCTCTTAAGGCGTTTGCGATTGCATCGGCTAGGCTGCTGTTTTTTTGGTCAGACTTTTTCTCGTTTCTCTCTACTACTTCTTTTTTGACGTTTTCGGCATTTTCAATTTTTTTATCAGGTTTTTCAACTATCCGCTCTTCATGTCTTTTGACTTCTTTTCTTTCATCTCTCTTTCGGGTTAGCTGCCTGTTTTCGGCTTTACCACCGGCATTATCCACGGATTCGTGCCATTTTTTAATTTCCTCCTCCACCAAAGCCTTGGGATGGGCATAATTTTTGCGAGAAGCTTCAACTACCTGGTCTTTAAATACGATTTCCGGCTTTGCAATCGGGGGTAGAGTGGTTGCCGAAAACGGCTGAGAGGCCACGCCGTCGATCATAAGCTTCAGATATATCTGCACAAACCCCAAGTTTACGAGATCCTCAGCAGTAAAAACCGGGGCAAATTCCTTCTCCAACACTTCGGCATCATAGGACCCGACCCTAAAGGAAATAAGGGTTCCTACGTTGCCGAAGACAGCCGCTCTCACCTCTTCGGCCATCTGCTCAATATACTGATGAGTGATATTTAAAGAGAGTTTGTATTTTCTGGCCTCCGAGAGGATATCGGCAAAACTCTTATTAGCGAAAGACTGAAACTCATCCACATAAAGGTAAAAATTTGGAAGTTTTTTCAGATCCTGGGGTGAGGCATCGGCTCTGGACATGGCTGCAAGATAAATTTTGGTTACAAGCATCGAGCCGAGCAGGTTTGCATTGTTTTCACCCACTAAACCCTTAGACAAGTTTACAATCAAAATTTTCTTCTCATCCATAATTTTCCGAATATCAAAAGAGGACCTCGGCTGGCCGATGATGTTCCTTATCAGAGGGTTTGAAGTGAATTGGCCGACTTTGTTCTGGATGGCCGGAGTGGCTTCTTGCGTATAGCGGTCCGTATATTTTGCAAACTCTTCCGTCCAAAAGGCTTTGGTGGTCGGGTCGGTCAGGTTGTCAACCACTTTTTGCCGGTAAGATTTGTCAGAGAGCATCCTGTTAATTCCGAGGAGAGTCGCCCCTGGATATTCAAGGAGGGCCGCAAGGGTATTCTGCAAAATGTAAGCCATCCTTGCGCTCCATGCGTCCACCCAAATCTTTTCAAAAGCGCTCATAAGGCCGGACACTACCAAATGCCTCCTCTCCGGACCGACATCTTCCATAACATTGAATGAAATCGGGTAAGTGGTATCAAATGGGGCAAAGTAAATTACATCCTTGATTCGATGCTCGGGGATATAATCTAGCAAAAGGTCCGCCGTCTTGCCGTGAGGATCGAGAAAAGCCATGCCGTTGCCATTCTGGATATCCTGCACAGCCATGTTCTCAAGCATGGTAGATTTGCCCATGCCTGTTTTGCCTATCGAATATACATGACGAAGCCTGTCTTCATCCTTGATGCCAAACTTCACCCGCTTACTGCGCGCGTCAGTTTCGGCAAAGTAGGTAATGTTGTTGGAGTTATCCATTGGAGATATTTTACCATAATTCTTAATTCGTGATTCATAATTCAGGCAAAAGAGCTTCTTTGGTATAAGTATTGCTTGGATCCCATAGCATCCAGCTGGTTAGTCCCGCATCATATACGGCTTGGATCTGAGCCCTGACCATACTCGGCGTATAGTGTACCGGGTAGTCGTTGTCCTGAAGCCATGGGCGCAGCTGTTTTATGCCAATCCTCTTTTCGATCCTCTCGTTATAGAAGGGAGTTTTTTCCAAAACCGTGCTTGAGGCGTTCGCGGTATACATCTTCATGATCATCTCTGCCTGCAAAAACTTCGCCCGTGCGGACGCGCTATCCATGCTGTACTTGACCACTTCATACGGCACCTTGTTCGGATCGGGCCAGCCGTTAAACTGCGGAGGATAGTGAGACGGATAAACCATCGGGCTCACATAATCGAAGTGCATCAGCGCGTTCTCTAGAACTTGACCTATGTTCATGTCGTCGGTATTGGTGGTTGTCATCCCGAATATATCAGCTGAGGTTACTATACCTTTGCCGATAAGTTTGATGTCCAGATACTCGAAAAATTGCCGAAGCATCTCCCTTTTAGTGGTTATGCCCGTATGAGAGAAATAAATATCGGTCATGTTGCCATCGGACGGAAACCGGATGTAGTCATAATTGATCTCGTCAAAACCTATTGAATGAGCGGCTTCGGAAATTTTTATGATGTAATCCCAGAAAGGTTTCGCCCCTGGATCGACGAAAGAAAGTCCTTTCCTGTCTTTCCATACTGACATATCCGATTTTTTCTTTACAGCCAGCTCGGGATAAACTTTGGTATATAGCGGATCTTGAAAAACAGTGAGTCTCCCTATCACGTAAATATCCTTGTCATAAAGATCGCCTACAAGTTCCTTCATATCCTTAACTTGGCAGCCCCTGCCGCCATTGCTTAAGGAATCGATCTCCGGAATGCCGGTTTTGAAAGAGACTGTGCCGGTGTAATCTTTGATATCTACAATCACCGAATTAAGCTCCGTCTCATCGATCAGTTTGATTATACTCTCTCTCATTTTGGGTGTTGCAGCGGCGCATTGAATCATGTACACACCCATGAGTGGCTCCGGGGTTTTTAGGTGTCTTACTTTTTTTCTGTCTCTTGAGGAACGACGATATCGCCAGCTTGGCTAAAGGTGGATTGGGATGAAAACGAAAAAGTGGAAACAAAAAAAATCAAAGTAGCTCCGCCGATCCAGAGACCCAATATTTTGCCTGCATTTTTCATAAAATTTGACCTAAGCCGTGTTCTGCTTATTGTCTGACACATTGTCTCGAGCAGTAAAAGAAGCCGCGTCGGGATTTAGACTTTTCGTTGAAATGTCCGAAAATTTCAAATCCCCGCTCTGGTCCATAGTATTTTTTGGTCTGGAGGCGCTTCTTCTAGGTTTAGTTTGAAGCTTTTTAAGGATTATTGGCCCAAGGAAAATGACGAGAATGAAAAGTCCTGTTGCCACCACAAGCCCATCCCGCCAGGCCCGAGGAATTCCAAGGAAAGGTATAAGAGAGATCCATATGCCGAGGGATATAAAGAAGTTGCTTCTGTAATGCATACAAGAAGTATAAATGAGCCCCCAAATCCCGCAACCTGTTGATAAACAAAAACCCCCGCAGGCGGGGCTCGCATTGGCGAGCCCTCATCTGCGGAAGGTTGTGGGACGATGCCCTAGATTGAAGCGGTTGCGGCTGCAAAGTTGCTTGCTACTTTGGCGGAGTCGCTCGCCCGCTTGTTTTGCCTCTCGTCAGCTTCGGCATCTGGAAGCTGGACGAGACCGAGCTCGGCGAATTTCTCTCCAAGGAGGTTGTTGGGAACCCTTGCGGCCTTGTGGACCGCTTCCAGGGCAAGCCTACTATCCTTAGTCAGCTCGCCAAGCTGGTCGGCGACCTTTTCGAGACCCGCCTTCCCTGTCGCGGCCTGGAGAGTTTCGACTCTCCCCTTCTCAAACTCGTCGAGCCCGCGTTTTCTGATCAACGCGTCGATTGCGTATCCGACGAGGTAAATCCTCGCCACGAGACTCCGGGGGACCTGTTCTCCGTTGAGCCCGTTGAGTTCAGCGAGGACTTTGGTCAACTCTCCTTTCTGACCGTTGAAAGCGAATTCGCCTACAAGCTCCGCCGGAGCCATGTAGAGCAAATCGCGCGTATTGTCATCGATGAGGTAAGTGGGCTTTTCGAGCCCTCTTGCCTTCTTGTCGGCGTCGAAGACAGCCTTGATCTCCGCCTCGGTGAGAGTGACTCCGCTTTCCACGACGCGGGTGAGAAGCTGCCGAGTTTCGGCAATCTTGATCCATTCTCCCTCAACGAATTTCTTCAGGAAGTTGATGAGTTTGTTCTTCCTCTCCTCCCCTTCCTTGTTGTTGTCGAGCGTCCTCGCCGGCACGGTTGCCGGCTTGGGTTGTGCTGCCGGTTTCGCGGCCTTCGGTTTGGGTGTGATCACCTGCGCCGGGGCCTGCTTGGGGACTGGAGCAGCAGCTGGTTCCGCTTTCTCCGTTTCAACCGGCTTGGGAGCCGCCAGAGAGAGAACCACATCGGCTTTCTCCTTCGCCGCCTGATTTGCATTTCGGCGGTGATAATTGGCTGCTACCTCGACCCAAAACTCTCGTTCACCCCCGAACATGGACGAGAAAGCGAAATACGTCTCGTCTTCACCGGCATTCGGGTCCTTGATCACGCGGGCGAACCTCTCGTACTTCCCGAGGACTTTATCAATGGCACTTCTGATAGACATGGGATTTTCTCCTTTTAACGTCCCATTTCATTGTTAATGAACGCGCCTATACGACTGGCGCAAACTTTCTGGCGTGTATTGTAGCAAATATTTATAAAATGTCAAGAGCCCACCGCGTACTGCGAATGGGCCCTTTTAGCGGCCGCTCAGGGCGGGTTTATGATGGCATTTCTGCTTTACTGCCGCATGTTCGGCGACAGCTTTGCTGGCAAGGTATCTCGCCAGCATTTTGGCGAACTTTCTCCTTTGGCGATACGTTGTTAAATGAAATGGCGTTAGAACAAAGTGGTTTTCCGGCCTACCGTAGTCTGTGTATTCCCTGAAATCGGTTGGCGGGAAAATCTCATGACCTTCGCTCGCCGCGACCAGAGCTTCTTTTCTCCACGTTGATACACCAGCCTTGTATCTGAACAAGTCTGTTTGGAAGTCAGAGTCCGAATAGACTCTGCCTTCAAACTTATCGATCCAAGAGTCTCGGAGTTCGAGAAGCTCCTTAGTATCGATGTTGAACGTATCAACAGTCACGGGGAACCTTAGGACCGAGGGCAGGTAGAATATCCCGTCCGCAAAGTGCTTGAGGTCAACTTTGGTGTTTATTGCCGTCAGGAAAACAAATCCCTTGCAATTAACTCCTAGTTTTTCCAGCTCTTCCTTTGCGTAGTGGAAAATCGATCTGCCTATTTGGGTGCCGGGGTATTTTTGATGGCTAGATTGTCTGATCAGACGCTTTACGTCTTTATCAAAATCCGGTCTCTGCCCCGCAAATCTTTCAACCAAGCTGCCACCCGAAGAGTGGCAGCCGAAGATCGCGTCTTCAAGCTCGTACCCACTCTTAAATTTCAACATACCTTCTCCTCTTGAAAGGATAGCAAAAGTGTTGCTTACTGTCAAGCGAGTAAGCTCCCTTTCAAGCTTCGAGGTTAACTCCCCTCCCCTGTTAAGGGGAGGGGTAAGGGGTGGGGTTTATTTTCTAGTCTCCTTGTACTTCTGTATCGTCACAAGAAGCGGCGAACCGATGAAAATAGAGGAGTAGGTGCCTACGGCGATACCTATAATGAGGATGAGGGAGAAGTTTCTGACCGACTCCGGACCAAAGACAAAAAGCGCAAGGATCGCAAGAAGAGTTGTAAGTGAGGTATTGAGGGATCTCACAATGGTCTCCTCGATGCTTTTTCCCACCACTTCATCGAAGTCCTTACCTTCCTTGAATTCCTCGTTTTTGTGCAGATTCTCCCTGACCCTGTCGAAAACGACGATAGTATCGTGGACCGAAAATCCAAGGATGACGAGAAGAGCGGTCACAAACAGCGTATCCACTTCAAAGCCCCTGAGCTTGCCGAGTATAGCCGCTACTCCGGTCGGGATCAACACGTCATGCGCTAAAGCTGCGACCGTCACCATGCCATAGACCCACGATGAAGGAAGCTTTGCAGAACTGAATTTTGATATCTGAGAAACTTTCCTGAAAGCAAAAGCGATGAAAAGAACAATGGCTAAAAGTACCAAGGCGATCGAAACCCATGACTTCATGAGCGCTTCCTTGCCCAACACCGGCCCTACATTGCTGAAAGTTTTCTCGATCGGCTTAAATCTTCCTCCGAAAGATACATTTTCAAAAATTTGGTCTTTTTCATCCTGCAAAATTTCTTTGGCTCTAACTATAAATCCGTCCTCGGTAGGTCTCACTGAAGCGTCAGCAAAACCGGCGCGGCTCACGGCCACAATGATATCTTCGGTCGCAGGCCTCTCTTCTTCATACGAAATTTCAAGAAGGCTTCCCCCGGAAAAATCGATTCCTGACCTAAGACCCCAAAGCAAGATTGCTACAACCGAAGTCACAATCAAAATTGCCGATATCGAGTAGTATATTTTTCTGTTTTTTACGATATTCATGTTAATTTCTTTTCTTCCCTACTTACTGCAAAAAGTATTGTCCTTGAGGCTGTGATTGCGCTAAACATTGAAACCAAGACGCCTATGAAGAAAACCAGAGCGAACCCCTTGATAACCGCCGTGGAAGCGAAATAGTAAAGGATGATCGCGGTTATAATGCTCGAAATATTTGAGTCTCGTATGGAACTCCATGCTCTATGGAACCCTTCTTTGAGGGCTTCTTGTTTGCTTTTGCCCTTTTTAAGCTCTTCTTTTGTACGCTCGAAGATCAATATATTGGCATCGACAGCCATCCCGATCGAGAGTATGAACCCCGCAATACCTGCAGCTGTAAGGGTGACCGGGATCAGTTTGAAAAGCGCGAGATTAAGGACGGTGTATATGGCAAGCGCCACCGCAGCCACCAACCCTTCAAACCTATACCAACCGATAAGAAACAAGGCTACAATGAGGAAAGCCCAGAGCCCTGCCCTGACACTTTGACTGACCGCTCTCTCTCCAAGGGATGCCCCGATAGTCTGGGTGCTTACCAAAGTGACCGGCATCGGCAGTGCTCCGTAATTTAAGTCTCTTACTACCTGCTTGGCTTGTTCAAGGGTGAAATCACCGGTTATTACCGCTTCCCCTCCGGATATCTCTTCCCTGATATACGGAGCTTCTACTAAGACACCGTCGAGGAAAATACCAAGAACGCTTCCTGTGTTCTCTTTGGTGATTTTCGCGAAAAGCTCGGATCCTTCATCATTGAATCTCAGGCCAATGATCGGTTTGTTTGCAAGATTTGGGTCAAACTGGACGCTCGCTCTTTTTAGCATGCTGCCACTCAGTCCTGTATCAAGAAATAGCCGATCAAGCTCTTCTCTGTCTGTTGGTGCTGAATTCTTAAGTTTACTCTCCCCTTCCTTGGTCAGGAGTTTGAATTCCAAAATCGGCGTTTCGCCTATTCTTTTCACCGCCTCCTCAACATCGGTAACTCCGGGAAGCTCGACTATAAGACGCTGGTCGCTTTGGGTAGCGTTAAACACTCCCCCTTCTTCAACTTGCACCAAAGGTTCCGATACTCCGAAAAGATTTATCCTCCTTTCTATGGTATCGCGCAGTGACTGCATTGAGGAAGAAATGTCGCCCAACTCAACCTTGGAAGTATCCGCCCTGTAAACCAAATGAGACCCACCAAAAAGATCAAGTCCCAGCAAAAATTTCCTTGTCGAGGTCTCCGATTTTTCAGAGTTCCATACAAAATAGCCGAGCAATATAGCCCCAAAAACAATTATCACCGCCCAAAATCTGTATCTATGCATGATTAAGTAACAATAAACCAACCGGCCCTTTATATCAAACTCCGCTTCTAGACAAAAGAGCTTTTATGGTCTTTAGAGCTATTTTGAGGTCAAGCATTAAAGAACGGTTTTTGATGTAATAAAGGTCATATGAGAGCTTGCGCCTAGTCTTCTCAGCATCTGCATTGACCTTAGGAGGATCGAAATGATACAGCTGAGCCCAGCCGGAGAGTCCCGGTTTAATCAAGTGTCTCACATTGTAATACGGAATTTCCGATTCGTAGTGCCTCACAAGTGAAGGAATCTCCGGTCTGGGACCGATAAGCGACATCTCGCCTTCTATAACATTCCAAAGCTGAGGCAGTTCGTCAATTCGAAACTTCCTGAGCCATCTGCCGACTTTTGTAATTTTGCCGCCATTGTTTCCGTTGCCGTTTTGGTCTGAGTCTGTAAAGTTCGCCATGCTCCTGAATTTTCTGATTTTAATTATTTTGTTGCTTTTGCCGATTCTTTCCTGAACAAAAAATGTCGGCCCCTTGTCCTCCATTTTTATCAGAATGTAAACTAATGGATAAAAAATCAATGAAATAAGGCCTAAAATAAGGGAAATAACGAGATCCATACTTCTCTTCATGAAGTCGTATGTGGCTCTGCTTTCTGTCGAAATATTTTCTAGAAACCAATTGTACCGCACGAGGGAGAGCGGTACGCGATCGAAGATATCCTCATAAATTTTGTACATATCTATAAACTTTACTTTTGAAAAAATGAGATTGTACAAATGAGGCAGTATCGGCTCTACCTTCTCGTTTTTTAGATCGATAGCAATGATTTGCACTTCCTCCGCATACACTCTCGATAAAATTTCCTCCTGAAAATCCAGACCAGTGATTCTGTTGAGGTCGATCGAAGATATAAATTCCAGTCCATACTTCGGATTGTTGTTGACTTCCTCCAGAAGCTCTTTCATTTCTTCGCCGCTTCCGACGATTATTCCCTTCTGCTTGGCAGTCGGGTACAATACCCTGTCTCCATATATCCTCCAAACCAATATCAGGCCGAAGGAAATAATGAGATAGATGAAAAGATTTGTCTTCGGGGCGATACCGAAATACGCAATAAAATAGAAGAAGAGTACGGCGATGAAGCTGTTTGCCACCTGGGCGTTTAGGACCATGCCCGGTAATCTGCTTTTCAAAAACAGTGTATGCTTTTCATAAAGGCCGGAAATGAAAAATACAAGGAGCCAGACGCCGATAATAATGGTAAACGGCCAAAAGTGCATCCCCCAGGAATTTGAGGATGGGATATCGAAATATCTGACCAGAAGCGTCAGCCAAAGTGAAATATAAAGCAGGGCCACATCCCCCAAAAAGAGGGCAAGGGACTCCTTTTTCCCTGAAATCGCCATTGCTCAACATAATACAATAACTGGCAATTTATATCAATTTATGTAAATATTTATTTTTATGGATAAAAAAAAGAAAATATTGTTCTGCGTCACCAAAGGAAACTTCGGTGGAGCTCAAAGATATGTCTATGATCTTGCCACCAATCTGCCAAAAGAAAGGTTCGAAATCATCGTGGCAAGCGGTGAAGGCGAGATCCTGCCCGGGAAGCTCAGAGATGAGGGTATACGTACAGTCAGAATAGAAAAATTAGCGAGAGAAGTGAGTTTTTTGGATGAGTTTTCGGTTTTCAAAGAACTTATAAGGATCATAAAGACCGAGAAACCTGACATAATCCACCTCAACTCTTCTAAAATAGGAGGCATTGGAGCTCTTGCCGGAAGGCTCGTATCGCTGTTTTCTGCAGATATTAATCCCAAAATAATATTTACAGCCCACAATTGGGCCTTTAATGAAAAAAACCGCTCCCTTTCTGCCAGATTGTTTTATTACCTAAGCCACTGGATTACCATCCTCCTTTGCCACAAAGTAATAGCGGTGTCCGAAAAAACCAAAAAAGGCGTCTCCTTTTTGCCTTTCACTCAAGAGAAGATCTCTGTAATTTATAACGGCATCTCTGCTCCCCATTTCGCCTCAAAAGGCGAGTCCCGCTCCTTGTTTGGAGAGACGAGAAACCGCACTGTCATATTTTCCATTTCCGAACTTAACCCAAACAAAGGCATAGATACCGCCCTGCGAGGAATCGCAATGCTTCCCCACAACATGCGAGTGAAAATCCTTTATGTTATCGCCGGTTCAGGCGAACAAAATGAAATGCTTTCTAACCTCGCAAAAGAGCTTGGTATTTCCGATAATGTGAAGTTTTTAGGTTATGTTGAAGAGGCAAGCAGGTACATCAAGGGCTCTGATATTTTCCTCCTGCCATCAAGAAACGAGGCTTTCCCATACGTAGTTTTGGAAGCCGGAAGCGCCGGTATTCCTATAATTGCTACAAGTGTCGGAGGAGTACCTGAAGTGGTAAAGGACATGCAAAACGGCATATTAATACACCCAAGAAACCCCAAGGAGGTTGCCGAGGCAATACTTTATCTATGTGACCATCCTGACAAGAGCAGGGAGTTTGCAGAAGAAATCAAAAAAACCATTTTTAATTTCTTCTCACTCCAAAAAATGCTTGAGGAAACTGAAAAAATTTATAAATTGGCCTAATTTATAATTACTCTAATTATTCTAAGCTGTGAATATTTTTTATCTTTAATAAATTGGCCATTATTTAGGTTAATTAGGTCAATTATTAATTAGTTAGAGTAATCTTACACAACTCCTATTATCTCATTCTTAGCATGCTCCTTGTGAGTTGGCCTTGAAAACGCTTTTTGGCCCATTAGTATTCCAAGCCCCAGAAATTCCGCAAGCATATGGGACCCGCCGTAGCTCATGAAAGGCATTGTGATTCCTGTCACCGGAAGAAGTCCTATGTTCATGCCCACGTGAATCACAAAATGAGAAAAAAACACCGAGGCAAGACCGAGCCCGTACAGAATCTCAAAGTTTGTCTCCCCTTTTTTTGCAATATTGATGATTTTATAAAAAACTACCCCATAGAGGAAAAATAAGACTGACACACCGACAAGTCCCCATTCCTCAGCATAAGCCGCGAATATAAAATCGGTCTCGTATTCCGGTAAAAATTTTAGCTTGGACTGGCTTCCGTAACCCACCCCCTTGCCTAATATCTGCCCCGATCCAACCGCAATCATCGACTGGTAGGCATTATATCCAGCACCTTGAAGGTCAGTGAGCGGATTAATGAATGACTTGATTCTATCTTTCTGATAATCCTCGAAAACAAAGCCCCAAAGTCCCCCAAACACTACTATTCCAGTGAAAAAAACTGCGAAAAAGTGCTTTTTTGAAATCCCGGTAAAAAGAACCATTGACAACCAAATAAAAAATATTATGACAGCTGATCCAAAGTCCGGCTGGAGAAAGACTAAGAGGAAAATTACCAAGGTGTAAAAACCAGACGTCAAAATATGCCTTACGTTTGCGATCTCAATATGCCTTCGAGAAAAATATTTGGACAAGAGAATAACAAGGACAATTTTGCCCAGATCAACTGGCTGAAAGGCAAAAGCCCCGAAATTAAACCAGCTTTGGGCGCCTTTGAATACTGAACCGTATATGAAAAGGAAAAGAAGCAAAATACAGGTCGTAAGATAAAGCCCGACTATAGTCCCAGTCCGGCGCAAAAACCTCCAATCGATTTGGATTGCAGAAAAAAAAGCAACTGTTGAAATCAGGAGCCATATGATCTGTTTTTGAAAAAAACTGTCTTCTCCGGTGAAAGAATTCATCGTCAAAATTCCGGCTAAGGATATAAAAAATAGGGCTCCGAAAAGAAGCCAGTCCGTTGATAAATAAATCTTTTGGATTATCTGCTTAATCATCATATGGGCCCGAGTACTTTATGGGTAATCTCTATTCTTGCCGGCACTTCTTCGCAAATTTCAGATGATATCTGTCTGTAGATATCTTTCAAACTATCGGCGCTTGGTGCATAAAAGTATTTGTCTGCACCCGAAGCTACACTTTTCAAAAACGTATCGTTGATTTTGTCCCCCAGACCGATAGTGTATATGGTCATGCCTTCCTTTTTTGCGCTCTCGGATTCACTTAAAGCAAGGCTTTCAGCATACTTTATGTCATCAGCTTCGGTTTTGCCATTAGGACTTTTAGGGCTATTGGCCTCACCGTCAGTGAGAAGGATTAGCACTTTGTTTGCCCCCTCTTCTAGAGCCCTAGGGGAAACAAGCTCCGCCCACGAAGACCTGATGGCACTGAAAATGTTGGTATATTGCGTGCCGGATTTATCAATCATTATGGACTCCACTGCCTTCTTTGCAGATTCGAAATCGGCCGCAAGTACTGCATCGATCGGTTCTTTGGCCGAAGTAGCGAAGGAAACCACGCCCACCCTGTCTTTCGACCCCACTTGTTCAATAAAATACGATGCAGCCTCTTTGGTTGAATTCAGAGGCTCGGGAGGATTGCCTCCAAGCGATGCCATTGACCCGGACCTGTCAATCACAAGCATTATGTTTGACGGCTTTTCACAAATCTTCTTGCCCAAATCAAACGGCTTCGGCCAGGTGAAGAATGCTTGGGCAGTCTCGTTGCGCTTGAGCCTGTCGATAAACGTTCTTGACGCCGCGATAGTGTTATCAGAGCCGTCAAAAATTGAGACTATCAATTCAATGTTATTGAGCTCCTCGATGCCGGTATTTGAGACAGAGGCTTCTACCCTAGGAGAGCTTGCGAGGCTTAGTATGGGGGTGTGTGTAATGCGCAGATGACTTTCCTCCCCTCTGTCGTTTTGCCACACCATCCTTTGACCAAGCTCAAAAACCGCTCTCTTGGGTTTTGAGTTATTGTCCATAGAAATCGAGCCCTCGAAAATTCCGACTGTTTTTGCTTTTGGCAGAACCGTCGCCCCTTCCCTCTTTGCTATTACGGTCCCGCGCTCATCGTAAAAAGTAAAAGTGTACGGCGCATATACTGCACGGGCATCTACGTTGGGATTCTCGACATAAACAATAGCGCTCCAAACTTTTGGCAAAGCTTCAAAATACCTGGGGCCCCATTTGACTATGGGCTCAATCGTCGCGGACGAGCAAAGCAGGGTGCAGGATCCCCCGCAATCTATACCCTTCTCGTCACCGTTCATCATACCATCGTTGCATGTCGGTTCTTCATGCCAGACTTTAAAAAAAATCAATGAGGCAATTGTCGCAAGCACCAAAACCGCTCCGGCTAGATAAACCATCTTCCTTCTCGATGCCCACTCGTTCATATAAACATTATAATGCAGAAGACATGATCTTTAAAGGTCCGTAGCAAAAGAAGAGAAAAAATTCACTGCTGGCCTAACAAAAAATCGAGCTATATGTTTTGGCGCCTAGCTACTTTCCCCTTTTCAGAGTATCATCGCCTCAACGAAGCTTAACTTCCGTGTTCGGAATGAGAACGGGTGTGGCCTTCGCGACAAAGCACCAAAACACATCTCTCGATTTTTGGTCCCAAAAGGCAGGATGAAATATTTTTGAAATTTCCAATTCGTTCGACAGTCAATCTGAAGGCTTTCGGAAAATTAGTACGCCTCGGCTCAAACGATTGCTCGCCTTACACCTAGCGCCTATCAACGTCGTCATCTCCGACGATCCTCTCGCCCCGACTTGCGCCGGAGCATCGATTCCTAATCTTGGGGCGGGCTTCCCTCTTAGATGCTTTCAGAGGTTATCCTTGCCCGACTTAGCTACCCTGCGCTGCAGCTGGCGCCACAGCAGGTACACCAGAGGTCAGTTCACTCCGGTCCTCTCGTACTAGGAGCAAATCCCCTCAAGAATCAACGCCTGCAGTAGATAGGAGACCAACCTGTCTCACGCATGTTACCACGAATTACTTCGTGCATTGGACTATAGCTTTTTGCTTCCGCATTACTGACGTTTAGTCTCTACGGGTGTTTGTAAATTGTGTAGTAGAGCCGACCCCCATGGAGAGTCGGCTGGTGGTTTAAGAGCTGTTCCTAGTTTCAACCCCCCAGGAGTCTGGTAGGAGTTCTGGTTTCCACTCATCCACCACACAATTTACAAACTTCCCTCGGAATTGTCTCAAATTTCATCCCTCGATTTCACTCGGGACAAAATCAAAGATTTTGCCGATATTAGTCAGTTTAATCCGCCAACATTCTTTCGTAAGAAAGTTTGGGCGGACCGCCGTGATTTGATTGCTCGCCCCGCATAGCTCATGAAATGAGCGACGTGGGGATTCTACTTTCTTAATTTCATAAACGAAAAAACTAAAACAGAATCATTTCAATTTCTCGAAGGGATTCAGATTGTGCAACTGCTTTTCCTCTCAGCTCTAAGCTTCAAGCTAAAAGCTTCTGCACGGTCTGAACCCAGCTCGCGTATCTTTTTAATTGGCGAACAGCCAAACCCTTGGGAGCTTCTCCACCCCCGGGATAAGATGAGCCGACATCGAGGTGCCGAACTCCGCCGTCGCTCTGGACGCTTAGGCGGAACTAGCCTGTTATCCCCGGAGTAGCTTTTGTCCGATAATCTTTCGCCGCGTCTAACGCGTACGATCGGTTCACTTAGCTCTGCTTTCGCATCTGCGCGACACGTACGTCTTGCAGTTAAGCCAGCTTGTGCCTATACACTATCGCCATGGTTTCCATTCACGGCTAGCTGACCTTAATAGGCTCCTCCGTTACTCTTTAGGAGGATAGCGCCCCACTAAAACTGCCCACCAGACACTGTCTCTCGCGCGTTTTGCGCGCGGGGTTAGAAAATATGTCAAACAAGAGTGGTATTTCACTGACGACTCCGCGCTCCCCGAAAGGAACACCTCAAAGTCTCCCACCTATGCTACGCAGGTCAAACATATCCTCAATGCCAAGTTGCAGTAAAGCTTCCGGGGTCTTTTCGTCTAACTGCAGGTAACCGGCATCTTCACCGGTATTGTATTTTCACCGAGCGAGTCCCCGAGACAGTTCCCCAGTCGTTACACCATTCGTGCGCGTCTGAACTTACCAGACAAGGAATTTCGCTATTCGCTTCCTTTTTGCGAAGTACTCTATCTTCATCCAACTCTAATTATGTAATTAGGGCTGGAGATGGCGTTTGGTATCTGAGGATCCTTTTATGTATTGGATAATAAGGGAGCTGTTTTGGAAGCAGCTCCCATGATGACGATGCAACTTGTCATGTGTCTCTTGCCGTAGCTTGAAGCAAGCAAATGTCTTTGACCGTGAACGGCTACTCAACTTGTCGGCATCCACCTTACATCATCACCATTATTCAATACACAAAAGTTTCCTGCTGATCTCCCTCGATTGCTCTCGGGATTCCCAGCATATAGCCATATTTGGACTAATCGTAAATTACTTTACGACAAGGCAGCTGAATTTGGTAAACTCATTTTAACTGTCTGTTTCTACATTTACGTTTATCAAAATCTAGAATTGTCCCAGTCCTCGAGCACACTTGACAATATATGTAAAATGTGTTCGACCTTAGGACAATTATAGTTATTGCCGACATTCACCAGGGCTTACAACAGTCAGCTCACACCAATCTGGCCTCAAGGTTCAGATTACCTCGACGGAAATCCGAACTTGAGAACAGGTATGGTATGAACCGCCGTTGTTTGACCTTCTGGCATTGGTCAGGTGTCACCCCCTATACATCCTCTTACGAGTTCGCAGGGAGCTGTGTTTTTGATAAACAGTCGCCAGGGATACTTTAGCTGCGACCCGTAAAATCGCTTGCGCGATCACGGGTAGGCCTTATACCGAAGGTACGGCCGCTTTTTTGCCGAGTTCCTTGGGGACATCTCACTCGTTCGCCTTGGGCTACTCGCCCTGACTACCTGTGTCGGTTTACGGTACGGTCTGTCTATACTTAACCTTAGAAGTTTTTCTTGGAAGCGCGCTTTGCAAACTCTCCTTTGCCGAAGCTCCAGATTGCCGCATCGCTTGAATTTCTGATTTAACAGAACCGCGCGGATTTACCTACGCGGTATTCTTACGATACGGACGTCAAATCCAATAATGCGCTTTGCATACTGCACTTCGTCACTCCATCGAATATAAACAGGTGCAGGAATATTAACCTGCTGTCCATCGGGTGCGGCTTTCGCCATCCCCTTAGGCCCGACTAACCCTTCCATGATTAACATTGAGAAGGAAACCTTAGTCTTTCGGCGGGCCGATTTTTCATCGGCCTTGTGGTTACTTGTGCCAACATTCTTACTTCCACACGCTCCAGCATGGGTCACCCCTTTGCCTTCACAGCTTAATCCCGACATAACGTCGGGAGAGTGGAATACTCTCCTACCGCTTGCAAGCTTCATCAAGGCAACTTTTTAAAGTAAAAAATTGCTTAAAACTTTTTGCCGTCTCACAAAGTGAGATGGCGGGGACGACAGGAATCGAACCTGCGGCCTCACGGTCCTTGGGATTGACCCTCTCCGTGCGCTCTAACCAGTCTGAGCTACGCCCCCGCACTTACAACAAACAACTATAAAGAACAGTCACTTTTTACATCTGTGAGAGATGGCAGGGCGGACGGGATTCGAACCCGCACTTCCCAAATAAAGTTGGGATCCTACCCTTAAATGACCGCCCTGCAAATAACAAAATTCTTGATGAAGCTTACAAACCCTCAGTTTCGGTACATAGCTTAGCCCCGATTATCTTCGGCGCAAAATCTCTGAATGAGTGAGCTGTTACGCTTTCTTTAAAGGGTGGCTGCTTCTAAGCCAACCTCCTCATTGTCGGAGAAATTTCACCACCTTGAGTGCACTTAGCTATGATTTAGGGACCTTAAATAGAGATCATGGGCTGTTTCCCTTTTGACGAACGGAGCTTAGCCCCCGCCGTCTAACTGCTATGCTTTTACCTTTGGTATTCGGAGTTTGATAGGTTTGGCGAGCTTTCGCCCTGTCCGAACCTTCCAGTGCTCTACCCCCAAAGGGAACGCATAACGCGAACCCAAAAGCTCTTTCGGAGAGAACCAGCTATTACCAGGTTCGATTAGCTTTTCACTCCTTACCACAGGTCATCCAAAGGAATTGCACGACCAACTGGTTCGGGCCTCCATTCCGCTTTCGCGGGACTTCACCCTGCCCATGGTAAGCTCACCTGGCTTCGGGTCTAATGTATACGACAGTCCCGCTAGGCGGGACATGCGCCCTATTCAGACTCGGTTTCCCTGCGCCTCCGGAGGTTTACTCCTTAGGCAATAGGCCGCATACATTAACTCGTTGGCTCATTCTTCAATAGGCACGCCATGGCGGACGCAAGCGCCCGCTCTGACTCCTTGTAGACATATGGTTTCAGGTCTATTTCACCGCCCTCACCGGGCTGCTTTTCACCTTTCCCTCACGGTACTAGTTCACTATCGGTCTAGAAATATATTTAGCCTTGCCGGTTAGTCCCGGCAGATTCCCCCGAGCTATTCGTGTCTCGAGGTACTCAAGAACAGAAACAAGAAAGATCATTCGTTTTCAATTACGGGGCTATTACCCTCTGGGGCGCTTCTTTCCAGAAGCTTCTTCTAACGAATAATTTTGTAACTTTCCTCGTATAAATACGAAGTTTCTGCCTTACAACCCCCCGTGAGATAACATCATCAAAATTGGCAATAATTTAGAAGATATCTCTATAATCTAAACTAAATACTAATTCGGACACTGTTATCTCACAGGGTTTGGGCTTCTCCGCTTTCGCTCGCCGCTACTTACGGAATACTTATTAGTCTATTTTCCTCCTGGTACTGAAATGTTTTACTTCCCAGGGTGCGCTCCAGCACTAATTTTTGGAGTCAAGAATACGCTTGACAAAACATCCATACTTGGTACAATTCTAAATAGAGGTTCAAACTAGTTGCAAAGTGTGTTTAGTAGCACCTTACGAATGTCAGAATCTGAAATTTGGTGCAACGGACAAATTCAGATAAACCGGTATACCGTACATTTTGTTTGGTGTCTTCCAAACTAAACACTTGAACCTCTATGTTAGCCGACTCAATGTCGGCTTTTTTGTTTTCCAAAAATTAGTGCTGGTTTTGCCAAAGGCAAAGGGTTTCCCCATTCGGACATCTCCGGATCAAAGGTTGCTAGGCACCTCCCCGAAGCGTATCGCCGCCACGCCACGTCCTTCATCGCTATTTCTAGCCAAGGCATCCACCATACGCCCTTGAATTACCTTCAAACTGCCTGTCGGCAGAAAAGGAAATCCAAGAATTATTTCATCCTGCCTTATGAGACCAAAGTCTATAAGGCATTTTGCCCCATGATCCCGAGCTTATCCAAGGATTCCATGGAGCTACCTACCCCACTTACAGCAAACAAAGACCCCTTCGACTTTGTCCCAATTAATAAATTGGAACTTCGCTTAGAGCAAGCCCTAACAAAAGAGCAAACCCAAAACTCATCAAAAAGCGATGCTGTAGTGGCATTTTGTTGTCAAAATACGATCCTGCATTCGTCACTGCTTTTCTACCCCCTCGAGATAACCCTAGGGCTATCTCGAGGGGAAAGAAAAACCGCTTCTTGCGAAGCGGGCTCACAACAAGCCAGAAGGGTATCTACCCTCTTTTGCGCTTCGCGGTTCTTCTGTTTCTAAACATACGTGAATACAAGTATACACAAGGAGAAAATGCTGTCAACGCCGTGATTTTACCGGTGTGGAAAGAGTGTTAATAACTATCAAACTAAGAGCCTTAAGTAAAAGAAAAACCCCCGTTAGATAAAACACCCATAGTTTCGTAGCAACATTGAAAAAATCATCTATTTCAATATTGAAACCGCTCTTCTAGGTACTTTATCTAACGGGGGTTTTTCTGAGTTATATTTCAGATTGAAATTATTTCTTGCTTGACATCTCCTTACCCACTCTCTCGATAACTCGGGAAGCCGCTTCCTGTCCGCCGAGACCAAAGGCAAGTCCGAGCCCGAGCGAAAGGGCCACCGCAAGTCCGGTAAAGATAGTTTGGA
This sequence comes from uncultured Candidatus Saccharibacteria bacterium, assembly GCA_964464975.1. Taxonomy (GTDB): domain Bacteria; phylum Patescibacteriota; class Minisyncoccia; order Phycocordibacterales; family WO2-35-19; genus CAYXKV01. The sequence continues at coordinate 7,395 of CAYXKV010000002.1, read as the reverse complement.
CAAACCCTGAAGCGATGCCAAGTTGGGAAAGGGCTACCAGTATGGCAAACACCCATATCACCCACTTGGTTACTGTGGCCAAAAATCCAGCTGAAGCAATTTCGGCGCTCATGGCCGAAGATAGCACGAGTTTCTTCATTGCGTCCGCTACGATGCCTGCGGCGATAAGGATAAGGACTACCACGATCACCCTCGGTATGTAGTAAAGAATATCGCGCAAGAAAAGTGTCACCTGTGAAAGCTGCAGCACATCGAATGCCCCGATGAAGAAAACAAGCATTATAAACCACTTCACCAAACCGCCCAAAAATGCTCCCGAATTTAGGTTGAGTCCTCCTCTGTTGAGGAAATCCTCGACTCCGGCTTTGCGAAGCGCTTCGTCAACTCTGAGGGCCTTGATAATCTGATGGACCACGCGGCCAAAAAGATAGCCAATGCCCCATCCTAGCAGTGCTATTATGATCGCCACTACCAGATTGGGTACGAAGCCGACTACACCGAGCCAAAGATTCCTAAAGGAGATTTGCAAAACCTCACTCCAAGTTTCTATTGTCATATTTATTATTTATTAAAAAGCTAATAATTACAACATAAAATATACACTTGCCTCAAATTTTGGCAATTTGCCGTGTGGATAGTAAATACACAAAACAGAAAGTGAAAACCTCAAAATAAATGATCAAAGGTTTAGTTTGTTGATGATTTTCTCGTGCGGGTAGTCGAGTATATCGCGGATAAGACGGTCAAACATAGACATGCGGTAAGTGAATTCCCGAGTTTCGAATACCGCATATCTAACTTCCTTGCCGATTTCGGATTCAATGGTCCTGATGACGCTTTCAAGCAAACCCTGCTTCACATTATCCCCCACTACAAGTAAATCCACCCTGCTGTCAGGATCCTTTATGAAAATTCCGGAAACAACAAGGAGCTGTATTTTGCAAGTGCGAGAAATCTTGTCGATTATGTCCTTGTGCCTGAAAGGATTGACGTTTGTGAGAAACGACTCGAGCTCCTCTATGTAAGGAAACTTGGAGTCGAGAGTCCACCCGTTCACTTTTTTTTTGAATGATACGGCTTCCCTGTTCTTTTGCCTGTAAAATTCTTTCGAGACAAGCTTGCTTCTGACAAATCCGATTTTCTCCAGATTGTAGATCTCCTTTCTGGCGGAAGCCCTGGAGACTTTGGTCCGGTCTGCCACCTCATTGGGGTCAAAGGTCTTTTCAGGATTGAACAAAAAAAGCTTTATGATCTTAACCTTTGCCGTACTGCCAAAAATTGTCTCCAAGATGTTCATCGTCTTCGCATTCTACCCCAACACCCGCCTTTTTTCCAAATGTTGATTTTTTTAAATAAGCGTTATTGAATTTAAAGCGAAGAAAATGTGTACTGTCATTAAAAAATCAAAAAACTCCCTAAGGAGTTTTTTAATTTCATCTTAGCTCTTAGCTTCAAGCTCTAAGCTTACCTAAGTGTAACTTTTCCTCCGGCTTCCTCAATTGCTTTCTTGAGATTTTCGGCGTCTTCTTTCTTCATATTCTCTGCTAGAACTACCGGAGCACCATCAACTTTGTCCTTGGCATCCTTGAGGCCTAGGCTCAAAACTTCTTTGACCACCTTGATAACCGCGATCTTTTGTGCTCCCCCGTCTGTGAGCTCAACCGTAAATGCAGACTTTTCCTCCTTTGCCTCGCCAGAGCCACTGGCGACGGCGGGCCCAATGGCAACTGCGCTCGCACTGACTCCAAACTTCTCTTCAAAAATTTTGACGAGTTCATGAAGTTCGAGCACCGACATCTTCTCTATTTCTTCGACAATCTTTGCAAACTTGGTTGGTACTTTTACTTCCTTTGGCTCACTGGAGCTTTCAGCGGAAGCGGCTGTTGTTGTTTCTTCTGACATAATTTTTTAAATTTTTAATTATAAATTGAAAATTATTTTTTGCTTGCTATCTGGTTAAGGGCGACAGCGAATCTCTGTATCGGCGAGTTAATGATGTTCACAAACATACCTCGCAGAACTTCTATGGACGGGATGGATGCGATGTTGACCATCTCCTCCATGTTTTTATAGGCACCATCGAATATGCCTCCGATGATGGAGACTTTGCCTTCCAATTTCTTTTGGAATTCGTAAATCTTTCTGGATGGAGCCATAGGGTCTCCTCCAAAGGCTATTGCGAGTTCCCCTTTAAGCTCTGGCACTTTGCCATCAATTTTTGACTCCCCAAGCACTTTCCTGAAAAGAGTCTTTTTGGCCACCTTGTAGCCCACGCCGTTATTGCGGAGCTCTCTTCGCAATGTTGAAGCATCCGCTACAGTAAGTCCCTTGAAATTGAGGAAAACGACAGACTTCGAATTATGGACGACGTCTTTAAGTTTAGAGACTATCTCTTTTTTCTTTTCTTTTCCTATTGCCATTTAATTAGTACTTACTTTTATGTAAGTAGTGATTAATATTTTTCGACCAATTCGGGCAAATTAAAAAAACCCGACCGGCTTTGATGATGAGATGAACTCCTGCACGGGACTTATTGAATGCCCGTGGTCTTCGAAGCCGTTGCCTCCATATTACACGATTTGCATTTTTAGTCAAATATTGAACCAAAAAATGCGACTATTTTGGATATAAAGCTCCTTTCCTCTGGGACTTCATAAAGTATGTTTTGATTTTCCTGAGTGTCCGGAGAATCCGCCTGAACAGGCGCCTCACCCTGCGACGCAAGAGATACGGATGCAGCTTGTTCGGTTTTTGCGGCTCTAATCTTTGGTGCCGGAGATTCTTCCACCAGATTAAGCTCTATTGCCTTGCTGACCAAAGCATAAGTTTGTCTTTGTACCTCGTCTGCTTTTGCAGCAATATCGTTCACTTCGTTTTTTGACGTCAAAGGTATAAATGAAACCGCTTCTCCTAAATAATTTTTCAGCATAGTCCCGCTTTCTGCCTCTCCTTTCATCGTCAGAAGCGATTTGTCTATTTTGAGCTTTGATTTAGGCAGAATAATGGTGTCAGGTTGGAAAATAAAGCCCCTGTTGCCGCTTACTAGTTTCCAGTTGAATAGGTTTATTTCAGAATTAGTATCGTTCGATATTTCTATATATCCATCTTGAAGCGCAAGAGAAATTAAAGGATTTATAACTTTCACTTTCAGCCTGCTTACGGCAAAAATATTTCCTGCCTTTGCGTTGAGGACTACTGCGTAATCACCTGGGTACTTGTATGAATGCGAGACCAGAGCGCCGACGCCGACATTGCCATCCCCGAAAGACCAAGAGAAGCTCACGGCTTGGTTCGAAACGGTGTTTTTCTTTATTTGCGCTTGAAAATTTATAGGACTTCCCGGAGAAGTGATCCTATCGCCGCCCGCAGACACCTCAAGGAGTGTAGACTGAGTAGCGTAGCTTGGAGCCGATGACCCCGAAGTGGCAGAAAGGGTCTTTGATTCCTGGAATCCCGTCGTTTCAGACAAGACTTCGCCTCCGGTATTTTCTGAAGATGTCCCGGAAGTAACGGTTATCTTTTGGCTTGCGCTCCACTCAGTCAGGCTTGTCCTGCCGGTCGCATTTACAGTGATAGTGTGAGCACCCTCGCTTGAATCGCGATAGTAAAAGGTGCGGTTTGCGGTGTTTACGCTCATAGTCTTGGTTGCAGGGTTACCCGAGCTATTCAAAAATTCTCCCGTAGCTGATGAAGAAACAAACTCCAGATCGATTGTCTCTGGAGTTTGAAATGGATTACCTGATGAGTCTTGAGTCTGTATGGTTATGGGCTCAGAAATAGCGCCGGGTTTTATGGTTTGCTCCTCCGTTGTAAACGATATCTTCGATACCTCGGCCATAGCAAGAAGAGGCAAAACGGCAGCTGAGCAGATTATTAAAAATTTTATCGCAGACTTTTTCATAGTTTTATCTTAAAGAAGCGTCCCTGATTTGTGCAGTCTGGCCTTCCCTGCCCTGCACATAATTCGCTGTAGCCCAGATGATGAAAAGGCTCACAAGCACAATACTCAAAAATCCAAACGTAAACTTAAAAAAATTTTTATCGAAGTATCGCATGTGTAAACTTTATCAAATCATTTCAAGTACATAATTAAAACCCAAAATTTGATACCGAAATACCAATATACAAAGATAGAGCCAATAATATTATAAGTAAGATACTAAACACCGACCAAAATTTACTAACCGAGTACGCTTTTTTGTTAACAAAAAATATGTACAAATTGGCAACAATTGAGATCAATATAGCAATTGAACTTATTAGAACAGTATTATCATAGCCCCAAGCGAAAATACTAATACTTGAATATTTAACGTTTAAATAAGAGAGTGCGATTGGAAGCACAAAAATAAAGAGCTCAATTAAAATAAATCTCTTGTTGTTATTCATTTTAATTATCTAATTTTCTTAAATACTTGCTTAGTTTACCGATTACTATTTCCACTTCCTTTACTTGCTCAATTAATATTACTTTTGATACTAGATCCTATTTTTAAGTATTTTCAACAGGAATTTAATGATAAAAAAAAGTACAACTATTAATAGATATATTATGAGCAATATTATTGATGTCCCCTTACTATCTGTAATAAAAATATTGTTATTATTGTTAACCAAGAATATTGCTAATAGCAAATATATTAAGGTGAAAATAGACCAGTATTTCATTTAATTAAGTTATTAATAAACAATTTAAGGTTTTGAATAATGTATAATATTTCTTCTTCGGTCAGTTTAGTTTTCTTATGCCCGTTATACATTTTACCAAATTTTCTATCTAATTTTTTTAAGAAAACTTGTGCTTTTGAGACTGAATCATTCTGGCTGTTTTCTAAGAACTTTATTACATTATCTATTTTAACAATCAAATCAGTTTCTTGCGATCTATCAAGTTCGAACGACTTGATTATGAGTTTCATCATATTTAGATAGGAAATTGGGTCAAACCTATCATTTTCATGTACCTCCGTATCGATATTGCCGTCGCCATCAACATCGACTTTCATACTTTGTGGCAAGGAGCCATCTTTAATCTCAAGAAAATATTCTGAATTTGAAGTTACTGGTATATCTATGAATTTATAGCTTTGGGTTGTTGCCCCGTCGTCTAGCACTTGAGCCTCAAGTGTAAAAGTTCCTGCATCCAAACCCCTTACCCTTACCTCATAGTCTTTACTCACATCTAGACCGATGTATTTATCTCCGTCTATTTCAAAATAATAGCTATTGGGGATCTCCTCTTTGATAAAAAGAAATCCTTCATTTAACTGTGAGCTATCACACCCAGTAAACTTTAGGCCTTCATCAATTGCTTCTATAGATACCGGAGAGTGGACGCTAAGCTGTATTTTACTTTTTGGTATTGCGGGTTCGAGCGTTGATACATACTGCGGCAGTGATGAATCATTCAACTCTTCAGTAGCAATGCTTTTAACCAAATCGAGCAGCTCAGGTGACTCGAGTATATTGTGGTGTTTAAAGTTGAATCCGAAGCTCTTATTCATTTCAAAAAGATCCAGATAATATTCAGAGGAGTTTTGATAATCAGCCGTACTTTTGAGCACAACAGTTCCATCACCTTTAGCAGTAAATATAAGTCGCCTGTCCCAAACGCTCTCAGGAGTGCACACGTATACTTCTCCTTCGTCTCGGCAGATATTTTCTTTTTTAGACCTATAATTTACACTGCTTATTGTATCTACTCCTGCACCGATAATTTCATATATAGAAACATCCTTGGGAAAGTCCAAAGTTGAAAGTTGACTCAGGGTATTGCCTGCATTTTGAATTAAATCAGACTTTAATGACAAGGGTACATTGGTTTGTTCGCCCAAGGTTGATCCCCTAAGAGGTGAGGATATAAAATTTTGCACCTCGAAATAGCCGGAAATTTCCTTATTAAACCCTGCGGCTGAATAGTCAAACACATCCTTTATTGACTCATGAAAAGTTATTAACGGACTTTCGTCCCCACCAAAATATTTACTTGATGGAATAAGATTGTATGCAGATTGCATATTTTTCCCGAGCTCCCTTGCTATTTCCTTGTTCATAAAAATACCAAGAAATGGTGGGATTTCTTGTTGGTCACCGTGCAAAAGACTAGCAATAGCTTTTGGAGTTCCAAGTTGCGGCGTTGCAATCAAAACGAATTTATCTACAATTTCTGCCTTTCCTCTTTGAGTTAACTCTTTTATGAGCATCTTGCCCACAAGGCCTCCGTTGCTGTGTCCAATTATCGTCACTTTTCCGGTTGGAGACCTTTCGGCCAGAGCGATCACCTCGTCAATTAGCCTCAAATTTTTAAAATCATCGCCTTCCTTTACTACAGTCATTTCAGTGACTATTTCATTGAGGTCTTTTCTCCAATCATATGGAAATGATTTCCATTCTTTTATTTTAGAGCTTGAAACCATATCTTCCATTCTTTCTATAAATGATTTGTACACGTTTACTCCGAATGCTTCCGATATGACACCTTTCGTATAAATCCCTGGGGTAATCGGCAACCCATTTTCGTCGAGCATAAGTTTTTCGACATCGGTTTTAAGCAGGCTGTTTGGCGGCCATAGCTGGTCCTCCGCAAAATTTCCTTGCATAAACAACTCACTCGCCATAAACCCTGGTAAAAACAGTACGTTTGAACAACACTTGGCTACTTCTTCATTCGGATCATAGGTAAGCCACGGGTCGAAATTGATGTTTCCTCTTATTTCATCACCCCAGCCTTCCGGATTTCTGATTTCTTCATACGGACCAGTCTCATCTCCCCACCAATTGTTGACTGCGTTTATCGGCAAGGAAGTATACGACTCTGCTCCATATTCGAGATTTCCGTAAATAGAGCTTTCGGAAATATTTATCTGATTTATGCCATTTGCCCATATACCAATAATATTATCTCTCACGATAGTCCTTTCGATATTGGCTTCACTCTTGTAAATTCCTATGCCGGTATCCATAAAGTCTTCTGTCGTTGAATTCTTGATCTTTAGGGTTGACTTTTCTTTGGTCCACGAGTCGAACAAACTGATTCCGTTACTCAAACCGCCCGAAAATATTGAATCCTCGATCTCCGCGTGCCCACCATAGAGTCCGAGGGCAAAAGCAAACCCCGAATCGAAAATATTGATGTTTTTGCCAGTAAGTTTTGAATTTTCAGTCATCATCACGGCCTCACGTCTGTTTGTGTTTCTTATTTCAATATCGCTTGCGTTAACTGTGCTTTGCTGATAACCGGAAATTGAGTTTTTTTCGATATTTTCAAACCTTGAATTATTTATATTCAAAGTTCCTCTGCTGGCCATGGTCGTCCCTTGGCTGCTATCATGCAGGTATAGGTTTGGCAGATTATCTTTTGAATTTAAATATTTCTGTTAGTGTTTTGATATGAAA
>CAYXKV010000001.1:0-66481 GCA_964464975.1 uncultured Candidatus Saccharibacteria bacterium | reverse complement strand
AAAATGCTAAAATGCAGACACGGAATTAGTGTCTAAAGAAAGGGGTCCACTACAGTTTCAAAATATCCCATACTTGCGTTGCTCGGGGATGTATGGGACTGGCAAAAGTCGGTTGCTTTCGGCGGCCGGTCATCTCTGCTACAAAGCGGTGTTGGCGGGTGGTTCTACAAGCACAGCGGCTCTTTTCAGGACTCTGGATTTGTTTAATCCAACACTGGTGTTTGACGAAGCTGAATTGAGCGAAAAAGAATCGTTAGAAATGCGACAGGTTTTGCGACAAGGCTATAGTGCGGGACTTCCTGTTTCTAGAATGGATAAGGGGGCGGATGGAAGGTTATACATTCAAACTTTTGACGTTTTCGGTCCCAAAATTATTGCTTCTCAATCTGGGTTTCGTGATGCGGCGCTGGAAAGTCGGTGCTTAACGGAGAAAATGTTTCCGTTAGCAAAAAGCAATAGGCCTGTCGAATTATCAAGTCAATTCAAAGAAGAAGCGCAGGCACTCAGAAATAAACTTCTGATGTTTCGATTTAAAAATTACTGGCTGACAACGGCAGATGAGACAATTTTAGGCGCGGTTAAGTTGCCGAGAATGAAGCAGACGGGGTTAGCGGTGGCGAATGTGGCGAAAATGCTCGGATTGCAGGCGCTGAACGATGTCTTGAAGTTTCTCGTTGAATGCGAAGAGGTGCTGAGCAATGAGCAAACCGATACGGTTGAGCATGATGTTTTGCTGTGCATTCTTGAGCTTATGCGCAGTAAATTCATAAAAGCAACCGGTAAAATCAGAATCGGTCATGACTTAGCGGATACGTTTAATCGGAGACTTTATGAAGAATATTCGGACAGAAAGGACAACGAATCCCATTCCAGTCTTAATGTGATGAAATATCAAACTTATAAAATTTCCGATAGAAAGATTGGCTGGTATGTCAGGAGAATGGGTTTGAAGGTAGATCGTAATAGAGAGGGTTTCTTCATTCCGATTTTTACGGAATATCCAAAAATCAAAGCGTTGGCAGAAAGATATGGACTGAATAAGTTATATGAGCTTCCAGACGATCCGTTGAAAATTCAAGAAACTAAAGATCCGAAAGAGCAGAAACTGCCCGAAGGGAAGACAATTACTGAAGTGGAGGACGATGAAATGATGAAAAAAGACGAAAACATCATCGGGGTAATCCATGTTAAAGAATTACCAAAAGAAAATCCCCACACTGAGAATATTGGTGGAGAGGGTCAGATTCAGAATGAAGTTAAAGAATATTGGGAGGAAGATAAAAAAGATACTCCCACGGGCAGTTAATGTGTGAACATCGTTAATGTTGCGTGGTGGGACGGTCACTCACTTGGGTCGGAGTGGGTGGCTTCTCTCCCGGTGTTGTGCGTGTTGGTGTGCTGTTCGTCCTAAGTAGTTTACGGACTCACATCACTCCAACACGGATTGACACTGGATTGTTATTAACACTTAATATGTACATATATGGAATTATATTGTATAATAATATCAGTAAAACGTTGATATTAAAGGATATTTTTCAAATATATGGATATTGAAGCTTTGAGGGATTACATTTTGGCGGACATGATAAAAGAGGTTGAAACAATGACCCCGGAAGAGCTTGTGCGAGAGCTAATAAATCTCAAAGCGGAAAAAAATTGAAGCTCTCAATGAAGAAGGGGTAAAAAATTATGGAAGACAATAATCAAAAAATTAAATACTTCATTTATGCCAGACGCTCAGTTGAACGTAAGGATAAAGAAGAAAGGGTTGCGTCTATAGAGTCGCAACTTTTTGAAGTGAAAGAACTAGCAAGACAACAAAAGCTCAGAGTTGTAGAAACATTTACTGAAACAAAATCGGCAGCGGAGCCGGGTAGAATTCAGTTTGACGAAATGATACGGCAGATTGAAGCTGGAAAAGCAGACGGTATTTTGTGTTGGAAGATGGACAGGTTGGCTCGTAATCCGAGGGACGAAGGAACGTTAAAATATCTTTTGCAAAAAGGAATAATCCAAAATATAAAAGCAACGGATAGGGACTGGTATCCAGATGATAATGCGGTCATTGCTGGTGTTGAATGGGGTGTAGCAACTCAATATTCCAGAGATCTTTCAAAGCATGTGACGAGGGGGCTTAAAGACAGAGCAAGAAGCGGATTTAGACCAAGTATGGCGCCGTTGGGTTATATGAACTCTAAGCTTAGAGAAAAAGGTATGGAAACAATCTTTCCTGACCCAGAGCGTTTTCCTAAAGTTAGAAAGCTTTTTGATTTAATGCTTACGGGTCAATATTCCGTGCCAGAGCTTTTGAAAGTAGCTGAAAAGGATTTGCTTTTATTCACTCGTGAGAGTGGCACAAGAAAAAGCAAACCAATGGGAAAGACAAATCTTTACGCGATTTTCACAAATCCATTTTATTACGGAGAATTTCAGTACCCTCGAAATGGTGGGGAATGGTATGTTGGAAGCCATAAGCCAATGATTGATAAAGGTGAATATGACAAAATTCAATTTCTTCTTGGTAGAAAAGGGATTCCGAGACCGAAAGCTCATGTTTTTTCTTTTACGGGACTTATGCGATGTGCTGGCTGTGGTGCTCGCGTAACGGCAGAGCAAAAATTCAAACACCAAAAAAATGGCAACGTTCACGAGTATGTATACTATCGTTGTAGCGGGAGCAAAAATCCAAATTGTGTTGAAAAATCAGTTGAAATTAGAGTGCTGGAAAAGCAAATCGATGACTTTCTTTCAAGACTTCAGATTCCACCAGAATTTCACGAATGGGCAGTTGAGGAATTGAAATTACTACACGAAAGAGAGAAGGGCGATAGAAATGCCTTAATTTTCAATCACAGGAAGCAGTATGAGGATTGCGTAGCAAAACTGGACAAATTTGCAGAGCTTTTGCTGGCAGATAGGATTTCCCATGAGATGTATAAAATCAAGGAGACGGAGTTGCTTAAGAAGAAACAAGCGTTGAATGGATTGCTTAACGGAGACGACAAGCGCATAGATGACTGGCTCGTCAGATTGGAAAGCACTTTAACTTTCGCTCAAAGGGCTCGTGAGGAGTTTCAAAATGGCGATATTGCAAAGAGAAGACAAATTTTGACAGCATTAGGGACTGAACATATTTTGAAAGACAAACAAATCTTCATCCAGACGGAAGAGCCATTGATTGTGCTTCAAAAAATGTCCACTGAAGAGAAGAAAATACGCCAAACGTTAGAACCTCAAAAAGATGTTGCGAACAAAGAACATATTAAAAAATTTTACTCAAAAAGTTCTACAATGTGCGGGTAGGGGGAATCGAACCCCCGTCTCAACCTTGGGAAGGTCGCATTCTGCCACTAAACTATACCCGCGTTTTCTTTAAATAATAATCGCATTCTGCCACTAAACTAATTTCGCTTATTTTGATATTACCATTTCGTTTTGGGGCAGGGAAGATTATCCACGATATGGCTTATGGAACGCAATGAGGTGTTATATAATTGAGCCAGTAAATTACCAATAAATTAAACAAGATGAAGGAATTTTTAACAGTAAAGGGCATAGCCCTGATGCTTGTGCTCTTAGCACTGTTTACCTCAGTTGGCTACATGGCCGCGCCGGAGTGGGATCTTGCCAGCCTGCAGGCAATTTTTGCTGCTAAAGGCGGGCCCAAGAGTCAGCCGCCGACTATCAGCAATTTTTATGCCAGCCCGACACAGATAGAACAGGGACAAGGGGCCAAGCTTTACTGGTCAGTAAGCAACGCCACTTCTATCGTTATTGATCCCGGAGTGGGGCCGGTTACGGTTTCTCCGGTAAGCGTAGCTCCAACCACTACGACGACTTATGTTTTGACCGCCAAAAACTCGAATGGTTCGATGCAGGCAAATACTCAGATTACAGTTACCTCGCCCCAGCCTCCGTCTTCGGTGCAGTATTCGGAATTTTTCTTTTACCCTAATCATATTAAAGCGGGGGAGTCGGCGACATTGTATTGGTATATAAAGGATGGCTCGCAGAATCCCTTGATCGATAAATTCGGCACGGTCTCGCTCATCGACAGCAAAGTTATTACTCCATCGGCGACTGAGACTTATACTCTGACCTTCCGCCCTCTTGGGCAGGCAACATACGAGACTCTCAAGGCCACCGTCGTTGTCTATGATCCTAACCCCGCTCTATCTGCACACCCGAGAATTATCGCGGCAGGAGATAAGCTGGGCGAAATGAAGACAAAATTTACATCTAATCATCCTGACTGGCTTGCTCTCAAAGCCAAAGCGGACGAATACCTTGCCATGCCGGTGAAGGGTTATAACGAGGGGACGCCATCCGGAACCATAAATGAGGGGTATAGAGGTTCGGGTTACCCTGACCCTTTGAAAACACTGGCGCTCGCTTATCTCTTGAGTGGGAATTCTGCATATGGGAACAAAGCGATTGAAATAATGGACAAACTAGATCTGGCTGGTACTTGCCCGTTCATGAGTTCAACCAGAGAAAAATTCCAATTCCTTAAGCTTGGTTGTACGGCTGGCTATGGAGATGCGAGCAACGGATATCCTTTGAGGTTTTATGGAGAGATAATGTCCGTTGGGTATGACTGGCTCTATAACCTTTTGCCTTTATCCAAGCGCGTAAGCTATGCAAATCAAATAGCAGAATACCTAAACTATGCCGCTGACGGCAAAAGGGTATACGAGATTGACGGTCCGGCTGTCAGCAACTTTTATGCCGGCTATTTCGGAGCTTTGGGACTTGGAAGTCTTGCTATCGAGAATGATCACCCGCAGGGAAGTATTTTTGTTTCGAGGGCTATGAGCGAATTTAACAATGTTGTAAAACCCGGGTTTCAACCAGGAGGCGCTGAATATGGAGGAGATGAACCCGAGGGCTGGGCTTATGGAAGCAGTGTTAGTAGGTTTATGAAATTTATACTTGCGTACAAGACAGCAAAAGGGGTTGACCTTGAGAGCTCTTCCGGAATTGCAAGGCAGACAGCCAAAGCTCTTACTTACGGGCTCAAACCGAGCAGATGGCAGGTGATGGATTACGGCGAATGGGGAGGAAGCATCTCAGGAATTTTTCCAGCTTATGTTGCTGGCATTGCGGCAGATGTCTTGGAAGGTACTTTCGATGGGCCGTTTGCTCAATTTCTCACTTCTTACGCAGTTTCCGCGCCCGTAAAAGATTATGAACCTTCGGTGTCAGACAAAGTGCTTTATTATGATTCCTCGAGATTCTCGTCCGATTTCAGGAATACATATCCTTTAACCTATCGCACAGAACAAGGGAGTGAATATGTATATTCCCGCGGCAGCTGGCAAGATGATGCGGTCTGGTCCTCGTTTCGGATAGGCGGAAAGATTCATATAGCCGGTCATCAAATGAGAGACGCTGGAGGTGTATTTGTGGCGAGGGCTTCAGATCCGCTGGTTGTTCATTCAATCGGCCACCGCCTGAGTTTTATCCCAAGCACTACGCTTTACGATCCGCGAGGGCATTACGGTTCTGCTCCGCAAGGGATCTTCATAACAGCTTCAGAGGGAGAAAACACTCTGTTCTTTGACGATCTCGGCCAATATCTGCCCACAAGCAGCCAGTATAAGGGGGGACAGGGATACAATGGAGTTGACAATATTCTTGCATACGAAGCTACCGCAAAATACGCTTTTGGTCGAGCTGATTACACCAGAGCTTATGACAGGAAAACGAGCGTACCAACCTCAACAACTCTCAAGTCTTTCGTCAGATCGTATGTTTTCCTGAGACCGAATATTATCCTTGTTGCCGACCATGTCAGGTCCACAGATCCAAACCATGTTAAAAAGATAAGATTCTTCTACCCGCAGAAACCCACAATTTCGGGTAACAGCATTACTGTCGAAAACGGCAATTCCAAAGCATACTTGAAGGTGCTTGAGCCGTCCTCTCCTTCGATCGCAAACCTTACTCTTCCGCATGCAAGCATCTCCCAAGTCGGAGCGTTTTATACAGACACGTCCGCATCGACAGCGGCTATGGAGCAAAACTTCCTTCACGCGATCGTGGCAAAAGATAAAGTATCGTCTGCTCCTGAAATTCAAAGCCTAACAGTAAGCCAAGGCGGAATGCTCGGAGCTTATGTATCCGATGGTGCAAGCAAAATAGTAGCTTTGCTCCGGGCCGATGAAAATCAAAGCGCTCCGGCTTCTGTCGCATATAATGCGAATACAGGAGCAGTCGCGGAGCATTACCTCTTTGGTATGGATTTTGGGGCAAGTTATAACATCAAAGTCGACGGCATCTACCAAGGCACAGCCGTGTCTTCTTCGGGCGGAGTACTCAGATTCTCAGCCCCGAGCGGCAGTGTAGAAGTCACAAAAATTTAGGTTTATTTAACTAACAAGGAAAAAGTTCTGCGGACATAAGTTTCGTAAGGACGATCCTCAACTAAATATCCCTGCTTTTCAATCTGTTCACGCAGGGAATCGCTTCTCGCCCAGTCCTTGTTTATCCTCGCTTGATCGCGTTCTCTTTTGAGCTCTGAAATATCATCCGGAATACTCTCATATAATTGCTCGTAGAGGTTATCTATATTGAAACCCAAAACTTCATCCATTTTCCTTAAGGCTCTTTTTGACTTCGTTTCCTGAAGGAGAGCCAATGCGAGCGGTGTATTGAGATCGTCGAAAATATGCTCCTCAAATTTTTTTAACACCATTTCGTCCGACTGGTCCGAATCTGGCAGGTTATCCATAGAAGCGACCAACTTTTCAAGCGCGATCTGGCTTGCCTTTACTGCTTCGTATGTGAAATTTGCCGGAGTTTTATAATGAGAAGTTAAAAGCAGATACCTAAAAGATAGCGGATGAAGGCCTCTCTTAGACAAATCGTCAAGGTAAAAGACTCTGCCTTCAGACTTTGAGATTTTCGCGCCTTCGGTCTTTAGGTGTGCGCGGTGAAGCCAAAAACGGGAGAATGGTTTCTTTCCCGTAGCCGATTCGGATTGAGCGATCTCGTTGTTGTGATGAACGGGGATGTGCTCAATACCTCCGGTGTGGATATCTATCTGCTCCCCGAGCAGTTTGATGATCATCGCCGAACATTCTATGTGCCAGCCCGGGAAGCCCATGCCCCAAGGCGATTGCCAGCCGGTTTTTTGATCACTCTTCCATAAAATAAAATCAGTGGGACCCCTTTTGGCCTTGCTTGAAATCCTTGCTCCCTCCTCGAGTCCTTTCAGGTTTATATTGCCGAGCTTTCCGTAATCAGGAAACTTGGAAGTGTCGAAATAAAGTCCGTCTTCGGTTTCGTAGGCGAGACCTTTGTCAAAAAGCTTCTTGATAAGCTCTATCTGGTCGTCGATGTAGTCGGAAGCATAGGGGAATCTCACCCCATCAGTTTCTATGTTGAGTTTTTTGAGGTCCTCAAAAAAAAGGCCTGCAAACTTTTCTGCAAGCTTGCGCATATTAGGAAGGGTTGGCTCGAGGCCTTCTTCGCGCAAGCCCCTTGTCATCTTGTCCTCACCTTGATCGGCGTCGCCTTGGTTGTCGCCGGATAGATGCCCAAAATCGGTAATATTTATCACCTGATCAACTCTGTATCCCGCCGTCTTAAGAGTGCGTCTCAAAATATCAGTAAAGACAAACATCGAAAGATTTCCTATATGCTGCCTTGAATAGACCGTAGGTCCGCAATTGTACATCTTGACCGTTCCCGGCTCCAAAGGCTCAAAAACCTCCTTTTTGCTAGTTAGGGTATTGTAAAGTTTTATCTCCATATATCCTATATCCATCTCTTATACTTGAAATATGAATACATCGCAATGCTCATAGCAAGCATTATTGCCATTATTATCCAGAAATCATAGGCCATGCCTATGATTGGAATATATGAGGCATTCATTCCAAAAATCGCAGCAATGAGAGAGAGCGGAAAAGTCACGAAAGCCAGTATAGTAAAGATTTTCATTATCTCGTTTTGCTTGGTACTAAGCATGGCATTGTTGGTCTCGCGGATCTCGTTTACGAGGTCAATCATGTTATTCACGGCCCTCATCACACGGCGCCACTCCTCGTGCAATGCTTCTGCTCCATATTTAAAACTCTCCCCGAATTTATCACCGCCTGTTTCCTTGAGGACCTCAAAAACCCTGCCGTGAGGATCAATGGCTCTCTTGAAATTTAAAAGGTTCCTGCCGATATTTGATATCGAGAATACCATTTCTTTTTCCTTGCCGGTAAAAATGTTTTTTTCGACCTCGCTTAACCAGTCTTCGGTGTATAAAATCTCGTCTGTAATGGTTTTATAAATCTCTCGCATCAGCCCAAAAAAAAGATGCTCTTCCTCCACCCGATTTAATATGCTCTCGACCTCTAGCTGCTTGGCAAAATGGTGCATGGCGTCCACCGAATCATAGCGAGCCGTAGTCAAGGTATTTTTTTGTATGACAAAATCGATCTCTTGGCTTGTGCCTTCAGAATGGGAATGCCGAAATACCGGTATATACATGACTGAATAAATATAATCAGGCCCAATTTTTACCTGCGGCTTGGGGGTAGGGGTAAGCAGGTCTTTGCCGATCAGGGGATCAATGTTTTGGGAAAGTATCACTGAATCAACCTCGTCTTTTGTCGGCGAGCTCAGGTCCGCCCATATATGATCTGATAGAGTCCTTATACTTAGCATGTTTTAAGGCGAGGATGTTATAATGGAATTATTATATCACAGACGAAAATGAGGAACGAAAGGTTTCAAAGCGTAATAATTTCCATAATCTTAATAGTGGCCTTATACGCCGCAGGCTTCCATGCGGGCCAAAAGGGATCCTCCGAAAAAGTGCCGGCCTACATACTGAACGCCACTTCTACGGAGGGTGTGGATATGGCGCCTTATTGGAAGGTTTGGAACATACTTGAAGAAAGGTTTGCTCCATCTTCTTCAACCACAAAACCTACTTCCGCTGAGGACAAAATCTGGACCTCGATTGAAGGTTTGGCGGCTTCTTACAACGATCCTTACACGGTATTTTTTCCACCGGTAGAATCAAAAGCTTTCGAGGAGGACATAAGCGGAAGTTTCGGTGGGGTGGGGATGGAAGTGGGCATAGCAAACGGGGCTCTTACGGTTATCGCTCCGCTTAAGGATACTCCTGCATACAATGCCGGAGTCAAGGCCGGAGACAAGATACTTTTTATTGGCGAGACCGCGACTGCAGGTATGACTACCGATGAAGCCATAAAGCTGATTCGCGGAGAAGTGGGGACCGAAGTGGTGATCACTTTCGGCAGGGAAGGGGAGGAAACTCCATTGGTAAAAAGGATTACCAGAGCAACCATAGACATACCCACCGTTAACACGAAAATTGTAGGCGATGATGTCTTTGTGATTGAACTCTACAACTTCTCCGCGAACTCCCCTGGATTTTTCAGAAGAGCGTTGCGAGAGTTTATCGAATCAAAGACGGATAAGCTTGTTGTTGATCTGCGCAATAATCCAGGAGGTTATCTTGAGGCGGCCATTGATATGGCAAGCTGGTTTTTGCCAACTGGGAAAGTGGTGGTCACTGAAGATTTCGGCCAAAAACAGGAACCAGAAGTTTATAAGAGCAAAGGGTACGATATTTTCAACGAAAACTTAAAAATGGCTATTCTTGTGAACGAAGGTTCGGCCTCAGCTTCGGAAATCTTCGCCGGAGCAATGCGAGAGTACGGCAAGGCGGTTTTGATCGGAGAAACTACTTTCGGCAAGGGTTCGGTCCAGGAGCTAATACCTGTAACTGACAATACGTCGCTTAAAGTAACGGTCGCTCACTGGCTTACTCCGAACGGAAACTCTATATCTGATGGCGGTTTGACTCCGGATATAGAAGTCGAATCTACGGCACTAAATACTAAGGATGGCAATGACCCCGTGCTCGACGAAGCGGTTAAATATTTGAAAAATAAAAATTAGCCCAGCCGTTGCCTTAAACAGAAATATAGATTATCATTGTGCCCATGAAAATCGTTTTAAAAGAGGATGTAAAAAATTTGGGTAAGAAACATGAAGTAAAAGAAGTATCCGATGGATACGCCAACAATTATCTGATCCCAAATAAACTTGCTGAATATGCGACAGTAAATGCTGTAAAAAAAGCAGAAATGCTTAAGTCCGCGCATGATACAGAACAAGAAATAAAGGAAAAACTCTTGGAAAAGCAGCTTGAGCTATTGAGCGGAGTCAAAGTGGTAATTAAGAAAAAAGCAAACGAAAAGGGGCATCTTTTTGAAAAAATTCATGAGGTTGAAATAACGGAGGCTCTCAAGAAGGAGGCCAACATTGAAATTCCGGTTGATATGATCGCAATTTTAAAACCTATTAAAGAAATCGGCGACCACAAAATAAACGTAAAAACCGATCACGGGGAAGGAGAGTTTCTGCTTACTATAGAAGCGGAGTAACCAAAAAGCGATTTTGTGTTATAATATGATAGGAGGCGGGTGTGAAAGTAATTGCATATTTCTCGTCACTTGTAGCCGGGTTCCTGGCACTGTTCGCTCTGGACAGGGTCGGAGTGTCCGGAAAACCGTTTGTGATAGAGGATGCGCTAATGGACGCATACTCCCTAAACATAATAAACGGTTCCCCCAAGTCTTTGACTTTCCGCAACGACAGAGGGATTGAGATCGAGCTTGGTTGGGATAGTATAGGCGATCTTAAGGAGTTTGTTTCAGGGAACGCCGTCCTCTTTGCGACCATTGAGATTAGCATAAAATACGGCCGGCTCTCAGGCCTACCATTTGCAGAGAGGAAAAAGCTTTTGGAATACAGAATTCTCCGCAGAGGGGAGCAAAAAATCAGACCACCGAACCGCATGACGGCGCGGTGGTTTTTTGCATTTATAAAATCCTACTAAAAAATTAGACGACGCTTACAACTTTCTTTAGCATGGTCTTGCCGTCGAAATGAGCCTTGCGTTTCTGCGACATCTTGATCTTACCGTTTTTCATGGCAAAGATGGTGTAGTTGCGGCTCATGCGAACTCCGGTGCCCGGAAGAATCTTTGAACCTCTCTGCCGGATGATTATAGAACCTACGGATGCAACACTTCCGTCATAGAGTTTGACCCCGAGGTATTTCGGGTTTGAGTCTCTACCGTTTTTGGTTGTTCCTGCCGCCTTTTTATGTGCCATTTTTGTAAAATAAAAGCAAAATTTTAAGAGAAAAACAAAAACAAAACTGATATAATCAGTTACGAATAGTATAATAAAAACGAACCAAAAATGCAAGAATCATTCGAGGAGCAGTATATAATCGAAGAAAAGCCCCAAAAGGTTGGCCTTGGGAATAAAATTAGAAGTTTATTGTGCGGGAAATATTTTACCGCGGTCATGATTTTGCTTGTGGCGGTAACCTCGTTTTCCCTTGGCAGAATTTCAGGACTTGAGGATGGGAAAGATCCGGTAAGGGTGATCAGCCGAGATTTATATGGTGGTGGAAGCAGGGAACAGGCGGCGAGTGTCGGAGCAAGCGCCGCAGATGATGAGAAAATTGGAGACTCAATGCCAGAGACTCAACCTGACAGCGGGCAGGTGGTTGCTTCAAAGAACGGTAGCAAGTATCATTACCCGTGGTGCTCCGGGGCCAAGCAGATTTCCGAAAATAACCTCATAGTTTTCAATTCAATCGAGGAGGCTAGAGCCAAAGGTTATACCCCGGCAAGCAACTGCAAAGGACTGAAATAGCACTTTTTATGCTCAAATTATTTTTATTAGTAATTTAAAACGATGGAAAATATTCCAAAAAGTGGGCTCCATGAAGTGGTTTTGGGTACAAATGAAAATATAGACAAATACGAGTTTTCACTTGTTTTGAAAGAAGCCGGGCAATAGCTTTTACTACATTGAGATTTAACGGGAACAATAAAAAAAGTTTTTGGCTGTATGTGAAGGTAGGCTTTTATCTTGCATACAGGCAGATTAAGCGCTCGACTAAAGCAACGACTTTTCTCATTATTTTCGTCATGACTCTTACTTTCCTAAATCTGATAGTAGTGCGGGGGGTGCTCGTAGGCCTCATAGAAGGGGTATCTCAGGTGTATAAGCAAGTATCGACTGGCGACATTTTTATATCAAATTTACCCAAAAAAAATTATATAGAAGGAAGTTCATCCATAATAAGCAAGTTAGAGTCTATGTCCATAGTGGAATCATTCACTCCCAGATATATTGAGGGGGGGGGGATGGTTGAGGCCGGATACAAGACCAGAGTAAACCTTACCGATGACCCAAACAGTGCAGGCGGAGCTGTGACTGGAATTGATCCACTTCTTGAGGATAAGACCACCAACCTCTCTTCCAAAATTGTTGAGGGAGAATTTTTGTCACCGGGAGATGCGGATTTTGTTATGCTAGGCTCCAATCTTCTGAAAAAATACGTACCGGTGGATTCCGCAAGCTTTTCTTTTCTTGAGAATGTTGAGCCCGGGACAAAAGTCAGAGTGACAGTAGGCGGCATAACACGCGAATTCACTGTCAAAGGAATAATAAGAAGCAAGGCGGACGAAGTCGATATGAGAATTTATATGCTCGATACGATGCTTAGAAACATAATCGACCGCACCGACTACAATGTCGACGAAATAGCGGTGAAGTTAAAGCCCGGAGTCGATCCATATTTTGCTAAGAATGCCCTAATAAAGATGGGAGTAGGGGAAACTGCAAGGGTTCAAACATATGAAGAAGGTGTGCCGAAATTCGTCATAGATATCAAAAACACCTTTGCCATCCTGGGCAACGTCGTCGGTTCCATCGGCCTTGTGGTGGCCTCGATCACTATATTTATCGTTATTTTTGTAAACGCCATTACCCGAAAGAAGTTTATAGGGATTCTCAAGGGTATCGGCATCAGCTCAAGGTCAATAGAGATAGCTTACGTATTCCAATCGATGTTTTATGCAATAGTAGGCATCGGCGTGGGGCTTTTAATTCTTTACGGATTCCTGGTGCCCTTCATCGCCGCCCATCCGATCAAGTTTCCGTTTAGCGATGGCATACTTGTGGCCGAAGTGTCCGCTACATCCCTTAGAGTTTTGCTCCTTGTGGTCGCAACTCTTTTTGCCGGCTACATTCCCGCCCGCATCGTAGTCAAAAAAAATACTTTGGATTCAATATTGGGGAGGTAATTTTCAATTATCAATTAGCAATTTTCAATAAATTTCCAACAGTGCAATTTAAAACATGAGCAACATAGTTTCAGTAAAAAATTTAACCAAATCTTTTAAAACAGGGGACACTCGCCTCGTGGTGTTGGACCGAATGTCATTTTCGGTAGATCAGGGAGATTTCTTTTCAATCACGGGCAGGTCAGGATCGGGCAAATCAACCCTTCTTTACCAACTCGGGCTTCTTGACAAGCCTGATTCCGGGGAGATAGTGATAGACGGAGTCGAGGTAGTAGCGCTAAATCACGAGGAGAGGACGGAATTTCGACTCCGCGAGCTTGGCTACGTTTTTCAGGATTATGCACTTGTGCCTGAGCTTACGGCAATCGAAAATACCGTAGTACCCCTTCTGATGCAGGGACTTGTGAAAAATGCCGCTTACAAAAAAGCAGAAACCGCTCTTGCAAGAATCGGTCTTGGTGACAGGCTCCACAATCTCCCAAACCAACTCTCCGGCGGGGAACAGCAAAGGGTCTCAATCGCCAGAGCAATAGCTCACGACCCGAAGATAATTTTTGCAGACGAACCTACAGCAAACTTGGATAGCGAGACCGCAAACACCGTTATGAGCGTGTTCCTTGATCTTAATAGAGAAGGGCAGACAGTGATCATGGTAACTCACGAGCCAGAGTACGCAGTGCTCACTAAAAGGGCTATCAAGATTGGTGATGGCAAGATTTTGGCAGACGGGAAGCCCGAAAGCATAATTTAGAATTTTTGTTATAATAGCTTACGATGAGAAAAATCACTTTTTTCCTTTCGAAAAAATATGTCATAATAGGCCTTGCTATAGTTGTTACCTGCAGTTTTTTTATTGTTAGAAACGGGAAGAATGGCAAGCAAGCAGCTACCGCTCAGATAGGCGATATCGTTCAAGAAGTCACAGCAGCAGGCAAGGTAAAGCCCAATCAAAGCGTAGAGCTCGGGTTCGACAAATCCGGCAGGGTGTCGAGAGTAAATTTTAGCGTAGGAGAGGTTGTACCAAAAGGTGCTGTTGTCGCTTCGCTTGAAACGGCGTCGGAAAATGCAGATCTCGCAAAGGCAAAAGCTTTACTCGAAGAGGAGTTGATAAACTTACGCGAACTTAAAAGCACCGCGCCAATCTCTTTTGCTGATGCCCAGAAGAATCTCGATGCCTCTATAAGGGAAGGTTTCGCTTCGGCGGATGACGCGATCCGGAACAAGGCTGACCAGTTTTTTACCAACAACACTTCCAATCCTAAATTTGAGGTCACTTTCACTGACGGAAACTATGTGCACTATTTTGATATACCGACCGAGATCTCTCTGAGTGTAAGTAACGAAAGAAAGGATGTTGAAAAAATCCTCAAAGATTGGCAGATTTCCCTCGGCGCAATAAATGGCGAAAACATCGTGTCAGTTGCCGATAAATCCATTACCGATCTTAAAAAGATTTTATCATTTCTCGATAAGGTAGCCGGAGCTATCAACACATTCACTCCTGCGGAATACTCTTATCTTTCGACGGTCAATACATACAAGACCACTGCCGCGTCGGCAAGAACTCAAGTATCATCAGCTATATCGAGTCTAGTGACGGCTAAGGATAAGTTCAATTCGGCTCCTCTTCTTGGGGAAACGGGGGAGTTTGAAGACGTACTCGCACAGGAGGCCAAGGTGTCGCAAGCGAGAGCGAGCGTCTCGGCTATAATGGCCGAGATCGGAAAGTCTTCGATAATTGCTCCTTTTGATGGCGTTATCATAAGACAAGATGCAAAAGTAGGGGAGACGGTATTGTCCGGGTCCAAACTTGTCAGAATTTCGAGTAATGGGAAAATGTACATAGAGTCGAATATTTCAGAGATAAACATAGGCAAAATCTCTCAAGGCAATCCGGCTCAAATCACTTTCGATGCTTTCCCGGGCGAGGTGTTTTCAGGATCAGTCTCGTATATTGAGCCCGGTGAAGTGGTAATTGACGGAGTCGTAAATTATAAAGTGAGGGTTGACCTTATGGATAAGGTGGAAAGGCTTAAAAGCGGATTGACGGCAGATATAAGGATAGAAACATCAAGAAAGAACGGAGTCGTTGTCTTGCCTTCCTATGCGGTAAAGAAGGATGGCGAGTTAGGTTTTGTCGAGAAAATGATTAACGGCAAGACAAATAAAACCAGAGTGGAGCTAGGACTGACGGGAAATAACGGAATGATTGAGATTTTAAGCGGAGTTTTGCCGGGAGAATCGGTCCAATACTGAAAAAACCAGAAAGAACCATCCAAAGGTCCTAAAATATTGAAAAGTATTATATTTCGTTGTATAAAAATATTAAAAATATGGCTAAATTGAGCCATATTTAATTGTTTTTTCATTTAAGAGGGTTGACTTTTTAGGTCTAAAAATGCTATAATGGAATTGTGTCCAGTAGTAATTAGTGCTGGATTTTGTGTTTTTAAGAGGATCTTTGCCGTTAAAGCGGGGTAATAACTTTAGGGTTCGCTCCTCGATCCTTTCGCCCAAAGATCCCCCGGCTTCCCCCGATAATTCCCAATAAGGGTGGGGGAGAGAAGAGACGTAAAAGTCCGGGATTAAAATTAAACAATTGGCTTATTTTCCAGGCTACCGCTTTGGGTCTAACCATGCTTGCAACAAGCATTACCGGATTTAACCAGACAAATATTCCGGCAGTACTCGCAGAGAAGTTTGAAGCAAAGGAAACCATTCCCGCTTCAAGGAAGATTGACGCAGAGAGAAAAATAACAGTCGAGGAATATGTTAAAGCATACTTCTCAGACATCCCCATAATGGTGGAGATTGCGAAGTGCGAATCAAGATTCAGGCACTATGACGAGAACGGAAACGTGCTTCGCGGAGAGGTCAACAGTCTCGACAGAGGTGTGATGCAGATCAACGAGTATTATCACAAAGGTGATTCGGATAAGCTCGGGTATGATATCCTGACTCTCGAGGGCAACGCCGCCTACGCAAGGCACATATATGAAAAGTACGGGGTTCGTCCTTGGAAATCGTCCATGCCCTGCTGGGGGAGAAGTGCGGCCTACTCCGAATATAAGGATCTCGCAGTAAATAAATAAATAACTACAGAAGACAAAAACTCGTCCGCTCTCATAAAAAGGGGAACGAGTTTTTGTTTATTTCAAGACCTATCAATTAAATGTAATATATATGCCCAGAAACTATATGAACGTCGCACAATATATCTTTGGAAACTCTAATTATGTTAAAATAAGGCGGAGGAGGCTTTACTTCAAACAACTACTTCTTCCCCACCATAAAAATTTTTCTTGCAGCAAATCTAATTAAATATTTTTTTATACAGATCAGACCACCACGTCCACCCTGCTGTGATGATTTCCTTATATTTATTCCACCCTGCTAAACCGAAGGCATATAATTTATCAAGCCAGTCCTTGACCTTGCCTGAGGTCAAAAAACCGACTATATCAACTTCAAAAGCGTATTTGAGTATGATAAGGGCTGTGATAACGATGAAAACTAACTGTATAAAACCTCCTGAGGTCGCTCGCGATCGTGTTTTTAGTTTATCTACCATGTTTTTATTTTAGCGGATAATTAAATACTAAAAAATAAAATAATTAAAGACTTGGGAAATAAAGCATGGGGTCAAGGTAAGCTCTAACATCGGCTATCGGTATGATAACATTTTTGCAATTTCTGCTCGAAGAGTATTTTTGGACCGTAACTCCTTGGCTTGCAAAAAGTGTCAAGTGCAGGTGCAGGCCCGTGGCATATCCGGTCTGGCCGCTGTAGCCGATCACATCGCCAGTCATGACCTTGGCTCCTTGGGGCGCCTTGATAAGGTCGAGGTGCGAATAGAGGCTTGAAAGGCCGTTGTCGTGCTTTATAAGCACCCACTTTCCATATGAGTAGCAGCCCGGTTGTTCATCAGTATTACCAACCCCCTCTACCACTCCGTCCAAAACCGCCATGACCGGAGTGCCACGGCTAGCTCTGAAGTCAACACCGTTGTGGGTGCCGGAAACATATAGCCTTACAGAATCTACGGTTCTTCCGAAGGGTTGGGTTATATAGATGTTGTCTAAAGGCCATGACAAAACACCCTTTTTAGCCGAAGGAAAGCTGTCTGGGTCGATTATTCTCTTCAGCCTAGATTCGTACTCAAAGAGCTCCTTCTCAAACCTTTCTCTCTCGGCCTGGCGCACTGCTAAAATTCTCTTGTATTCAGCTTCTTTGTTTTTGGTGGCATTGAGAAGCCCTGTTTTCTCCTTCTTATTGCTTATTGTTGGTAAGAATTTGATTTTGATCTTTTAGGTTGTCGTTTAAAGAAACTAGCTTTTTCTTTTCTGATTCCACGGCAGATTTTTTACCTAACAATTCATTTTTATAAATGTCAAGTTCAAAAGTCTTGCCGCGCACCTTCTCCTGAAACTCTCTGATGGTCTCGTATTCGTCGAGGACTTCGGCGATGCTTTTGTTTACAAGCAAACTCTCAATCAAGGACTCGTCATCTTTCATACGCATACTGCTCAAGGTTTTTGCTATAGCTCCGACATTGGAGCCAATTTTTATTTCGATATCCCCTATCTCGTCTACAAGTTCTTTGAGAGTCAAATTGGTCTTGCTGATATTGGTCTCGGTCTTTTTGATTTCAGTTTTGATTTTGCTTTGGTTAATATCTAAAACTTTGACCGCGCTTTGCAGGTTCTTGGCTTCGCTGCCTACAGCCTCGATTTGTTTTGTGTAAGCCTCAATCTCCTCATCTAATTGTTTGATTTTTTCATTATGGGAGTCTATGTTTTGTCTGAGCTCGTCTGCAGACTGGGAAAGTGCCATTTCTGATCCCACCAAAAAGAAAAGCAAAATCAAAACCAAAAAAATTTTTTCGCCTTCTTTCCTCATTTCAGTTTTAAGTTTTTAAAGTTTCGATTGCTTTGGTGATCCTCTCTCTCGACCTGCTAATTCCTAATATCCTAACAAGTGAAGCTGGATCGGGTGACTTCTCTTTCCCGGAGAGAGCATAGCGTATTGGCCAAAGAACATCACCTTTGCCCCTCTCTTGCGCTAAAGTCATCATGATTTCTGCGAATTTTTCTTCCTCCCCGTCATTTAATAGAGATGCCTGAGACAATAAGTCCTTTAGGTTTTTGGCGGCCACATCGGGAGAAGAGTCCTTCCAGTGAATCGAACTCTTGAGAAGCGTTGGTTCCTCAAAAAAGCAGTCAAACTCGCCTTTCAGAGCCAGATCTCCGATGTCTGTCCATTTGTGTATCCTGTCGAGGACAAGGTTAAAGATCAAGCCAATATACCTTTGGTCTTTGAGCTTATCTGAATTTGAAAATCTTGTCTCAGAAAGTTCTTTTATGAATCCCGCCATCTGTTCGTCTTTTGGAAGTTTGCGCATCCACTCGCGGTTGAGCCAGTCAAGTTTTTCAATATTGAAGATGGCGCCTTTCTTTTGGACTTTCTCTATACTAAAGGTAGAAACAAGCTCCTCGATTGAAAAAATTTCCTGATTAGTTCCTGGGTTCCATCCGATCATTGAGAGGAAGTTTATAAGGGCTTCTGGCAAGTACCCGCGCTTGCGATAAAAGGTCACGGAGACTTGTTCGCCATGCTTTCTCTTTGACAGTTTGGTCTTGTCGGGAGCCAGGATGAGGGGCAGGTGAGCGTAAACCGGCCTTTGGGCTCCTATGGCTTCTTGGATAAGTATCTGTCTTGGGGTGTTTGATATCCCATCGTCTCCTCTAATCACGTGTGTCACTCCCATCTCGAAATCGTCTATGACCACTGCCAAATGATAAATTGGCTCATCTAGGCTTTTGCCGATAATGAAATCCTTGAGCTCTGCCGTATCAAATTCTATTTGGCCGCGGATCAGGTCTTCAAAAATGATTTTTTTATTAGGGTTTTTGAACCTGACGACCTCGTCCCTCTGTCCTTCTTCAGGGGCGTCTTCTTTGGATATATACGCAAAGCCTTTGCCAATCATCTTTTCCATATATTTGCGGTAAACCGCTCCCCTCTCCGACTGTTTGACAGTAGTAGAAAAATCAGGTTCTATTTTTAACCATTTCAGGTTTTCAATTATATCTTGCGCAAATTCTTCTCGTGAACGCTCTTTGTCAGTGTCTTCTATTCTGAAAACTACTTTACCTCCATGCTGTTTGGCAAAAAGCCAGTTGTAAAGGAAGGTCCTCGCGTTGCCTACATGAAAAGGGCCGGTGGGGCTTGGAGGGTAGCGCACTACCACTTTACCTGTGTTTTCCATATCGACATTTTAGCAAAAAATTGATCGTTTTTCGACGCCTTTCATGACACCCCAGAACCCCCCTCTTACCCTGAGACATAATTCATAACACCTTCCCCCTTTATTTTAAAGAGAAAGATCAAGGGAGTGTTACGAATCGAGGTAATTTTTTATATCTTCTCGTGGGAGATAATGATGGAGAAAATTTCGCGAGCGATTGTATCGGCCGCACCCGGCTTGAAAAAAGCCTTTGCCGACTCACTCATTTTTGAAACTATTTCCTTGTTTTCTAATATTCTCCTGATTTCGGCAAGGAAAATGTTGTTTTTAAGATTTTCTTCCTCCATGACAGAGCAGGCTCCTGCCCTCCCGTATATATACGCATTTTTGACCTGATGATTACCGTTTGAATTTGTTATAGGGATTATGATCGAGGGCTTGCCCCAAGCGGCAATCTCAAAAATAGTTGAGCCTCCCCTGCTTATGACGAGCTCCGCCGCTCCTGCGGCCATGCGCATCTCAAGGCTGTTTAGGTATCCGAAAGGCTTGTACCTCGCTCGATTAGGGCTGTCGAGTAGAATTGCAGAGGCGGACTCCTTGATGACATGGAAATTAACGTCTCCAGTCTGGTGGATTATTTGAAAATCTTTTACTAGCTCAGGCAATACATCAAGAATCATGTTGTTTATAACCTCGGCCCCCTGTGATCCTCCAAGTATAAAAATAGTCGGTACCGTCTCCTCAAAACCGAAAAATTCATGGGCCTTCTCGGTTATCGGGACGGTTTTTTCCTCCATTACCGGCTGGCCTGTATAGGCGATTCTGTCTTGGTGCTTGAAGTGCTCAGCTGCTTCTTTGTAAGAAACGGCAATGCGTGCGGCAAATCTGCCGGCCCACTTATTTGCCCTGCCTGGGACAGAATCGGATTCGTGAATGAACACCGGTATCCGCAAAAGGCGCGCGGCAAGAACAGCGGGGAAACTTCCATAACCTCCTTTACTGAATACTACGTCAGGATAGACGTCGAAAACGTCGAAGATTGCTCCTATTATTCCGAAAAAAGTTTTGAAAATGTCAAAAAAATTCATAACCGAAAAATACCTGCGTAACTTGCCGGCGCTTATCTTGTTGAATTCGATACCATGGTCGTAGAGAATTCCTTGGTTGTAAGGCGAAGGCGCAAAAAAATACATTTTTGGGGAAATCAGCTTGCGCTCCCTTCCAATCTTCTGTATCGATTCTGCAATTGCGATGATCGGATAAAAATGCCCTCCTGACCCGCCGCCTGTAAATATGATCTTCATTTTATTTAAAAAAATTTCAATTTATAATTTTTTGCTGTGCCTTGATATGTTCATGATGATTCCCGCTTCTATAAGGGTGATGAAGAGGGCTGTACCGCCGTGGCTTACAAAAGGCAGAGGGATGCCTGTAAGAGGCAAAATACCTATCATCCCGCCTATGTTTACAAATGCCTGGGACACAATAAGTATAACAATTCCAAGGGAAAATAACCTTCCAAAATCATCCTTGGTGCCCGCCGATATCTTGAGGCCTTCGAGAGAAAACATAACAAAAATGAACATGATTATAGAGGCGCCGATAAAACCGAACTCCTCAGCGGCGACGGCAAAAACCGAGTCCCCGATAGGTTCCGGCAGATAGTGAAATTTCTGGACGCTTTGCCCAAAACCTCGGCCGAAAAGCTCTCCTGATCCGACAGCGATAAGAGATTGGGTAAGCTGGTAACCGCTTGTCTGCTGGTTTGCCAATGGGTTGAGCATAACCTCGATCCTCTGCTTGACGTAAGGTCGAGTGTAGGCAAGGCCTGCTAGACCGACGAGGCCTACAATAAACAGCACAGACAAATGTTTCCAGCTTGCCCCGGCGGCGAGAAACATTGCAGTTGCCGCGAAAAGTATGACTGCGAAAGTGTCGGTATCAGGTTGGGACAGAAGCGTTCCCCCGATTATAATCATGAAAATCATAAATGGTAAAAGACCCCATTTAAAGGTTGAAACTTTGGATTTAATGGCCGAAAGCCATGCCGCAAAATATGCAATGAAAGAAATTTTCAGAAATTCTGCCGGTTGAAAAGTGATGAACCTCAAATTTATCCAGCGCTTTGCCCCGCCGTGCTCCATGCCGAGTGGGGGGACGAAAACCAAAAGAGTGAGAACAAGAGAAATTATAAAAAGGTAAAAAGCGCTCTTTTTCCAAACGTGGTAGTCAAGCTTTGAGAAATACAAGCAGGCAAGCGAGCCGAAAAACAGTCCGTAAAAAAGCTGGTTGAAGGCGACATTAGAAAACTTGACCTCATCACGAGCCAAGACGCCGAGAGATGCGGAGCTGAAAATAAAAAAACCGCCGACCGTGAGCACCACGGTCCAGAGAAGAAACGGCTTGCTTATCCTAGAAACTTTTCCGGCCACATCATCATTTTAGCACACGATTTAATATTTTCTGGTTTGTTAAATAAGTTACCCAATGAGGGCGAGGGAAATGCCCAGGATGGCGCATACGGTGGAGAATACCCAATAGCGCATGGTGACCTTGTAAGATGGCCAACCCTTTGCCTCGAAATGATGGTGCAATGGAGCGACTAAAAAGACCTTTTTCCCCCTGAATTTTTTGGAAAAAACCTGGATAACGTTTGAAAGGACTGTTATGACCAAAGGCATGGCAATAACCGGCAGGACCAAAAGTCCGTAACCCTCCCCTAGCCTGTCGGTCATGAAGGCGACAACCGTAAGAGTGATGGTAAGCCCCATGCTTCCTGTCTCCGACATATAAAACCGTGCGGGAGGAATATTGAACCAGAGGAAGGCAAGGATTCCGCCGGATAGTGTGGCACAGAAGGCGGCCAGATCTATCTGTTGCTGATAGAAGGCAATGCCGGCATAGGCGGCAAATATGGTGGCAAAAACACCGCCTGCGAGACCATCAAGCCCATCGATGACTCCGCCTGCATAAATGAAAAGAGCCACAATGATAAAGAGCAACATAAACAGAGGCCCCAGATAAAATTCTTGAAAACCAAAAGGAAGGCCGATTGAATTCACATCAAGTTTAAAGTAAAACCAAAGTGCAGTGAGAAGCGCCATAAAGCCTACTGCCGAAAGCCTGATGATGAGAGAAAGCCCCCCACCTCTTTGTCCGTTTACGGAGTCTTTGACCTCAAGGTAGTCATCGATAAGGCCGACAAGAGCGCCAAAAAGAAGTGTGGCAAGAGGCACCCAGGTCTGACTCCTGGAAAGGAAATCCATCTTGATGGTGCTCTCTGTCGGTAACAGATGCGACAATAACCAGATGATGAACATGACGAGCGATGCGCTAAACCAAATGACCACTCCCCCCATTCGTGGAGTGTTAACCTCTTTCTCCTTGTGCAGTTCGTTAAAAATGACTGCCTCGCTTCCGTCAAGAGCCGTTTTGCCGGCTTTTTTCTTCCACATTTTGTGCTTGTAGAGGAAACCGGTGAGAAAAGGAGTAAGCAAAATACCGAGAACAAACGCCCCCACCGCCGGCAGAAACACCTTTACAATATCGATCATCATATATTTCTAATTAGAAATAGCTTTCAAACTCGCTTCTACTAACTTTAAGGTATCAGAAAACCTTCCTTCTTGCGAAGATCCAAGTACTGAGATTGCAATCGGCATATTGACCCCAGCATCGAAAACCACTACCAGATTTCCACCGGCAAGATCGGTGTAGCCCGTTTTGGAAGCAATGACGTTGGGTATCTCGTTTATATATGGGTTGGTGTTCTCCGCCAGATAATTTTTGAGCGAGCTTTTGAAACTCAGGCTGTCGTAACGTGTGGCTTCGAGGATTGCTGGGCGATTTTTGATAATGTATTCAAAAAGTGTGGCCATATCCCGAGCACTGCCATATGCACCGCCTTTGTCTGCTTCCCTGTCGAGTCCGTGTTCGTTGTAAAATTTGCTGCTCAGGAGTCCAATCTCGAGGGCGGTGTCGTTCATGGCTTTTACAAACTGATCACGTGAACCTATGTCATAGACAGCTTCCCTGCCCAAAGACTCTGCTGCAGCCGCTAGAGCGAAAGCCCCGTCGTTTGACGAAGTAAGCAAGGTAAAATCCCTCAAATCCCGAGCCTGCCATACATCATCACTTATAAGCCCTGAATCACCCTCGGGTGCAAGGTACTCATCCCTTATCCTTACGCTCAGAGAATTGGGAAGCTTCAAGTCTGCAGTAAGCGCGGTAATAACTTTGGTAAGTGACGCGAGAGGCAATGGCTCGTCAGGATTTTTGGAAAAAAGCTCTCTGCCGTTTACTAGATCTACCACTATTGCCGCTTTGGCCTCAAGTGCTATATCCGTGAAAGGTTGAGGACTTGCCTCTACTTCCGAAGCCTCGGCTTTCTCTGGATTTTTGTCCCCGTTCACCAAAATTGCGAAAATAAATATGGAAATAAGCGAAAGTATCGCCACAACATGAACGAAATATTTTGTTCTTCTTTCCATGTCCA
Source organism: uncultured Candidatus Saccharibacteria bacterium (assembly GCA_964464975.1). Taxonomy (GTDB): domain Bacteria; phylum Patescibacteriota; class Minisyncoccia; order Phycocordibacterales; family WO2-35-19; genus CAYXKV01. The sequence continues at coordinate 42,595 of CAYXKV010000001.1, read as the reverse complement.
TATTAATTTTATTCATTATTGTCCTGATCCTCCAAATTCTTTGAAATTTCGGCTACCTTTTTACTTAAACTATCAAATTCAGGCAGTTCGTCCACCGATCTTATCCCTAAGTGAGCCAAAAGTGGCAAACTTACCCTGTACTTGTAGGACCTATCGCCTTCCTTGTGTTCCCGTTCTATAAGCCCTCGCATGGAGAGGTTCCTCAAAATGAACGTCGAATTGACTCCCCGAATGAAATCTATCTCCCGACGGGATACATCCCCATTATAAAGTATTATTGCAAGGGTCTCCAAACCCGCTTTGCCAATCTCCCGACTCATTTCGTCCTTAGCAAGTTTATCTATTATGCTCTCCATGTCCTTGGAGGTGGCGAGTGCGACTTCCCTACCGTTGTTAATAAGGCATATCCCCCTGCCCTCAAGGCTACCGCTTAACGCAATGAGGGCGTCATTGATGTCATGTTCGCTTGTGTCCAAAATTTTGCAGAGTTTTTTAATTTCTACCGGCTCGTTTTCATAAAACAGTACCGCCTCTATTTGTTGCTCCATATTCATCATATTTATCCGATTGTTAATTATATGTTGGCACTCCCGTTCTTTCCAACTCAATGTTGATATCCTCGAAGTGGCTGTGCTGTTCGGCTCGCACCAAGCCGCGCTTTACAAGCTCAAGCATGGCGAGAAAGCTCACGATAACATCGATCCTCTCCGCCTTGTTCATCATGGAAAATTCGCGGAAGCTCATTTTAAGCGAACTCTCTATTTTCTCTCTCAGTCTCTCAATCATCTCTTCAAGACTAATTATTTTTCGGACGCCGATCTTTGAAAGAGGCTCAGCCTTTTTCGGCATGCTCTCGATAGCACTAAGGATAGCGTTCTTCAAATTCGAAGTTGTTATTTCAGAAGTTGGGTAAAATACTGATTTTTGCCACCTTTTCTCTTTTGGAAAATAAAGAAATTTTCCAAAGATTTTAGAAAGAACCTGCGCTGCCTCTTTATATGTCTTGTAAGACTCGAGCCTCCTTTCAAGTTCTTCGATACTCTCCTGCTCCTCTTCGGTGAGGCTGAGGCCGGGCAAAAGGGATTTGGACTTGATAAGAAGCAGGGTCGATGCCACCAAGATGAAATCCGCAGAGTCCTTCATTGGAAATTCATCAAACGACTTAACGTAATTTATAAAATTATCAGCAACCTGCGATAGGGTGACATCGCTTATATGAAGCCTCCTTTTCTCAACGAGGTCGAGCAGCAAATCAAGCGGCCCTTCAAACTGTCCCACCCTGACCTTAAACCCTCCATTCATGGCTCTATTTTACCACAAACTACCTTTTTTTCTGCGGAAAGTCGCTCCTTATTTCTTATCTTGTTTTACGATTTGGAGGCCGAGCTCACGGAGCTGGCGGTCGGAGATGGGACTTGGGGAATTCATCATATAATCCTTACCCTCCCCTGTTTTGGGAAAGGCAATGACTTCACGGATGTTTGGTTCGTCCTGCAAAAGCATTACCAACCTGTCGAGGCCCCATGCAATGCCACCATGAGGCGGAGTACCGAGTTTGAAGGCAGAGAGCATGTGACCGAAGTCCTTTTCGATAGCATCCTTCTCATAACCAAGGATTTCAAAAACTTTCTCTAAAGCTTCATACTGATGATTTCTTACGCTACCACCCCCGATCTCAAAACCGTTAAGCACCACGTCATACTGGGAAGTAATGATCTCGCCTATTTCGCGTTTCTCTAAAAGATTTTTCATATGCTCCGGTATGGGTCTTGAAAACGGATTGTGAGTGAATGTCCACTCTCCCTTTGTCTGTTTGTTGTCGGAGCTGCCTGTCTTCTCAAAAAACGGGAAATCAATAACCCACGAGAAGGCTAAAAGGTTCGGATCATTTTTATCCTTCCTTATATCCGGCCTATCGGTGCCGTACTTTTCAGTCGCTTCTTTGTAAGAAATACGCGGAAAAGGTTTTTCCTGGATTTTCTTTTCCGGATAGAGGCTTTCTACGATTGAAATCAAGAGCCCCTCGTTTATTTTCATCACATCCTCTCTCTCGACAAAACTCATTTCCATATCAAGTTGTGTGAATTCCGGCTGTCGGTCTCCGCGGGTGTCTTCGTCGCGAAGGCATTTGGCAATCTGAAAATACCGCTCAATCCCCCCTGTCATCAGGAGCTGCTTGTACTGCTGCGGGGATTGGGGGAGGGCGTAAAACTCTCCTCTGTAAAGCCGAGATGGCACTACGTAGTCGCGGGCGCCTTCAGGTGTGGATTTGGTAAGAATGGGAGTCTCAATTTCTGTAAAATTCTCATGGTCGAGATAATCGCGAATATGCTTGATTATATGGTGGCGCATCCTTATATTTTTCTGCATTCTTGTGCTTCGAAGGTCTAGGTACCTGTACTTTAGGCGGATGTCCTCATTTACTTCCTTGGTATCTGCAGAGACGTCGAAAGGAGGGGTTTCTGCTTTGTTTAATACTTCTATCTGCCCTATCTCAATCTCTATGTCGCCGTTTGGGGCATCTGTGTTTACGTTTTTGTCAGGTCTTTTGTTTACCACCCCCCTCACTTCTAATACCCATTCGTCCCTGATCTCTTTTGCCTTCTCTATAGCTCTACTTTTTGGCAAGACAACGCACTGGACGATGCCAGTCATGTCCCTCATGTCGATAAAGACCATTTTGCCCTGGTCCCTCCTCACATTCACCCAGCCTTTTATAGAAACTTCCTTGCCCTCACTACCTTTTAAGTCCTTTATATAAGTTCTTTGCATGGCGCAATTATAGCAGTATTTTGAATGCCGAAAAAGCCGTTTAGCGGTTTGACCAATAGTTTTTTGTATATTATTGTTTTAATGGAGGTACAGGCGGTGTGGAACATACCTTTAGTTGTTGGGATAATTGCGGCTATCGTAGCCGCATACCTTATCGGGAGGTGGTGGGGTTCCGGCGAAACTCCAGAAGCAGGCCGATTGAGAGTCCGAATCAAGATTCTTGAAGCCGAAAATCTTCGGCTAACAAGCATACTTGCAATCCTTGAGAATGCGGAAGTTATCATAACCGGAAATGATCGCTTTGTCCTGCGATTCGCAGACACAGACATCGTCTTTGGTCCAGAAGGTAAGTTCCGAAGTCTAAACAATGTGAGGAAATAACAACGAAACACTCTTGTTTACGTAAACTGACGCGCTCTTCGGGGCGCGTTTCGTTTAATCTGGATATGAAAACACAACATATTATACAAATCTCTTGGCTTGAAGCTTGAAAAGCTCAGAGTAAAGAGTGTTGTTTTTCATCAGATCATCGTGACTGCCGCTCTCTGCAAGTTCGCCGTGATCGAAAACGAAGATCTCATCGCATTCCCTTATCGTCGAAAAATCGTGCGAAATCAGAATGGCTGTCATAGAGTTTGGAAGGCTATCGAGTGAATCAAATATCTTCGCCTCCGACTCTGCGTCAACAGATGCAGTTGGCTCATCAAGGATCATCACATATGGATTCCTGTAAATTACTCTGGATATAGCAAGCTTCTGTCTCTGGCCTTTCGAGGGTTCTACGCCGTCAAATTCAACGCCAATGGGCTCATCATATTTCCTTTTCCACTCCTCAATGAATGAGTGAGACTCGCTGATTTTTGCGGCTCTTATAACCTCCTTTATGGAAAGTGTTTTTTCAGGCCTGCCCATGGCGATTGCCTCTTTGGTAACAAAGTCATAATTGGAAAAGTCCTGGAACATCACTCCCAAATAAGACCACCATTCATTGAAATCAAGATCCTTTAAGTTAATCCCATTTATCAATATTCTGCCCTTAGTAGGGTCATAAATCCTGCATATAAGTTTGACAAGCGTAGTTTTGCCGGCGCCATTGTTTCCAACAAGTCCTATTTTCTGCCCGGGCTTGAAGATAAAGTTCAAGTTTTTGAGGCTCCACTTGTCTGAGTTTGGATACTTGAAGCTTACATTTTCAAATTCGATCTCCGGTGGCGATTTTAGTTTTAGTTTTTTAGGCTTTTTGGGTATGTCTACGAAAGGTTTGGTATTCATGAACTCAAGAATGTCTTTGACTATAAGGTGACGTTCGTTCTGTCTTGCGATGTTGTAGAGAAGATCTCCAAAAGAGTGCTGAACGTTTGAGAGCGTGCTTAGGAGAAAGACCATTGAGCCTATCATAATCGCGCCTGACAATACATCTTGAAGAATGAAGAAGGCCCCAAACACAAAACCGCCGAAAGCCAGAATTTCTGACAAAACAACACGCAAGAGTTTTTTCTTTTCTGCATCGATCTGCTTGTTATTGAAATCTATCAGTATATTTTTAAGCCATGATAAAAGATACTCAACCGACTGATAGAGTTTGGTTTCGGTAACATTTGTCCTCGACATGAAGTATCTTCTCAAATCAACGAACCTCCTCTGCTCAGGGCTATCTTTCATCCATATGCTCCAGATGTTGTAGCCGTATTTGTATTCCGTAACGAATTTCGGTATTGAGCATATGATTATTACTATATAAATTTTCCAACTAAACGCCGCTGACAAAACTGACCCGGCGATAAGCGCAACAAGTCCTCTGAAAATATCAAACTGAATATCGGCTAACTCTAGGAGCGGCCAATGGCTCCTCTGGAACGCTCTCTGAAGCAGGTCCTGAAATTTAGGATCTTCATAGTGGGCGATGTCCATCTGCGCCCTTTTCCTCAGGATCTCGACTTCCATTTCGGCTTGGTATTTGAATCTCCAAAGCTTAGTTATAAAAAGATTGATTCCTGAAATTAGATTTGGCAGGGAGCTTACCATAGCGTAACTCAAAAAAAGTCCTAAGATGCCTACCCCTATTTGGGTAGGAGCATTTACCATCACAGTCAACCTGTTAACCAAGGTTCCTAAAAGAAATGCTGTGCCATAAGGCAAAACTGCATAAATGGTTGAAAGAGTAAAATTTCCTACCGTCTCCCACTTCGCAATTCTGAACGAATAGCCGAGAGCAGTCCTTATGTTGTTTATAAACTCGCTAAATCTAAATACCTTCTGGGGCATAAAATTGACAAAATGATTTATTTAAACTATACTATTTTGCGGATATGGAAGAAGATTTTGCTTTTTTTATCGAACGGATCTTTTCACCGATAGCTATCGCCTTTGTCATTGCCGCTATCGCTACATACAAGTACTGGCGGCAAGAAGACAAGGACGAGGAGACTATCGAACGCCGATAACACTCCGAACCAATCCCATTTTGAGGCCCGCCGCTGCGCGGGCCTTTTCACTGCCTTTTTTAAGCACTCTTTCCACAAAACTCAAATCCCTTGAAATCTCCCCCCTCTTTTCCCTGAGTGGTCGGATGAAGTTTTTAAGATCGTCTATGAGTATTTCTTTGATCATTTTATACTTGCCCCTGTTCTCCTCATAGATTTTTTGAAGCTCCGCCTCGTCCCTTACCAGCCTATGGATCTTATAAACATTTTCTGGCCTTTCCCCCTCTGAGTCCGTAACAATACCCATAACCTTCTCCTCGATCTCGCTCTCTTCCGCAAAGAGGCTTATGGTGTTGCCATAACTTTTGCTCATTTTGCGGCCGTCTGTGCCGGGTACGATTTCGACATCTTTCAATATATATTCATCAGGTAATTTGAAAATATTGCCTGCGGTGAGTGAATTCGAAGCGCCAAAAATCCTATTGAACTTCTCGGCGGTGTCACGAGCGTATTCGATGTGCTGCTTCTGGTCTTGACCCACAGGGACAAGGTCGGTGTCGTATAGCAAAATATCTGCAGCCATAAGCATGGGGTACGTGAATGTGCCTGCGGAAACATCTTCTTCTCCGCCTTTTGCTGTCGCGTCCTTGTAAGCGTGGGCGCGCTTGAGATAAGGAATAGTTGTGATCGAGTCGAAGATCCAAGCAAGCTCGGTGTGCTCGGGAACTTCTGACTGTTTAAAAATAACTGACCTCTCCGGATTGAGGCCGATAGCCAAAAAATCGAGAGCTACTCCAAGCGAGAGTCTGCGCATCTCTTCTGCATTCTGGACGAAATTCAAAGCATGATAATCGGCTATCATAAAATATGAAGTGCCGACCTCGACGTCAGGGTTGCTGCCATTCTGAAGCTCCACAAACTGCCTCATGGCTCCAAAATAATTTCCCAAGTGGGGCCTACCCGTTGGCTTTACCCCTGAAAGTATAGTTCGGGCACTCTTGCTGTCTGAAGTTTTTCCCATGCCACAATATTAGCACAAATAACGCTTATTCATAACACTCTACCCATACTTCGACCGCCATTTATTCTCATTCCAACATTCTGCAGAATATAAGAATGTTGTAGTATTCTGCTTATCATTCGGTCCACAGCGCAAAGATGGACATTGGAAGGAGGCGGGACGAATTTGCCTGTCTGATTGCATGCTCTCCGCACTCGAAATGACCTTCCTTTGCGATACTCTGCGGAACCATATCCACAAGCATATTTCGCAACGATAGTGATGAAAGCTCGGTCGAATACATATTGAACAAAACAAAAAGGGGCCTATCGGTTAAAAGCATTCCGCAACTCTCTAAGAGTTCTCCGAGCTTCTCCTCTGCCTTCCAAACCTCGCCTTTTGGCCCCCTGCCGTAGCTTGGCGGGTCCAGTATGATGGCGTTATACCTCTCGCCTCTTTTAATTTCTCTTTTTATGAATTTCAAAACATCATCAACAACCCAGCGGATGGGCGCGTTTTCTAGCCCTGAAATCCTCTGATTCACCTTAGCCCAATTAATTGACTGCGCGGAGGCGTCCACGTGAGTAACTTTGACTGCCGCGTCTGACGCGACCGCTACCAGGCTCGCTATCCCAGTGTATCCAAACAAATTTAAAATATTCAATTTCCTTTCCTCTTTTTTTTCTCCCATAATTCCTGACTTATGATTCATAATTCTATCCCTTATCCACCTCCACTGCCCCGCCTGCTCAGGAAAAATCCCTATATGTTTGGATCTTCCACCAAACCTTACTTTGGCCTTTATACCTTCTATGCCTATGTTAACAACTGCTTCGTTCAAGGCTAAGTCTTGTGCAAACTTCCAGGACTTTTGATTTTCAGATTCAAAGGCCGCCTGGGCCTTCCCCCATTCATTCTCCGGCAGGCTCTTCTTCCACCACGCTCTTGGCTCGCTTCTTACTATCCTTATACCTCCGACTTCTTCAAGCTTTTGCTTCTCACCGCAATCCAAAAGCTTGTAACCCTTGAGCTCCCCTAACTGAATTTTTATGCTTTCCATGGCTCTTCTAAGGTACCAGAAATTATCCCTCTTGTCCTTAATATGGAAAAATGAGATTTATTGGCGATAACTACAAAAACAACCGGACTAGGCGGAGGTCGTCGTAGGAGTACTTGGAGCCCAAAAGCTCCTTAACCGGAGACAGGCGATACTCGCCACCCGGCGAAATCCCGGTCTTGCGGAAAGCGCTGTAAATTTGCCTGAACTTGGCCTCTGGGATGGTGCGATGCAAGTTTCTTATATTGTATCCGGGCTCTTCTCTTTTGATTTCTTCTATATGTTCGATAATGGTGCCCGGCTTGAGGCGGCGCGCCTTGGCGATATCTTTGACGCTGGCGCCAGAGTCGAGCATGAGTTTGGTTTCTTCCACTGTGCTTAGCTTCCTGTCTTTCTTCTCGACCCTTACATTATTTTCAAATTCGCTATGAAGTCTGCGCAGTTTCTCTTTGCTCATGTTCCTAACATGGAAAGAATTGGCGCTTGAATCTTCCCTGAATTTGACATCCACCGTCTGCACATCAGGGTCGACCTCAAGGGCTTTAGGATTGATATCCTTAAGAAAAAGTCCTTCAAGCGAACGCACTCTCGACAGGGCGACATAGCCCATACCTTTCTCAAAAGAATTTGACAGATCAATAAGGGCCGAATCAAGAGACATACCCTGGCTCTTGTGAATGGTAATGGCCCAGGCGAGCCGTAGAGGGTATTGTATGATCTCAGCGAGCACTCTGCCGTTCTCCTCAATGGCCCAGCTTGCTGTCTCGACGTCTATAGTCTCTCCCGAAGTGGTTCTTACCTTTATGCTTTTGCTTCTGCACTCTACGACTGTGCCCATAGTGCCGTTCACATAGCCTTCCTCAAAGTTGTTTTTAACGAACATCACCTTAGCCCCCCCTTTCAATCGCAGATTTTCTGGGGCGAGACAGCTTTTCTTGAGTGCTTCGACAAGACTCTTCCTGCCGCGGCTCATCATTTGAAACTCTGTGGCTGGACCTTTGATTTTCTGAAGCTCGATTTCGTTTTCAAAATCAACGTCCTTGTTCAACGAATATAGCCTGGTGTGGATGTCGCGGGGCTTAACACCGAGCCTCACTTGGAGGGATTTTAAAATTTCATCCGGCGATTTGGAGAGCCTTATGGAATTTAAAATATTGATAAACTGAGCATCATTTTGCCTGTGCTGTTCGGATAGGTAGCAGACCTTAGGGGAAAGATCTTTCCAGGCGTTTGAGTGGTACGCAAATCTCCCCCCTCTCTCTCCGCGCCTGAATACAGGCGGCAACTGAAAAAAATCTCCGACCAAAACAACCTGCATACCGCCAAAAGGCTCGCTTACTCCTTTGATTTCCCTAAGCACTACATCAACCATATCAAGCCGGAAATGGTGAAGCATCGAGATCTCGTCGATCAGAAGCACTTTAGCGTCCCGGACTTTCCGTTTGACGTGCTGCTTTTCTGCAATCTCTGTTATCTCTTCTTTTTTGAGAGAATCTCTTATGCCTATGCCTGACCAGGAGTGAATAGTTATGCCGCCCATGTGGGTCGCGGCTATGCCGGTCGAAGCGGTGATTCCTATGTTCGCCCCAAGTCCTTTGAGAAAATTTATATATTCGCGTATGACATGGGTTTTGCCGCTACCAGCCGCACCTGTCAGGAAAACATTCCTCCCAGTCTTTAAAATATCAAGCGCCTCTTTTTGGGTCATAGGCTTATTTTACAAAATCATATAAGCCAACACTACAAAAGAGGTTCCGATAAGCTGTGGATTGGAGGCTTGACAGGACGGCTCGATGGGTTTATACTATTATTAGAGCTGAAAAAGCTAATCAGTTTGCGGGGGGTGGATAGGGTGCAGACTTCCCGCAAGCACCGCCCTCTGGGTCGTAGACTCGCTTAGACCTTGGCCGAGGTGACTCCTCCGGCCAGAGCCGAGGTTTAAGCGCAGTCTCCCCAGAGGGGCAGCGTTTTTTTATTTCAATCTTCTTTACTTGAATCCTCTCTTCCTTTCCCTTCCTTATCCTTTATTTTCTCTCTGATTTTCTTCTCCAGAGCTCTAGCTCTCTCTTTGTTGCCGTCATCCTCTTTCTCGCTTATCTCTCCGAGTTTTTTTGCCTGTTCTTCAAGTTTTTTGTCTAGCTCCTTCTTTATTTCAATCACCTTTTCAGTCGATGTCGCTCCGTCCGCCTTGCCAGAGGAATTCTCAACTTTATCAAAATGCTTGTCGAAATTCTTCTCGATCTCTTTAAAGCTTTCCTCGTCCAGTTTACCGTCTGAGGCAAGAGAGACCGCTTCTTCGATCCTGCGCACAGCCCTTTGAGCCTCCCAGGAAATCTTGCCTTCCGGAGTCATGCTCACAAGCCCCCGAACCTCTTCGTTCAAATTGAGTTTGAGCGGGTACAGGGTGTCGCCAGGGAGCGAAGCCTCGGCGCCGTACGATGAGGTGCCTACTATCAAGGCTATTACAACAAGCGGAGTTACCGCATACGCGAAGATATGATGGTTTGCGCTAAACGATTGCCAAAACCCGAAAAATGGATAAAGGCTAGAAGGCTTGCTTTTCCTGCCTGCCCTCATCACCCGCATCAAAATCATCTCCTTTTCGCTTTTTGAAAGTTTGATTTTTTTAATCTCTCCTATTCCTTTTTTAAATTTGTCGTCCATCTCAAAATTTATTTTTCTATTCTAAGTATTTTTTTAAGTTCCTCTATCCCCCTGTTTATCCGTATCGATACGGCATTGCTCGTGATACCCATTATCTTCCCGATTTCTTCTATCTCAAGCCCTTCTACGAATCTTAAGTAAAGGGTATCTCCGAGGCTTCTTGGGACTTTGGACAAGGCTTCGAGCACCAGCTTTCCCTCTGAAAATGCCTCTATCTTGCCGTCTGCCGAATCATCAGGAACCTGGAATGCCGGCCCATCTTCATTTTCGTCCGGCTCCATGAGCTTATCTAGGGAGATAGGCCTGCGTTTGCGGTACCAGTCGATCACCCTGTTGCGTGCAACGGTAAAAATGAAAGCTCTATGGTCTCGTATTTTCTCTCCTGCCGTTAGAAGCTCCCAGAGTTTGCCAAATACACCGGAAGTAATATCCAGAGCCTCTTCGCGGTCGGAAACTCTAAGCAAAACATATCTGAAAAGAGCGTCCGCCTCCTTGCCGTATATAGCCGAGAACCGGCTTTCGATTTCCCTATCCACCATATATTTAGACGCGCAAGTGCCGCGTTTATTTCATATAATACAATGAACTAAAGAATTTGTCCATGAAAGAGTCGGCAAAGCCCAGCGTCTTACATTGTATTACAAGGTAATTTAGATAAAAAAGGCTTATGAAAAACGTATTCAAGGGTATCATTGTTTTTGTGACAGTTATGTCTTTCGCCTTTGCTCCGGCTTTCGCTTTTGCCAAAAGCGACAAAAGCAACGGCAAAGGGGTGCAGGGCAAGGTCAAGTTAGAACAAAAAATAGGCAAATCCCAAAAAATAGAAATTGAAGTCGAAAATGAAAATGAAGATGATGATAAAAAGATCATCTCCGGCGTTAATGTTTCCTCAGAAAATGGAAACGGTGGCGCAAAGAAGTGCTTCAAAGCTTTAGGGCACCTCATAGCTCCCGGGTGGATAAAGAATTTTGGTTCATTATCTGTGAGCGAAGATTGTGTCTTGCCTTTCGGCATTGCAAAAAAATTTAGAGGCACTACCCACGGCACCTCAACCCCTGACACTTCCGCGCCGGTAATATCTAATATTGTGATTTCAACCACCCATAATAGCGCTACTGTTAGCTGGACTACAAACGAAAATTCGAACAGCACAATTTGCTGGAGCGTCCTTTCGGGAATTGACGTATCAAGCAGCACTGTTTCAAAGCTTGTAAACGGCAATATGGTCAAAAACCATGTTATGACCCTCACAGGCCTTAGTGCTACCACTACATACTACGCAAAAGTGAAGTCGACTGACTCATCGAACAACACATCTGTCTCAAGCGAATTCTCATTTAAGACCAAAGATGTCCCCGTTATCTCCGATACCACTCCTCCGGTCATATCGACAGTCGTGGCTCTTGTAGGCACAACTTCGGCAAAAATCCTGTGGGGCACCAATGAACTGGCAACTTCAAAGGTCTATTACTCGACGACTACTCCTGTAAATATTACAAGTTCTTCAACTTTGTCTGTGGAAAAACCTGCCACAACCACTACCAATATGATCGAACTTGTAAACCTGGATACAAGCACCACATACTTTGCACTTGTTGAATCCAAAGACAGCTCAAACAATGTAAGCAGGTCTCCTGAATTCACTTTTACGACCCAGAATTAAAACAGGCTGTAAGGTTCTCACTAAATACCCGCAAAGCGGGTATTTAGTTTGGGCAAAATAATTTTGAAAGTACTACCCTTGCCTATACCCTCGGAGTGAGCCTCTATGGTGCCCCCATGGGCCTCGGCAATTTTTCTCGCTATATAAAGGCCCAATCCTGACCCTGAAATGTTTTTTCTATGGGCTTCGCGAGTTCTAAAAAATTTCATGAAAAGGTTTTCAATTTCAAAAGGTTCGATGCCTATGCCTGTATCTTTTACTTCAATTACCACTTCCTTCCCCGACTCCGAAACGGACACCCTGACCTCGCCCTTTTTAGTGTATTTGATAGCGTTGTCTACGATATTGCCCACTATCTGCTTGAGCTTGTCTTTGTCGGCCTCAATAGGAATAGGGCTTTCTGGAATGTTTACCGATAAGGACAGCTTGGCGTCCTCGAGATTGGGCTTGTATTGGTTTATGACTTCGGATACCAGATCGCCTATGTTGAAAACGCTTTTGTCATAAACCATCCTGCCCTGCTCAATGCGCGAAATGTTCAGGAAATCGTTGACAATATTTACCAAGTTTTGACAAGAGCGCATGATGATGTTCACAGAATTTTTGGCTTCCTTCGGAAGCTCGCCGTAGTCGCCGTCTAAAAGCATAGAGGCGTAGCCTTTGATAGCCGTAAGCGGGCTTCGTATCTGGTGGGTCGCAAGCGATAGAAATTCGGACTTCATCTGGTCAAGCTCTTTGAGCCTCATGTTTGCTATTTCAAGTTTTTCAAGCAGCTTTTCGATGCGTTCCCTTTGTTCAACTTCACGGCTAACTGATTTTACCAAAAGTATGCCGGCTATAATAAATACAATAAGGGTAAAAGAAACTATAACTCTGGCAATTTCTATATTTTGCACAAATAGCACCGAACAGAGCACAATCCACAAAATAAGCACGAGTATTTCTGTTGAAAGAAGTTTTACATTGAAGGCCTGAAATCTCGATACGGCATAAGAGAGGAAGCCCATAAGAAGCGGCGCACCGATCAAACCGATTTGAGCCACGTTCCAATCCCCAGTAAGGCTGCCGATAATGTTGCCTGACGCAAAAGCAAGCAAAAACAGAATGAGGCCGATAGACATAAACAAAATCTGGCCCCTCTCTTTGAAAGATGTTCTCTTCCTGTATTCCCTTATGGCAAAAATAGCTATCCAGATTATTGCGATGGTCTCTATCACATAGGTGTAATACGACCATATTGTTTCCACGCTTAAGCAGCTTGATATGTCAAATGCAGGTAAGAAATACCTTGTTGGGCTAAAAATAATTAAGGGCAAAAAAATTATTCCCAAGGTCAGTTTCCCAGGGAAAGGCATGTCCATTTTTTTTGATAATATATACATGAGGTAAACGGCACCTAGGTAAGTGATAGGCTCAAACAAGATCTGGAGCGACCAGACAAACATAATTATGTCGCTTCTATTGCTTGCCCAAAAGACAGAATCAAAAAGTACCCACAAACTGAATGGTACAAGCATCAAAATAAGAGCTTTTGTGGTCAGCTCCTTTTTTGCCTTAATTAAAAGATAAAAAATAAGCGAAAGGCCGATCAGAATTGCCGAAAAATGAGAATAATAAACCAGCCCCGGAATATTTTCCGAAAATAAAAAATAAAAAGGTGGATCAAAATTACATGTAAGCATTATATTAAAATCTTGATTTTTTTGGGGCTTCCTCCGAGTTTGTAGGAAATCCTAATTGTAATTTTATCACCTTTTTTAACTTTTTTTGTCGACTTTATAGGAATAATTATGTCGTTACCAAAAAAAGATGTCTTTGATCCGGAGAGCATTTTGCCGGAAGGCATTTTGATTTGCGCAGTAATATAGAGGCCGTTTATATTCCCGGATCTCAAAATTTTTACAACTTTTGTTTCGTTTAAGTATTCTTTGTTTTTCCTGTCAAACTTCAAATGGCTGTATAACGCTTCGTCTGAAAGATTTTTGTAGAGGTTTTTGTCCTTTATGTCGCTTACCACAATCAAGGGAAGCTTTTTTTGCAACAAGGAAGTATGAACTTCGCACAATGATATGTAGGATAGCAATTCGCTTGGCAAAACCTTTCCGCCTCGCTTCAAAAATTGCAGAAGATGATTCATTATCTGGACCTGCTTCTCGTAAAGCATCCCAGTATAAATGTTTTCTGATATTATGAAATCGAATTTTTGATCCGGCTTAAATTTCAGGGCGTTTTTGTGCAAGAAGTGCGTAGAATTTTTTAAAAAGCTCAGATTCTTGCTATCTTTTATTTTTTTTGCAAGTTTTAGTATTGCCTTATTGAGTTCGATCCCTAAAACTTGAGCGCCTTGTTCTGCGGCTGCAAAAGACAGAATACCTGTACCAACGCCTGCTTCGAGCACCTCGTCACCTTTCTTTATTAGTTTTTTTATTTCGCTTAGAAAAAAATTTGTCCTGTTTATATCCTGAATACACCTGACTGCGTCCAATACGCCGAGGCCCGTGGACTTTATGTTTTTGTGTTCGAATCTTACCGCCTCGGGCTCTGAATCCTCATTCTTTATCTCCCTAAAATATCCCTCTTTCCTGCAAAAGGACATTACTTTGTAAAGCGTTTCAGGTCTTTTCATTAACATTACTTTACTATATAATCAAATTTTAACAAATTAAATATGCTTAGAATAAAAACTGTATTAAAGCCAAGCGGTATGCATGGCATAGGGCTGTTTGCCGATCAATATATAAAGGAGGGGGCAACAACATGGGAGTATGATCCGAGGTTGGATATCTCCTTTACCTTTGAGGATTTTGAGAAATTGCCTCAGCAGTACAAAAATATATTTCTCAAATACGGCTATTATGACTATTTGCTCGAGTTGTTTATAGTTTGTACTGACGATCAGAGGTTTATAAACCATTCAAGCAGGCATTACAACATAATCTCTTCTCCAGATCGCGATGTTGCCTGCCGCGACATCAAACCCGGTGAAGAGCTTTTATGCAACTACAATCATTACGAACCAAATTGGTTTGAAAAAAGAGGCCTTATAGAACGCGATTTTGTGGATTTGTCTTCTCTGTCTTTCGAAAAAGAAGAAGAGTAATAAAACCATTCATAATAAACATATAAGCCGGATAAACCACAATACTAAACGACCACTGATTTATCGCTATTAGGTTTAAAGTGCTTCCAACTACGGTAAATACCCACGCTAAACGGTCTTCAGTGTCAGGATTCCTGAATAATTTATACACCGTGGGTATGGCGGCCATAAAATCCACTCCAAGGCCGCAAAGTAGGGCGACTAAAGCCGAACCTGTTTGGTACCATACCACTCCGCTAAATATTGCTCCGACTATTGCTACTCGATCAATTTTGGTCCATCCCCCCACACCAAATTTAATTGAAAGCAAAAAAAATAGACTGTACCAAAAGGCTTCTCCAATCGGGATCCAAAGAGTGCTTCTAGCGCCTGATTTGTAATAACTTGCGGCAACGATGATGCCTAAAATTGACCATATAAACCAAGTAACTCTGCTAGGTTTGGTCTCTCCTTTGAGTATTGCTCTAACATAAAGGATATGAGAAAAAGCAGCTATTATCGCCGCTGTAATACCTAGGATATTTACATATTCCATAATTAATTTATTTTCCCGAATTTTCTTCCACTCCAATTATTCGATAATCATTTGACACCATCGTCCTAACGTAAGTGAGCACGACAGAAACTGTAAGGGCTAGCAGGACAATTACAAAAAAAATTTTACTTTTTTTATCCATAAGAAGATTATATCAAATTCCATCAGCCTTGAGCTTCTCTATGGCCTCGCGGGAGGATTTGGAGAGTTTCTTCGGCATAATTACGCGAACCTTCGCTAATATGTCGCCACGTTTTGATCCGAACGGGACACCTTTGCCCTTGATCGAAAGAACGTCGCCCGTCTCTGTGCCCTCTGGAATTTTTATAGTGACGGGGCCGTCTAAAGTTTCTATTTTGTGTTCAGCACCGAGAAGGGCGTCGGAGAGCTTGACCTCGAGGAACATGACTAAGTCACTGCCCTCTTTCTTGAATATCTTGTGCCTTTTAACATGAACCTTGATGTAAAGGTCGCCGCTTACTCCGCCTCTAAGGGCCTCGCCCTCGCCGGAGAGGCGGATCATCTCGCCGTTATCAATGCCTCCAGGAATTTTAATTTTTACTTCCTTTTCCTTTTTCAAAATTCCCAAACCTCCGCAGGACGAGCACTTTTCCTTCGGAACCTTGCCTTCCCCGCCGCAAGTCTCGCAACCTCGGCTCATCTCTATAGAGCCAAAAATCGACCGCTTCACCTCTCTGATCTTTCCTTTGCCGTTGCAGGTTTTGCATTCAATCTTCTCGGAACCCTTTTTGGCACCGCTTCCGTTGCAAACCTCGCAGACCGAAACTTTGTTAAGCAATATGTTTCGCTCGGCTCCAAAGACCGATTCCTCAAATGAAAGCTCTATATCAATCGAAATATCCCTGCCTCTCTTTGCTTGTTTCCTGCCTCCAAAAAATTCGCCGAAAATGTCGCCAAGGTCCCATCCGAAGTCGTTTTCACCCTGGGTAAAATCAAACCCGCCCTGCCCAAACCCGGCCTGCTTGAAGATATCCTCCCAATTGCCCTGAAAGCCGCCTCGCTGTGCCTGCCCATAAACATTACCGAAAGTATCGTACTGAGACCTCTTCTTGTCATCGGATAAGACACTGTATGCCTCGTTCACTTCCTTGAATTTCTCAGCGTTGCCTCCTTTTTTGTCAGGATGGTACTCGTGAGCAAGCTTCCTGAAAGCTTTCTTGATTTCATCCTTTGAAGCCTTTTTGTCTACTCCGAGTATTGAGTAATAGTCTTTCATGGCTTTATTATAGCAAATTTTTAGGATTTTGTCTCGTCTTCCCCGGCTTTTTTATCCTCACTTCCGGTTTCTTTTTGTTCGCTGTTCCCTTTTTGCATGTGCTCGCCAATTTTTTGCATTTCGCGGGAGAGGTTTTCCATCGCAGTCTTTATGGCATCCAAGTTGGAGCCGTCCTTTACTTTTTTGACCTCATCAATTCTCTCCTGAACCACCTTCTTAATTTCATCAGTAATTTTGCCTTCAGCGTCTTTTAGTGCCTTTTCAGCGGTATATACAGTTTGCTCGGCTACGTTGCGCGCTTCAGCAAGATCTTTTTTCCTCTGGTCCTCTTCGGCATGGGCCTCGGCGTCTTTTTTCATTTTTTCTATTTCCTCTTTTGATAAGCCAGAGCTGCCCTCAATTTTTATTGACTGCTCCTTGCCGCTTGATTTGTCTTTGGCTTTGACGTTTAGGATGCCGTTTGCGTCAATGTCAAAAGTGACTTCAACTTGCGGCACGCCGCGCGGAGCAGGAGGTATGCCGTCGAGGATAAATCTGCCCAAAGTTCTGTTGTCTATGGCAAGAGGCCTCTCGCCCTGAACAACGTGGATCTCTACGCTTGTCTGGTTATCAGCCGCAGTAGAAAAAATCTGTGAGCGGGAAGCTGGAATAGTGGTATTGCGGTCTATGAGCTTGGTCGCCACTCCGCCCATGGTCTCGATACCGAGTGAAAGCGGTATGACATCAAGTAGCAAAATATCTTTGACGTCTCCGGCTATGATTCCGCCCTGGATGGCTGCGCCGAGAGCTACCACTTCGTCAGGGTTGATCGACTTGTTGGGTTCCTTGCCGAAAAACTTCTTAACTTCTTCCGCAATCTTCGGCATCCTTGTCTGCCCGCCAACCAGCACAATTTCGTCAATATCTTCGACTTTGAACGGCGATGATTCGATGGCTCGCTTAGTGATTTCCATGGCTCTTTCTATGAACTCCTCTGCAAGCTCCTCGAGTTTTGCGCGTGACATCTTGATAAGGAGATGCCTTGGACCGGAAGAATCGGAGGTGATAAACGGAATGTTTACTTCAGATTCCATCGCGGTTGACAGCTCTATTTTTGCTTTCTCAGCAGCCTCATCAAGTCGCTGAAGAGCAAGAGGGTCTTTAGTAATGTCAATGCCACTTTCCTTTTTGAACTCATCGGCGAGCCAGTGGATAATCTTTTGATCGATATCCTTGCCTCCAAGGTGGGAATCGCCGTCCGTCGCTTTGACTTCTACGACATCATCTCCAACTTCGAGAATTGAAATATCAAATGTGCCTCCTCCGAAATCGAAAACCGCTATCTGTTCGTCCTTTTTTTTATTAAATCCATATGCGAGGGCGGCTGCCGTAGGTTCATTGATGATCCTCTTCACGTCAAGGCCGGCGATTTGGCCAGCGTCCTTGGTAGCTTTCCTTTGAGCGTCGTTGAAATATGCAGGTACTGTAATGATGGCTTCTGTAATCTTTTCGCCAAGCTTGGCTTCGGCATCAGCCTTGAGTTTGCCTAAAATCATTGCTGAAATCTCCTCAGGCCTATAATTTTTATCATTCATTTTGACTAATACTCCGTTGGTTTCTGACTTGGATATTTCGAAAGGTACTGTTTTCATGTCTTTTTGCACCGCATCCTCGTCAAAATTGTGTCCTATGAATCTCTTGATGCCGAAAACGGTGTTCCTCGGGTTGGTGACTGCTTGGCGCCTGGCGAGAAGGCCTACCAGTCTCTCTCCGGTTTTTGAAATGGCTACTATCGACGGTGTGGTGCGAGCTCCCTCGCTATTTTCTATGATTTTCGGGTTACCCGCTTCCATCACTGCAACCGCGCTGTTTGTAGTACCTAGATCGATTCCTATTATTTTACTCATTGTATTAAAATTAAATTATAATTTTTAAATTTTTACCTGATTTTTGTCACATTGCCCAACCTTTACTTTTGGTGCTCTGATGATTTTGTCTTGCAGTTTATAACCCAAACTTATGACCTCAAGCACCCTTTGGTCGTCGTCCTTGTTGTCCGTGTACACCATCTCGACCGCTTCGTCTCTTTGTGGATCAAACTTCTCTCCCAAAGGTGAAATAACCGTTACCCCATGGTTTGATAGAACATTTACAAGCTTGCTGTGTATGTACTCAATCCCTACTCTCCAGTTCTTATCAACTTTCTCCCACGTTTCTTTGTTTTTAAAGGCCGACTCGAAAGAATCAAGGACGGGTATGATTTCCGTGGCTATGTCCTCCTTGGCGAACTTGGCAAACTCCTTCTTCTCGTCCTCGAGCCGTTTGCGCAAATTGACGCTCTCAGCCCTCTCTTTCTGCCATCCGGTCAAATATTCTTGGTTTTTTTCCTCAAGCTCTCTTACCTTTACTCTTAGTTTTTTTATGAGAGAGCTTGGATTGCCCTGTTCCTCTTCACCCTCAAAAACCACATCATCGAAACTCTTATCCTCGCTCTTATTTTTTTGATCCTTTTCTTCTTTGTCTTTCATGACGTATAAATTTCAAATAAATCTAATAAAATATTCCAATATTCTGCAGAATATTAGAATGAACTCAGAAAATCAATAAAAACCTTGCCGTACGGCGAAAGTGAATGGGAAACTGATTTTCCATGATATTTCTTGTTCAAAAGCCCCGCCGTTTGAAGTTTTTTGGTGTGCTCAGATATAGTCTTGATATTACCTTTTACCCGTTCGCATATTTCGTCGAGTGACAGGCCCTCTTCATTTGCTACCTGGACTAAAATCTCAATACGCCAATGATTCGACACTCCTTTTATGTGTCTTTCGAGCTGTTTTGATGTTTTAGTTACGTTAATTCTTTTCATTCTCATATTCTGCAGAATATTGGAATGTTATCAATTTTGAAAATAGAGTGCAAGCAGATCTATTCTCTAAAATTCGACTTCAATTGAAAGTATTACCTCTTGCTCCACTGCGGCGCTTTTCTTGCCCCAGCACCAAAGCAAAGCTTGGTGCGGGACTACGGAAGCTTAACGTATACTGACAATAAACAATAGCCGAATTGTTCTTGTTTACTAACGCTTAGACCATTGCGGGGCCTTCCTTGCCTTCTTCAGGCCGAATTTGCGGCGTTCTTTGGCACGTGGATCACGCTTCAAAAAACCTGATTTTTTGACTATCTCTTTGAGGGTTTCGTCATGTTCCACTAAAGCTCGGGCTATGCCGTGGCGCACCGCTTCCGCTTGGGAGTGTATGCCTCCGCCAGCGACTTTGACTGATACCGCAAAATTTTTTGCTTTTGATTTGCCTATAGCTTCTTCAACTATGTTTCTCAAATCTTCAGTTGGGAAATATGAAGCCAGATCACGTCCGTTTATGATGTAGCTTGTCTTGGATGCCGGTGTGATGCGCACTCTCGCGGACGAAGTCTTTCTTCGGCCGACCGCCTCAACATATCGATCTTTGTTTTTTTCTTTCATTGTGGTCATTTTTGCAAAATTTAGCAAAAAATTATTCAGTAATAATAAGGTTTTTTATCATTCTGTCACGGAGCTTATTTTTTGGAAGCATTCCCCGTGTAGCTATAGCCAAAGCCTTTCCCATACTGTTATCGGAAACAAGCTTTTTCATGCTCTTTTCCTTAAGTCCGCCCGGGTATCCGGAGTAGTTCTTGTAGACCTTGTTCTCCATCTTTCTGTTGGTTACCGATATTTTACCGGCGTTAATTATCTTTACCTTTACGTCAAAAACTTTATTGCGAACAAAATCTGCTCTGTTCTTACCCATGAGCAAAGAGGCAGCCTCGCTTGCAATCCTTCCAAGTTTTTTGCCCTGAGCATCTATCTCGTATTCCATTTTGTTGATTTCTTTAGACATAATTCCCTAAGGTAGTAATTACACAAACTCGATAATAGCCATTCGGCTGCCGTCAGAAAGTCGCCTGCCGCTTTTGGTAATCCGAGTATAACCACCCTTTCGATCAATATATTTTTTGGCAACGTTATCAAAAAGAGCCTTGACAGCAATGCGGTCAAGTTTTTCGCTCGCAAGCCTCCTTGCGGCGGCGTCATTTTTCTTGCCCATGGTTACGAGCTTCTCGACGAACGGGCGCAATTCTTTTGCTTTGGGTTCGGTAGTCTTTATTTTTTTTTTGAGAATGAGCGAGCGGGCAAGAGAATTAAGAAGCGCTCTCCTTTGCTTCCTAACCCTTCCTAATTTTCTGTTTTGGTTGTGATGTTTCATTTGTTTAGATTTAAGATTATTGATTTAGGGTTTATGAAAATTCTTGAATCTTAAATCATCAGCCTTCCTACTTTAAGGTTATCCCGTGCTCTCCTAAAACTCTCTTTATTTCAGCAACGCCTTTGGCTCCGAGGCCTTCGATCTCAAGGATATCCTTCTCCTTCTTTCGGGCGAGCCCTCCGATGGTGCGAATGTTCGCTCCCGAAAGAGCGTTAAGAGTCCTTGCGGAAAAGCCCAAACTCTCAATTCTTGTTTTCAAAAATTCCGGATCGATTTTTTGTTTCGGTTCATGGTCAGGTTTTTTTTCGTCTATGTTGTCTATCCTCTCTTCCTCATAATTTTCCTTTTCCTCAAAACCGGTGATAGCCTTGAGTTGTTCAATCATTATATTTATGGATTTCTCCATGGCCTCCTTTGGAGATAAGCTGCCGTCAGTTTCGATAGTCATTCGAAGCCTGTTGAAGTCCGTTCTGTCCCCAACCCGCATGTTCTCAACTTCGTAGCTTGCTCGCCTGATCGGTGTGAAGTTGGCGTCCAAAACTATATTGCCTATATCGACTTTCTGCTTGGAAAGATTGTCCTTGGATACGAAGCCGATCCCCTTCTCTGCTGTCATCTCGATCTTAAGTTCAGAATCTTTGTCAGTTAAGGTGGCAATTACCAAATCCGGGTTTACTATCTCAACTTGTCCCGGAGCCTCGATATCGCTTGCAACCACCACTTTGGCACCTTTAGCTTTGATTGAAAGTGTCTGCGGCTCGTCTGTAAGCATCTTGATTCTGAGCTTTTTGATATTTAGTATAATAGTGATCACGTCCTCCTTGACCCCCTCAATCGAAGAAAACTCGTGATCCACTCCGTCTATCTTGACGGAGGTAATAGCAGCGCCTCGCAGTGAGGAAAGAATGATCCTTCGGAGGCTGTTACCAATAGTGAAGCCGTAGCCCGGATAAAAGCCGTCTATTTCATAGACGCCCTTGACTTCATCTTCGTGTACGACTTTAGGTTTCGAAGGTAGCACTATGGATTTTTCCAAATATTCGGTCATATTATTAAATTTAGAGCCTATAAATTATAATATTTTTTATAAAAAATCAAATTATCTTTGGTAGTATTCGATCACTTGTCCAAGATCGAAAAGGAGCTCTGAGGCCGCCACTTTAGTTTTCTTGACCTCTATCTCTCTTTTGCCTTTCAAGGAAAGCCAATCTGGAAGAGTCCTTGATTCTGCCCTGGTTTCGTCATCAGAAAATAGCTTACTTTTGTCGCTTCCCTCCCTTACTGATATCATGTCTCCTGGCCTTACTTCATAGGATGGTACATACACTCTCCTGCCATTAACTTTGAAATGACCGTGAGCTACGGCCTGTCTTGCAGCCAAGTGGGTGGGCAAAAACCCCGCCCTCCATACTACATTGTCCAACCTGCGCTCAAGCATGGAAAGAAGATTTTGAACCGGGGACTCGCCTTTTTTGGAAAGGGAGAGCTTAACGTACTTTGCAAACTGCTTTTCGGTAACTCCATAAAACATTCTTGCCTTCTGTTTTTCGGTAAGTTGCAACCCGAAGGCCGTTTTAGGTCTCATGGGTTTGTTCTTGAGCTTTTTTGCCTCACGTAGAGAATACTTCTGAGATTGAGTCTTCTCAAAAATTGGCGCTCTAAGCCGTCTGGCAATTTTGTATTTTGGTCCGATCTTCATACTGGATGATTATTCGCTTTATCGATGTTAATTAGTTTTTGAGCCGTTTACACTCTTCTCGGTTTCTTAGGCTTAGGCCCGTTATGAGGCACAGGTGTTTCGTCCTTTATAGAAGTTATGCTGAAGCCTTTAGAAATAAATCCTCTGATACTCGACTCCCTTCCCGATCCTACTCCTTTGACCACCACTGAGACCTCTTTAAGGCCTAAGTCTTGAGCCTTGGTTCCCAAAGTCTCACCCACCTTGGCTGCTGCGAACGGAGTGCCCTTCTTAGCCCCCTTGAAGCCTGAGGCTCCGCTCGATGAACTGCCGAGGACATTGCCCTTTTTATCGGTCAGAGTAAGAAGTGTATTGTTGTAGGTGGACTGGACATAAAGTACACCAGAATCAACGTACTTCTTGCTCGAAGAACGCTTGGGAGCTTGTACCTCCCCTTCGGTCACCTTCTCTTCTGCTTTAACGATTCTCTTTTTTCCCATTTTTATTGAATTTATATTTTTATCCCCTCCTCTTTGGGCAGGTGCTAGTGGTGGGGCTACTTCTTCTCCACGGCTCTTCTTCCTGTGCCCATGGTCTTTCTTACGTTGCCTCTCCTGGTCCTGGAATTGGTCTTGGTCCTTTGACCTCTCACTGGCAGTCCCCTTTCGTGCCTTGTTCCTCGGTAGCATTTGATATCCTTGAGCCTCTTTATGTTGCCCGAAATCTCTCTTTTCAAATCACCTTCTATCTTTATAGTCTCAATAATTTTTTTTATTTCCTTTTCCTGGTTTTCATTTAAATCCTTTATCTTTAGTCCGAAATCGACACCTGCCTGTTTCAAAATCTGCTGTGCCTTGGAACGTCCGATGCCAAAAAGGGTCGTAAGGCCGATCTCCGCTCTCTTATTGTCCGGCAATGTTATACCTAAAATTCTCATTCTTCTGATATTGTTTTAACCCTGTCTCTGCTTATGTTTGGGGTTGCTTTCGCATATAACAAACAAAACACCGCGTCGACGCACGAGTTTGCATTTCGAACACATCTTCTTGATCGAAGCCTTTACCTTCATTTAACTAACGGCCGTGTTTTTGTTGTCGAGTCTTCTTACAATCCTGCCTTTCCCGCCGTACGGATCAAGCACGACCTCAACAGCATCGCCGATAATGACTTTGATCCTGTTGAGCCTCATTTTTCCTGACAGATAAGTTAAGATAACCTTCTCGTCGCCGTTTTCGGTGATTCTGACACGGAAAAGCGCATTTGGAAACGTCTCCGTGACCGTGCCTATCGTTACATCTTGCCTTTTTTTATCTGCCATTTAAAAATAAAACAACAAGACAAAGCTATCATATTTGAGCCTTGTGTGTCAAGCTAATTTTGGGAAGACTCCTGATAGGTAAGAATTGTGTGTATTTTCAAAGGATTACCGGGGAAGGATCTCTTCCACATAGGTCTTATGGTGGTCTTGACGCTTGAGATGCCTCCAAATTCGTCAATAAGCATAGCGGCCTCTCTTCTGGGTTTGCCGGAAAGTATTTCGCTTATTGAGTCAGTAGCCAAATCTGCAGTTACCTTTACGCTCCCAGAAGCCTCAATGTCTATTTTGCCTCCTGAACCGAAGGAGTCGGGCTTTTTTGAGATTTTTAATCCGGAAAATTCCATAACTTTAGCATTTATGCCCTGCCAGGCGGGGAAAGAGGCCATATAAGTAGCCACTAATTTATCAGAAAGATCCTTTTCGTTTATAATCAAAGTATAAAGTATGCCTTCCCTGCCTAGCGTTACTGACGAGCCGTCGTCATTTTGAGATGACTCAAAAGACTCAAATATCTGGGAACCGTCAAGCATGACCATCCCTTCCGGTACCTTAGTATCCATCTCCATTGTAAGCTCAGACCGCAGCTGTTCATCGATCGACTTGAAAGCCGCCTCCTTCTCAAAAGTCTCAACAGTCTTACGCTTGCCAATAAAGCCGCCTGTCATATCTGAAGCCGATCTTGCATAAAATGATTTAAATCTCGAAGCATCATTCTTAAAGCCTGGAATTGTAAAATCAGTCTTACCTATGTTGTATTTTTCTCCCGGTTCATCCGCATAAACCACTGCCTCAATGCTCCCCGGAGTCTCAACGGTGCCTTTGACTGTTTTGCCTGGTACTACCACTGATTCGGCAATCCTATAAATTAAACCTTCCGGAGTTTCAAATCTCGTACGGACAATAAGCCTCTGCGGCTCTTCGGAAAAATTATTGTAGATAATTATTTTACCGCTTGCTTTGGTTTCCACGGCTTCTTCTCCGGTGGCTTTGAGGGAGACCGTCTTTGTCTTCGATAGCCTTACGACCTCATAACGCAGCGCACCGGTGACTGTATTGTCGAGAGCAAGGACTAACGGGTCGGAAACGGATACAATCAGAGTTTTCGGGGTGACCTCAACTGTGGCAGAGGCAAAAACCGTCATCATACCGAAAATAAAAGCTAAGACGGCAAGCACTACAATGGAAGCATAAAGAAAACGCCTTTTTTTCTTTGGTTTCTCTACATACTCGTTGATCTTCTCTGTGACCGGCGACTCAGCCTGCGGGTAATAATATTGGTAGACCGCCTGATCCTTCTTTTCCACTATATCTTCCCTGACCTGATTAAGTGGTATGAAATCCTTTTTCGGCTCCAGCTGTACCTGATTTTCCGGAGTAATGATGATGGGCTGCTTGCGCTTGCTTGATTTGGGTATGGGAATGTTGCGAATACTTCTTTTCTCAGGAGGAGTGACATCGTCAAATTTGATTCTTGTTGGCATATTACGATTATAGCGCCGTTTTACTCTTTCCTCAATCAAATTGTGGAAACCATTGAAATTCTTAAAAGAAAATTATTCGAGAATTGCTTTAATGCGACGAACGCCGGAGGCGACCGCTTCTTCCTTCAAAATTTTAAATTTCCCTAAATTGCCGGTATTGCGAGAATGTGGGCCGCCGCAAAATTCTTTTGACCAAGCGGTGTGGAGAGTGTCCCCAATATAGTATATACTCACTTCATCACCGTACTTTTCTCCGAACACGTGAGCTGCTCCGGTTTTCTCGGCTTCTTCCCTTTTCATCAAAATTTTTTTAACCGGCAGATTTTCAGAAATTTTCTGGTTTACCAAGTCTTCAACCTTTTTCTTTTCCTCCTCGGTCATCTTGCGACTAAAGGTGAAATCAAACCGCAGCCGCTCAGCCGTGATGTTGCTTCCCTTCTGAGTAATTTTTTCATTCAATACATCCTCCAGTGCTTGTCTCAAGATGTGGGTAGCGGTGTGGTACTTGGTCTCCATTTCTCCAGTCCCCCCCAGTCCCCCTTTAAATTTCTGTTCCGACCTGGATCTAGACAACTCCTGGTGTTTTTTAAATTCTGTCTCAAATCCGGAGCCGATCCCAATCAGTAAAATCCCTTTTGACTGGGCAAGTTCCTTAGTCAGCTCCCACGGGAATCCGTAAGTTTGATATAAATTGAAAGCGTCTTCGCCTGAAATTCCGCCTTTGTTTTTTACGATCTTTTCAAACTCCCTCATTCCCTTTTCTAAAGTTTTCTTGAATTTTTCCTCCTCGTTTTGAATTTCAATTTTAATTCTCGTTTTTTGGTTTTCGATTTTCTGATAAATTCCACCGTACTTTTCTGCAATCGGATCGACAATTTTACTCAACCCACCCCTTTCAAATCCTAAAATATCTGCGTATCTAACGGCGCGGCGCAAGAGCCTGCGCAACACATACCCCTGATCAGTGTTTGAAGGAGCTACACCGTCTGCCACCATAAACACGGCAGACCTTATATGATCGGCAATTATTCTCTCCGCTTTCGTAGTGTCAAAGGGCACCTTTGACACTCCTGAAAGCTCCCTGATTTTTGAAATGATGGACTCGAAAAGATCGGTCTCAAAAACACTTCTTTTACCTTGAAGCACGGCAGTTACCCGCTCCAACCCGGATCCGGTATCGACGTTTTTGACCTCAAGTTTGCCGACCACTTGATCGTCCTTTTTCAAAAATTCCATAAAGACGTCGTTCCAGATCTCAACGATTCTCTGATCTTCGTCTGCTTTCAGGAACTCCTCTTTGTTCATTCCCTCTATGAGCTTGCCCGTAAGATCATAAAACATCTCGGTATCCGGACCGCAAGGGCCGTTTGGTCCGGGTTGCCACCAGTTGTTTTTAGCAGGCATAAAATATATCCTCTCCCCTTTTATCCCTTTCCTTTCAAAAATGTCTTTCCAAATTCCGGCAGACTCCTCATCCTTGGGTGCATCCGAATTGCCCTCGAAACAGGTGACATAAAGCCTTCTCGGGTCGAGCCCGAAGCCGTCCTTCTTGTCAGTTAAAAGTTCGAAGCTCCACAGAATGGCTTCTTTTTTGAAATAATCGCCAAGCGACCAGTTGCCCATCATTTCAAAAAAAGTCAGATGCGTGTTGTCGCCGATCTCGTCTATGTCTCCTGTTCGGACGCACTTCTGGACATTTGCAAGCCTTTTGCCTCCGGGGTGCTCTTCGCCCATAAGAAAGGGCACCAAAGGCTGCATGCCGGCAGTAGTGAAAAGCACAGACGGATCATTTTCGGGCACAAGGGAGGCGCTGGGCAAGATAGTGTGCCCCCGCTTCCGGAAAAACTCCAAAAATCTTTTTCTTACTTCTTCCGATTTCATACCTACTAAGATAGCATATTTTTCGTATATCTTTGCCTTAGAAATAAGCAAAAATAGGGCCAAAAATCAATTTATGAAATATCGTCTAGTTTTTCTTTCTTCTTATTATAAAAAATAGACAAGGACAACACTGACCAGGAACCAATCACACCTATTACAAAACCTAGTATGACAATGATGTCATCTATCAAAATTCCATAAATGAGCCAAGTTAATGTTCCAATGGCGAATATTACAAAAGTTGGAATAGAAATATTTTCAGAAGACTTACTTCTCCATATTTTATAGGCTTGCGGGAAATATCCGAGAGACATAACTACTCCCATAATTGTCACGAATATTTGAAAAATTTTCATGTTTTATTTTTTATTTCTATTAACCCACCAACTGCTTTTTTGGCTCTTTTTATCGAACCACCAGTCGTTGGAGTCGGTTTTCATTATCTCTTTTGCGATAGCTTTCCCTTCCTTAGTCTTGAGCCTCTTTATTGCAGGGACAATCCAGTCGAGAGCGCGGCTGTTACCTGTATCTACCTCTTCCTTGAGGGCAAGAATCCACTCCAGATTGTCAGCGTCTTTGACTAAAATAGCTTCCCTGCTCCCCCTCTCCTCATATTCGTCGATAAGCGAAAGGAATTTATCGCCAAAAGGCACGGCTTTGGCAATATCGACATGAGCCTCCCGCTCTTTGCGCTCGACGTATTTTTGGTGGACGTAATTTAAATCCGAAATGCGCGTTTCAGAGATATCGTGGAGCAGACACATCTGCAAGACTTTTGAAACATCTACGCCGCCATCCATGAAGGAAAGCATCATTCCGATATAAGAAACGCGGTTTATGTGCTCCGCAACAGTCTGGTGTCCGGTTCCCAAAAAGTGAAAGCCGCTGCGCGGGGTACGGGCTAAGATGCCTACTTCAAAAAGAAAGTTCGCGATTTTCTTTATGTCGTTTTTCGAATTTTTATTTCTTTTATTTTTCATTTCTTGTTCAGAAGGATTTCTTGTTTTGTAGTGGACCCTTTTCTTTAGACACTGATTCTATGATTACATTTTAGCATTTTGGGAAAAAACTGTGAATTGAATCGGCGACATTTTAAGAGCAGAATGGATTCTCTCGTGATTGTAGAAATATATTTGATGATAGATGTTGTAGATGAGCTCGCCAAGGGAATCGAAGCGGTTGGGGTCTCCCAGATCAATTTTGAATTTGTCGTAGAATGACTCTTGATAGCTATTCTCCCAAGGACAACCTGGTTTGGAGCGGGAGATTTTAACATTGAGTTCAGTTAGCATCTGGACGAAAGCTTTGGCATCGTATTCGGATCCGTTGTCGGAGTGGAAGATCTCCGGTCTCGGATGATTGTGGAGAGCGGAGAGGAAAGCGTTGAGTACAAGCTGAAGACTGTGGTTGGTCAAAACGGAGAGACCAACGATTTCTCGGTTCCACAAATCCATCACGGTGCAGAGGTATATCTTTTGGTTGTAATACTGGATTAAGGTAAAATCCGAGACCCAGATTTTGTTGGGACACGATGGATATTCAGTGAGTAAGAGATTAGGGAACTTGTGCTCGATTTTCTTTGTATTAAGCCATTTTCCGCCTCTGCGACGATATGGTTTGATGCCAAAAAGGTTCATTATCCGTTTGATCGGCTTCCTGTTCATATTGAGTTCCCAGGCGATTCTTCGGGAGCCGTACGAGTGTTTGCCCGGAGTTCTAAGTACTTCTTCGATTCGGCACTTGAGCTGCCAGTCCTTGTCCGGTTTCTTGGGTTTGTAGTACAAACCTTGCCTCGAGACCCCAAACTCTGTGGCCCTCAGAGTTTTGGAAGTTTTGCTCTCTTCTTGTATCAATTCTTTTTTTGGGTTTCAGAAAGCTTCAAGGTGATCTCACCCACGAGCTCCTTGAGAGCGGTGTTCTCTCGTTTGAGCTTGAGCACGTCTGACATGACCGGATACCCTTCAACTTTTTTCCTGAGCCAGCCATGGATGGTTCGGTCAGATATGCCATGTTCTTCTGCCGCTTTAGCAATTGAGACCCCTTCGTTTTTAATGCGGTTGAGGATCTGTTCCTTAACCTCGCGGGCAACTTTGTGAATTTTCATATTTGATTCTGTTAATTAATTTTTTAGACATTATTGCTGATAATTATACAGAATCGGTGTCAAAAATTTGGGGTCCGGGCCATTTTCGATCCAAAGGCGCTCGAGGAGCGCCACATTTTTTTGGATTTTCTTGAGACCCTTTTCGAAAAACCTCTTGTCCGGATTTATGCCTACCGACCTGAAAATGTTCTCTGGACTTTCCGAACCTCCCGCTTCCATGAATTTTATCACCTTTTTGATGTTGCCTTTATCCTCTCTGTACATCTCATAGAGAGCGTCTGACACAAGTTGGCCGAAGGCGTATGAGTAAACGTAGAAAAAGCTCCTGATATGGGACCAGTTTACGAAGAAATATCCATCGCTTGCCTCCAAATCGAAACGAGGTCCAAGATAGCTTTTCATGTGATTGTTCATCATCTCGGCAATTTTTTCTTTTGGAAGGAAACCCTCCTTCCTTATGGTCTCATGAAGTTTCGCTTCAAAATTGAAACAGGCGATTTGGCGAAAAATAGTAGAAATATCGTCATTTATTTTGTCGTGCAGGAGGACCATCCTCTCCTTCTCCCCCACTTCCTCCATGGCGCTTTCAAAAACAAGGTTTTCGAAAAATGTACTCGCAACTTCGGCGACGGAAATGGTATAGTCTTCATAAATCGGTCTTTGCTTCTGGGCATATTTGCTGTGAAGAGCGTGGCCCATCTCGTGGGCAAGAGTAGTAAGCGAACGGAAGTCGTCCACGTGGTTTAGGAGAACAAATGTCGGAAGAGTGGAACTCGACGAGCAGAATGCTCCGCTTGATTTGCCCTTTTTTGGAAAGACGTCAACCTCGCCGTTTATGAACATCTCTTCAATATGATCGCCGAATTCCCTGTGAGCTTCCCTGAAGGATCTGATCACCTTATCCACCGCCTGTTCGAAAGGCATCCTTACAAGCGCTTCCCCCACCCTCGCCGCTCTGTCCGCATATGAGAGCCTCGCTTCGCCGAGCATCTCTGACTTAATCTTGAAAAACCTGTGTGCAATGTGGAAGTTTTTGGTAACTTCGCTAACCAAGTCTTTCACAGTTTTCAGATCATTCTCATAAGTTTTGACCGTCGACTCGTATGGGGTCCTGAACCCGCGTAGCTTGTCGCTAATTTTTTTGTTTGTCACTACTGCATTCAACTCGCTTTCTGAAAAGTCGGAAACACCCTGAAAAACCCTCATAAGGTCGCGATGCAATGCTCTGCGCCTGGAAGTGTCGAGAGTGGGGATGAGCACCCCCGCTTCGGAAACCGGTATTTCCTTGCCTTCGAATACCACCGTTTGCTTGTTAAGAAGCCTCGAAAAGCCGGAAACCCACATTCCATGCGAAGGTAGACTCTTCAGGTTCATTATTTTCTCCTCCGGCTCGGAAAGATGGTGCCGCGCATTCTCAAAAAGCTTTTTAAGAAAATACCTGAACGGCTTAAGCTCTTTGCTCTTCAAAAACTTTTTCTGCACGGGCTTCCCGACTTTGCCGAGCCCGAGCATGAAGAATTCGAGCTCATTTGAAAGATTTGCGAAGAAATCTGAGAGCTTCATAAGCTCTGCTACCGCTTCATTGTCCTGGGAATTGAGACTCTTGCGGTAGGAGAAATACATTATCGGGCGCTCTCCTGCCGGATTTTTGCCAAGCCTTTCGTATTCCTCAAAGGCACGCCTCAAAGCCCTCGGATCCTTGAGGTGCTTTTTGTCCTTGCGGTATTTCCTGGCGAAGGCAAGATATGCTTTCTTTATCGCGGTGCAATCCTTTCTGACCTGCGGGCTAGCATCTCCTTTATAAATTAACCCCAGATCCCACTCAGTTTTATACTTCATGTGAAAACCATACTACAATTCCCTGAGAACTTCAAAATCTTTTTTGAGTAAATCCAAGGTGTGCCTATTGTAGACAGCGACAGCTGGATGATAGAGAGGCACGATCTTAATAGGGCCATAGCTGGCTTGCCCATCAAAAACTTTGCCGTGATTTTTGCTTATTGGTTCCAATTCAAATTCTAGACCGAATTTGGGCATTATGTAATACATCGAATAACGCCCGAGTGTAACAATAACTTTTGGCTCAATAATTTCAACCTGCCTATCCAAAAAAGGTCCATAAATTTCTATTTCGCCTGGTAAAGGATCCCGGTTTGCAGGTGGTCGATCTTTGACTATGTTTGTTATATAAACATCCTCTCTTCTTATAGCAACACCAGCAAGTAGCTCATTCAAAATATCTCCCGCGCGGCCGCAGAAGGGCCTGCCGTATTTCGCTTCGTTCCTGCCCGGGGCTTCTCCAATAAACATTATCTTTGCAAAATGGCTGCCCTCTCCGATAACCGGAAGGTTTTTGTTCTCAATCCTGAATTCATACAGGGGCGACTCCTTGAGAGAGACCACTTCGTCCCTTATTTTTCTCATCATTTCTCTCCTTTCCTCGATAGTTTGCGACATAATGCAATCTTACCAAAAAAATTAATGGTTTAGAATCGCTTATTTTCATGCGGCCTCTCCTTCGTCAAGACTTCGGACGGGTAAGCGCACATTTTGTATAAATGCATTTACAATATCCTTACGATCGTAAAAAAGTTGTAATTTTATTTTTAGAATTTGACCGCTTCTGATTTTAGGATTTTTAGTTTTTTGTTTTTCCCGCGGTTGTATCCGCCGGCTTTGCCGTCGGAGCGGATGACCCTGTGGCACGGAATGCGAGGATCATAATTTTGGTTCAAAATATTTCCGACGGCTTGATATGCCCGAGGTGAGCCTGTAGCTCTGGCGACTTCCTTGTAAGTCATCACCTTGCCTTTGGGTATCCCCTTTACAATATTGAGCACATTTTGTTTGAAAGCTCTCATGTTCTGAGTTCTAGTTTCTAGGTGCTACGTGCTAAGCACAAGTTATTTCAGTGGGACGAAAGAAAATCCAGGGAATTCCCTGCCGCTCAAGTCGCCATTGCTATTCTTTTCGATTTTGACTATCGAGTGTCTCACTGGTATGACCACAATGCCTCCGGGCTTCAAAAGTTTGGTAAAATTTGCCGGTATGTCGTCTGATGCAGCGTTTACCAAAATGCGGTCGAACATTTCATCCTTATCGAATTTCCTGCCGTCGCCATGCTCGATTCTGGCATTCTTAAAATTATACCTATTGAGGTTTCTCTTCCCTTTTTCTGCAAGCTCCGGAATAAGCTCTATCCCCAAAACTTCTCCGCCGACGTTTAAGATTTCGGCAAGAAGAGCGGTGGTGTAGCCAGAACCGGAGCCTACATCGAGTACCTTTTCGTCGCCTTTAAGGTCCAAAAGCTCGAGCATAAAGGCAACGGTTGTCGGCTGTGAAATAGTCTGGCCGTAGCTTATGGGGAGCGGATAATCTTCGTAAGCCTCTTCGGCATAATCCGGATCGACGAAATCTTTACGGTCGATTTTTTCAAAAGCATTTTTAATCTGCTCGGTCTTTAAAACTCGCGTTTTTTTCAAGTGTTCTATGAAATCACTTTTTGTGTTCATGTGCGGAGTTTGTTTTAGTTACCTCTCTTATGTATTTGCAGTATTCGCAGTTTGCGGAGGATTTAGGAATTTCATCAGAATCCAGACACTCCTTCATCTGATGCAAGGTTTTTTCCACCCAATTGTCCTTGCCCGTGTAAGGAATAAGCTTAACGTCAAACTCCAGTTTGCCGTCGAATGCTTCCCTGTCGCGCCGACCGTTTGCATACACGAAGTATCCGGTGTCCGAAACGCTAAAACCGTTGCGGCGCAAAAGCCACTGATAGACCTCCATCTGCCTTTTGTAGCCATCCTGCCATTCCGCGTCGAGAGTCACTTCTGCATCTTTGCTTGTGGCTTTGTAGTCAACAACTATGAGATTGTCCTTGCTGTCCTGCCAGACATCATCCACTCCGCCGAAAACTACGAAATTAGTAGGCTCATGTAAATACTCCACTCCTTTGAACGTGTCTCTCCAAGTATCCATCATTTTATGCCCGAAAGGTACGGCATCTACTCCATAGGAATCCATGAGAGGGTGAGGGGTCTTCTGTCTGCGGTGGATGTCAAACTCTTTTTTGAGCAAAATGTCGACTGCGCTGTTCAGGTTGAAAGGAAATCCTTGTGGTCTGGCTACTCCGAGCCTGCGGTCAAGATAAAAGCATCTGGGACATTCCAAAAAAAGATCGATCTTGGATCGGCTCACTCTGAATGCTTCCTCCGCATTCGGATCATAAAGTTTTTTCCTGTAAAAATTTGCCATTCTACTTCTGCATCAAATTGATTTCATCAAGCATGCGGATGATTTTATTTTGAGATACTGCCTGAGCTACGATATCTTGGTTTTCCTTGGCTTGCTTACAGAGTATCAGCCCTAAACCCATAAGTGTCTGCTTCTCCTTGTGGCTCAAAGAATTGAGGCATGTGATGGGGTGAAGCCCCGCGTCTATGATAAGATCCTGAAGATTATCCTTGCTCGGATAATTCCATCCTATAAGGCGCATCTTGCGGCAGAGGGCGTAGTCGATCGCTGCCTGCGAGAATTTGGTATTGGTAACAAGCCAGCCTTCGTCAAAAGAGCGCTTGTTTTCTCCGAAGCCTTCAAACTTCATGCTCAAAAGGTCGTCCCATCGGGCCTTGATGTATAACACTACTTTGAGATCCGATTTGAGGCCCAGTTCGTTGTGGAATTTGGCCTCTACAAAAACAAGCTTGTTCTCATTCCATGCGGTGATGTCTATCTCGTGCTCGGCGCACTCCCCTCTGGCGATAAATTCAGTGGTGGTCTCAAACCCCCTTGCCCGAAAGATTTCCGCCACAAGCTGCTCGAACGGAAATCCGGTCGGCCCCATATCCATGATGGCTCGCCTCAAAGAATATCTCGCCGCAGCCGGTTTCTCCTCTCTGTCAAGAAGCTCAAATGCGTGCTTATAAATTTCCTTGGTGCTCATGCCGTCTTTGAGCTCCGATTCGATATGGCTTACGATCTTTTCGGCAACAGGCCCGCTTGCGCTTGAACGCGTAAGCGAATCAAAGAGCTTTTGGGAGTCGAAAGCTTCCCTCTCTCCCGTGGCTTTGAGAATATATACGGCATCTCTCATAAAAGTTGATTGTATCAGCGAATTATGATTGAATCAAACTAGCATGTTAGTCAAAATTCTCTTGTTTTTTCTGGCACCGATCAGACTCATCATTTCTGCGCGGCTGTCAGCGGGAAGGATGTGATGGAGCGCCCCGCGAAAGCAGGGGCGCTTAAGATATTACTCCTCCTCCAAGACAGGTCTCGCCATCGTAAATTACAAGCGATTGTCCGCTTGAAGCAAGCTCAGGAGAGTCTAACTCAATTTCTTTTTCTGATTTTATTTTGCAGGAAATTTTTTCCTGCCTGTATCTTAGCCGACAAGAGTATTTTTTGTCTAAGTCGGGAGTTTTGCCCGAAATCCAATTTATGTTTTTGATAAATATGACGGGCCCACCTCCTATCCCCCTATCCTTTGGGGAGGGGGTCAGGGGGAAGGGCTTTTCGGTTTCTTTCCTTTCTTCCATTGATGCTAGTTGCTGTTTGCTTGCTACCGTTATGGTGTTTTTCTCTACATTTTTGCCCACTACATAAAGGGCCGAGTCGCTTTCCGTCTTTTTAGTAATTGTAAATCCATGCCTCTCGCCCGTGGTATAGAGAACTGCCCCTTCATGCCGACCGATTACATTTCCCTTTTCGTCCAGCACACTCCCTTTTTTTGAACTTACATATTTCTTCAGGAATTCCTTCATATCTATTTTGCCTAAAAAACAAAGTCCTTGACTGTCTTTTCGGACGGCTTGGGGCAAGCCGAATTTTTTTGCGAGCTTGCGCACCTCTTCTTTTTTTAGATGTCCGACGGGAAAAAGAGTGTGACGAAGCTCCCTTTGAGTTAAGGTCCAGAGGAAGTACGATTGGTCCTTGTTTTTATCGGCTCCTTCTAGTAGCCAGTAGCTAGTATCTAGCATCGAGGAATCAAGATTCTTTTTTCCTCCTCTCCTGGCTACTGGCTGCTTGCTACTGGCTGCTTTCTGTGCGTAGTGTCCCGTAGCTACGAAATCCGCCTCATTATCCAGAGCAAACTTCAAGAAATGCCCGAATTTGATTGCCTTGTTGCACATTACGTCCGGGTTAGGGGTGTTTCCTTTTTTATACTCTTCGATCATGTAGTCAACCACATCTTTTTTGTATTCCTTCTCCAGATCGAGGGTAATGAAAGGTATGTCCAAAATGGCCGCCACCCTCATCGCGCTTCGCCTGTTCTCGCGCCATCCGCACCCCACTCCGCTGAAGCTTCGCGGGGCAAGGGTATCCCCTTCAGGATCCCAAGCCTTAATGAAAACTCCGGTCACGTCAAAACCTTGCCTCTTCAAAAGCGCCGCACTAACCGCGCTATCCACCCCCCCAGAAAGACCGACAAAGACTCTAGGTTTAGATTTGGGACTTGAGATTCCAGATTCATGATTTTTTATCGTTTGACTTTTCATAGAGCCCAGGTTATTATAAAAAATAAATCTCTGCAAGAAAACTAGTCTGAGTAAGTCAGGCACTCATAGCCGGATCCTCGTTGGTCCGGTCTTTTCTTATCTTTAAAAACTTTTGCCTTTATAACTTTATAACTAATTTAGGTATCTCTCCCTGTTCAGTTTATGTTCCTCGAAAGTTCTCGCGTAATAGAGGTTGCCTTTCTTATCGGAAAGGAAGTATAGGTAATCGTTATTGGTCGGGGCGACGGCCGCTCGGATGGAATCAATGCTCGGATTGGTGATAGCCGTCGGGGGGAGCCCTTTGCGGACATAGGTGTTGTATTCATGATCCTCCCCCAGATCATTTTTTGTTAAAGTGTAAGAATTTTTACCGTTGTAGTAGATGAATGGCGCGTCAACCTGAAGAGGCATATCCTGCCGCAGCCGCTTCCATAATATTCCGGAAACGATGCGCTTTGATTCGAGAGTGCCGTTCGCTTCATCCTCGATTATGGAGGCCATGATGACCACTTCGTCTAAAGTCTTGCCAAATTTTTCTATATCGGCTTCATATGTCTTGATCTGCCGGGCGAAATTCTCTCGCATAGTGAGAATCACGTCGCTTGATTTGATGTTTGGCATAAAAAAGTATGTGTCCGGGAAAAGATATCCTTCGCTCTTACTACTTTGAACTTCGCTTACGAAAGCTTCTTCATCAAACGAGGGTAGCCTGTCCTTTAGGATTTTGGCTATCTCGTAAGAAGAAAGCCCTTCGGGAATGGTAAATCTCTCCGGTATCAGACCAAAGTTACCGCTGTGGAGCATGTAAGCGACGCGAAAAACATTTTTCGGTTCGGGAAAATAATAATCCCCGGCAATGACTTTTTTTTCTCCTCCCATGAGGATGATGAGGGCTCGAAGCCAAAGGTCGCTTTTGACCACTCTCTTCTCTTTAAAAGATTTCGCAATGTTTCCGAGCGATTCGCCCCGCTCGACCGTTACTAGCGCATGGTCCGGGAACGGACTCGGAGCTTTCCAGATAGACACGTAAAACAGAAGCAAAAAAAAGATAATCGGAAGTAAAATCGAAATCACTCTGCCTAGATCGATGGTTATAAAATGCGATTTGTTTACGAAAAGCCTAATATTTAGTTTTGAATACTTCGGGACAAATCGTTCCGCAATTTTGCTACGCATCAGAAGCCCCACAAAGCGCTCTATGTATCGCCTAAGTCTGTCAATCATATGTTTATACTGGAAGGTTTGCCGGAGCCTCGGATTTCTTGGAAGGCACTCTTCCCAAAGTCGGGGTAGCAGCGACTGCTCCGGGGAAGTGGAAAATCGTAGCAAGCTCTTCGGTATTTAAAACAAACGGCTTGGAATAGAATTTTTTGCCTCTGTAGGGAGAAAAGAAAAACCTCCTTAATTTGTATTCCTCCAAAACTTTCGGCTTGAGCTTCTCCTTCGCTCCGAACCATTCCTGCCACGGATAATCAAAGATGGTCATCCATCCGGCAGGCCTGAAGCCGTTTAAGTTGAGCGAGCCGTACTGCTTGAAAGCTCCGGTGATGCCGCCGATATTTGCCGAATTAAACTTGTCCTTCTCTGTGATGTAGAGGGCTCTGATGGTGCAGTCAAAAGGCAATTTGGTAATGCTTCTTTCAAGCGCCGCTATCACCTCCGCTTCACCTTTGGATGGAATTCTTGGAAACCCACCTTCTTCTTTTTTAACTTTTAATTTCTCAATAATCTCATCCTTTTGTTTTTTAGCTTCGTCCTTCCAAACATCCTCTTTTTCACCGAAAATATCCGCAAACCTCCTCTTCTTGTGCGCCCGCACCAGTATCTGCACCCATATATTTTGCCCTTCCGTGATGGATCCCAGAAACTCAATGGTTGCAGTCATAGGGTCGACCTTGTATTCCTCCTTGGGGTCCTTGTCCAGCCCATAATCAATATATGTCTTTATCGGATACGGGTCCGGCTGAGTCAGGGCATATTGGCAAGCCCAGATCTCCTTCCTTTCCGGATGATAATATTCGGGAATGGTATAATCCTCGGCTTCATAGACCTCGACCCCGGGGTACTGGGCGTAAATCTGCGACTCAATAAGGTTTTTGAATTTGGTCCATGTCCATACGAAAAATCGTACCCTGCCTCCTTGGGAGACGATCTCAAGTGAAAACCACGCCCTTGTCTGGCCTTTCCAGATCCTGTCTATCCAGGTACCTTCACCGCCGGTCTGGAAAAAAGCGCCCAGCACTATCTCCATAGCCGCCGGCGATTTGGCGATTTCTCTCGGTAGCTTTATTTCAAGTAGAACTGGATTTTGCTTCGACCAAAAGACTTCGCGGCGGTAATTTATCCACGCATTAAAAGCCGCATAAAGAAATGCGACGGGCAGCCACAGGGGCAAATATACGATGATGTAACGGACTGCAAGCCAGAAGCTGTCCCAGATTTCGCCGGGAATAAAATCAAGCATGTATCAATTATATCACAGGAGGATTTAGACCACAGTGTATAAGCCTTGTTTGTTTCTCTTGAAGTGCTTGGGGTTCTGGAGATTTACCATGACCGTGTTTGGCTTCACATACCTCTCTTTCAAAACTTTCTCAAGGACATCCTCTTTGGAAAGAGGGCCGTGCTTTTTTAGGATGTTTTTTATTACATCGCGCACTACTCCGGTCTCATAACCCCATTCCTTGAGTGCATAAAGTCCTCTCCCAACGAGTACGAAGCGCGGATCCTTGATAAGCTCGTTGTGGGTGGTGGCTACGTGGGCCTTTTTCTTGAAGACGTCACTTATTAGCTTGGCTACCTCGCGAAAGTGTATCGGCGACCCGTGTCTATGCAATATAAGGTATGCGTAATCTCTGACTCCTTTGGTTTTAATATTTGAGGACTCGGTCTTGCCCCACTCGCCGAGAGGGTTTTTGGAAATATTTTTTGAAATTGAGAGCCATCGCGTAACGATCTCGTCATTTTTGTAATCATCAGAAAGATCTTTGATGTGGTTTAGGAACGAGGACACCATTTCCGACTCGGGAATGATCTCGTCGTTTCCAAGATTTTGATAAAGCTTCCTCAAAGCGTCGTGGATCCTCTCCACGAGCTCCTTATCTATATGCCATCGGTGCTTGAACTCGACATCTTCTTTGAGCTTGTTAAAATCGTCCCCCACAACAAGCAAGAAGTAAACCGATTTGCGGGTGCTTATGTCTTTGCCGAGATAATCAAGCAAATCTTCTTCGGACACGACGGCGCCCATTTTCCTGATCACGTTTTTAAGTTCCTCAAAAACAGCCTTTTCCTTTTCGTAATTATGAGATTTGCGAATATGATTGATCGCATAATTTTCTATCTGTCGAACTCTTTCGCGGGTAATGCCGTATTTTTTACCAATGGCCTCTAAGGTCATTTCTTCACCGTTAGGATTAAGGCCAAAGCGCCCTACCACTACGTCCTGCGCGCGCGCTGGTAGCGAAGAAAGAAGTTTTTTAACCACCTGCTTGGGGCTAAAAGAGAGGCTGAATGTCATGTTTTTCGAGTTTTCTTTTTTCATATTTTTATTATTGTTAATTTTTTACAAACGAAATATAACTATTTTGCACGTTTACAATATCACAAGCCTATGTTTTGTCAAACAAAAATTATACCACAAACTAAACTATAAAATTAATGACCTTGTCTTTCACAAATATCACCCTTTTTATGGCTTTAATTAGCCACTTACTGACCTCTGGCATTTCAAGGGCGACTTCACGCGCCTCCTTTTCCGAAATTCCCACTTCTGCCTTGAAGCTCGCTCTGACTTTGCCGTTCACTTGTACAACTATTGTAATTTTTTCATCCAAAATCTTTGTTGCGTTATACTCAGGCCAAGGTTCAAGGTGAATTGAAATTTTGTATCCAAAATTTTTAGACCAGATCTCTTCCGTCATATGCGGAGCGAAAGGTGCAAGTATCCTCAAAAACATCCCCATCTCCTCCATTGCCAAGGGGAACCCTTGGCTTTTTTCGTGTGGTATAATATTTTTTTCAAGTTCGTTTACGAAAATCATCATAGATGAAATTGCCGTATTGAATTTAAAAGTCTCAATATCTTCGGTAACTTTTTTTATTGTTTTGTGCAACAAAGCTTCTAGCTCGGAGCTTCTAGCTTGGAGGTTTTTTCCGTTTGTTTTTTCCTCTAAGCTTTTAGCTTCAAGCTCTAAGCTGATTCTCCAAATTTTTTCCAAGAATCTGCGTACACCTGCAATTCCGCCCAAATCCCACGGATACTGCCCCACCTCATTGAAAGGTCCGATGAATGCAAGGTAAGTCCTCACAGTATCCGCCCCTACTTTCCTCACCCATTCATCCGGATCGATGACGTTGCCTTTGCTCTTACTCATTTTATGCCCGTCGGGGCCGAGAATAAGCCCGCGATTCATCCTCTCTGCAAAAGGTTCCGGCTCACTGACAAGGCCTATGTCGAAAAGAGCCTTGTGAAAAAATCTGGAATAGAGAAGATGCATGGTAGTGTGTTCCGCTCCGCCCGAATATCTCTTGACCGGCATCCAGTTTACTGCCCTGAGCTTGTCGAAGGGCACTTTGTTGTTGTGAGGATCGCAATATCGAAGGAAGTACCATGAGGAGTCTACGAAAGTGTCCATGGTATCATACTCCGGCTTCCAGCCATTTCCAAAAATTCTCTCTGTCCTCTCTTTGAACTCTAGCGAAGTTGCGATAGGCGACTCCCCTTTG
Organism: uncultured Candidatus Saccharibacteria bacterium; assembly: GCA_964464975.1. Taxonomy (GTDB): domain Bacteria; phylum Patescibacteriota; class Minisyncoccia; order Phycocordibacterales; family WO2-35-19; genus CAYXKV01. The sequence goes on along the minus strand of CAYXKV010000001.1, from coordinate 2,234 downwards.
GGTGCAAAATCTTTTACATCTTGAGGTAAAAGCCACGGAAGATAATCCTCCGGCACTGCGTGCGGTTTGTCTTCGGGATCGTACACTATCGGTATGGGACACCCCCAATACCTCTGGCGGCTCAAGAGCCAATCCCTCAATTTATATTTGACTGCTTTCTTTCCGAACTTCTCCGCAATTTTTTCTCTTGCTACTTCCGATTTCATTTCACTAAATTCTCCAGAACTTATGAGTATGCCGTCTCCCTGAAAACATCTCGGATAATCCTCTATGTTGAGTCCTTCCCAAATATCTTTTAGTTCCCCTACGTGAGCGTAGCTCTTTGGTATTGAAGCGAAAGGCACCCACGCCACTTCATGCTTTTCTTTTTCCTCTTGATCAATCTCTTCTTTTTCTCCATCTGCGAGAATTACTTCAAACATATTCATGTGGGCGTATCTGTTTTCGTCCTTATGGCTTGCATACCACTCAGATCTCATTTCATATGAAAGGGGCCTTACATTTTTAAAATTTTTGTAACCTGTTTCTTCCCTGACTTCCCTTTTTACCGCCTCAACAAGGTCTTCCCCTTCTTCGGCTCCGCCTATGACAAATGTCTTCCATGGGAATTTTTTCCAAACAATTTGTATGACCTCATCTTTTTCCCAATGCCTTACAATTCCCTGGACCACTATCCTTGGGGCACACCTCTTCCCTTCTTTAGGTGGGTTATCAAGGTCAATTATATGAGGAGCTATCACCTGCTTTATAGGCAAATCAAATTTTTTTGCAAACTCGAAGTCGCGCTCGTCATGGGATGGTACGGCCATGACCGCCCCAGTGCCGTAGCTTGCTAAAACATAGTCTGCAACCCAGACAGGAATTTCTTCCCCTGTTGCTGGATTAATCGCTCTTACTCCTATCAATTCAACTCCGCTTTTTTCTCTGGTGTCTGAAATCCTCTCGATATCAGACTTGTTTCTCACGCTCTTAACATATTTTTCTATTTCTTCCCAATTTTGAATTTTAAGATGTTGTTTTGCGTTTTGATTTTTTAGTTCTGAGATTATTTCATGTTCTGGCGCCAATACAAGATATGTCGCCCCAAACAAAGTATCCGCCCTCGTCGTAAACACCTTGATGCTCGTCACTTGATGCTCGCTACTTGAAATCAGCTTAAAACTGATCTCTGCTCCTTCAGAACGCCCTATCCAATTTCTCTGGGCTTCCTTTATTGCCTCCGGCCATTTCAGGCTATCAAGGCCAGAGAGCAAGCGCTCCGCATAATCAGTGATTTTGAAAAACCACTGATCAAGATCCTTTTGCACTACTTCAGTGCCACACCTTTCGCATTTACCGCTAACCACTTGCTCGTTTGCGAGAACAGTCTGGTCTTTGGGGCACCAGTTGACCGATGCCTTCTTTTTATATGCTAGCCCCTTTTCATAAAACTTGAGGAAGAGCCACTGTGTCCACTTGTAATACTCTGGATCCGAGGTAATTACTTTGCGCGACCAATCAAAAGAGTTTCCCATGCTCTGGAGCTGTTTCTCCATATGGGCGATGTTTTCATAAGTCCATTTTTTTGGATCAAGGCCGTGCTTGATGGCGGCATTTTCAGCCGGTAGTCCGAAAGCGTCGAAACCTATTGGAAATAGGACGTTGTAACCCTGCATTCTCTTCATTCGGGCAAAAATATCCGGCACGGCAAAGGCGTACCAGTGCCCAATATGTAGATTTCCGGACGGATAAGGAAATTCTACAAGCGTATAGTAGTTATCTTTATTCTCTGCTTTATCGGGCGCTTGGTAAACTTTTTCTTCAGCCCACTTTTTCTGCCATTTACTCTCGATTTCCTGATGATTATATTTTTTGTCCATCAAACAAAATATACAACAAAAAACAATTTTTTCATAACCATAAAACCCAATTTTACTCCAATAATGCCTAACGGCTCAAATACCGGTGTTTGAGCCGTTAAGAAAATGATATTAAGCCGTTCGACAGGCTCATGGTAAACCGTACTTTTTATATTTATTACTCACGTGTTATAGTTTTTGTATGAAAGATGAGGACAAAAATAATTCTGTTCCGCCGCTAGGAGTTGGTCAGAATGAAGATAAGATAGAAGATAAAATAGAGAAAACAGAAGAAAAGCTAGAGAAGGCTGACAAAAAGGCGAAAGAAAAGCCAAAACAAGATGTAGTGGACCCCTTTCTTTAGACACTAATTCCGTGTCTGCATTTTAGCATTTT